>NZ_NEUB01000278.1 GCF_002910825.1 Streptomyces sp. SM1 | reverse complement strand
GGTGCGGGCAGCGTGGGCCGGTGCGGGCAGCGTGGGCCGGTCCGGGCAGCGTGGGCCGGTCCGGGCAGCGTGGGCCGGTCCGGGCAGGCGGACCGGTGCGGGGCGGTGCTACTTCACCGGCAGGTGATACGCGGCCCGGTAGCGGTCGGCGGGGATGACCACGTCGGCGGTCTCGACCGGGCGCCCCGAGGCGAAGTAGGTGCGCTGGACGACCAGGACGACGTGTCCGGGGACGCCGCCCAGCAGGACCAGCTCCTCGGCGAGGCCGGGGCGGGCGCCGACCTCCTCGGTGACGTTGTCCACGAGCACGTCGATGGCGCGCATGCGCTCGACGACACCCATGCCGCCGAGCGGGCCCTCCTCGGGCAGCATCACGGGTGTCCGGCCGGTGAGGGCCAGCGGCTCCCACGAGGTGGAGAGCATCATCGGCTCGCCGGCCTCCCTGAAGAGGTACTTGGTGCGCATCACCCGGTCGCCGGGCTCGATACCGAGCCGGCCGGCGACGGCGGCACCGGCGTCCGCCTGCTCGCTGCTCGACTCCCAGGTGCCGCGGACGCCGAGGTCGGCCTGTTCCTGACGGAACGGCGTGGCCCCGCGCTCCGGCCGGAACCCCGAGCGGGCGACCCGCCGGGGCACCGGACGCTCGCGCACGTACGTCCCCGAGCCGGAGCGGCCCTCCACGAGCCCCTCGGCCATGAGCACCTTGCGGGCCTCCAGCGCGACCGTGTCCGAGACGCCGTACTCCTCGCGGATCCTCGCCTGCGAGGGGAGCCGGGTGTGCGGGGGCAGACGGCCGTCGACGATCTTCTTGCGGAGATCACCCGCGACGCGCAGGTACGCCGGCTGCTCACCGAATGTCACGGGCCGCTCCCATCAGGTTGTACAGACAGCAACAGCGTGGCAACCGTAGGTTGTCCCAGGCAAGTGAAGGCCAGAGATTCACTCGATGTGATGACATCCGCCCGGTGAGGGCTTTACGCAGGCACTTTCTCCCCGCTATGGCGCCTGTCACACCTTCATGTCACCGCTGTCCGGTTCCCGTTCCCTCCGCTCCTCGTAGCGGGGCATGGAGTCGGCCAGGCCCAGAGCTTTGCGTGTGGTGACGGTCATACGGGGGTCGAGGAGCTCCACGCCCCGCTCGGAGTACTCGTAGTAGGTGTCCGCGTCCTGCGCCCCGGCGGCCTTCGCCCACTCCTTCTCCGCCTCGGCCAGTCCGTCGGCGAGCTCGCCCACGGGCTGCCGCGCACCGGCCGGCCACCGGTGCGCGCGCAGCATCCGGGTCTGCTCGGCCACCGCATCCGCCACCTCGCCCGCCCAGGCCGTGTGCCCCGGCAGGTCGTTCTCGGCGAACTCGGTGCCGGGAGCGTTGTCCAGGGCGGTGTTGAGCACCCGGGCTGCCTCCAGATAGGCCCGCTGGTGCGTGTCGAGCGTGGTCTCGTCCCGGCGCAGCGAGCCGGTCAGGCGGGACCGCCCGTCCCGGTGGCCGAAGACACAGGTGATCCCTCGGTCGCCGAAACGCCAGCTCTGCGGGGTCGGGACGAAGTAGTACACCTCCGCGGTGGCGGGCAGCGCCCAGCGGTCCATGGCGTAGTCGTCCCGGAGGCCGTAGCACCGCTCGTCGGCGGTGTCGCCGAGGGAGCCGTCGCCCGGGTAGGCGCCGCCGGGCAGGGTGACGACGGCGAAGACCTCTCCGTCGTGCGCCCGGTCGCAGGGCACCTGGGAGGCCCTGTCGGCCGCTCCCTCCAGACCCGCGGGCGAGTTGAAGCAGTCGCCCGCGCGCAGGGCGAGGATGCTGTCGGCACGCGCCCCGTCCTTGACGCCCTCCCAGAAGTCGGCGGCGGCCCCGGTGGCGAGCATCAGCGTCCACAGGGCGAGCCCCAGCGACGACAGCAGGGAGCCCGCGACGGCCATCCCCCGGCCGCGCTCGCCGCGCCGTTTGATCTGCCGCAGGGCGATCAGCCCCAGAACCAGCCCGAGCGCCGGTACGAAGCACAGCACGCCGAGGACCAGGGAGGCGATGGCGACTCCGTTGACGGCGGCCGGCGGACGCGGACCGTAGGGGCCGTAGAGCCCGTACGGCGCGAAACCGGGCTGTCCCCCGTAGGGCGACTCCGGTGACGGGTGGGCGCCTCGGGGAGGTGCGGCGGGGTACTGACTCTGAGGGTCCTGCGGGCCCCCGGCGTGCGGTGGCCCGTAGGGCGGAGGTATGGACACGAGGCGCATCGTAGGCGGAGGTGACACGCCTCGCCCCCGGGGGCCTTCCCGGGGGCGAGGGTGCTGCCCGGCGTTCCGGGCGGAGTCAGGTCAGAACTGCAGGGCCCAGCTGTTCAGACGGCCGCTGTCCCACCACGCGTTGTCGCTGACGCGCAGCTTCCACGTGCCGTTCGCCGACTCCGCGGACGCGTCGACGGTGTACGTGGTGTCGATGTCGTTCGCGCTGCCGCCGGTGCCGTACGACTTCAGCGTGTACGCCGTGCCGTCGGGGGCGATCAACTGGACCTGGAGGTCGCCGATGTAGCTGTGGGTGATGTCCACCTCGACGGCCAGGTTCGAGGGCGCGTTGCCGGAGACGCCGGAGACGGTCACCGCGGACTCGACGGTGCTGTTGTCGGCGATGGTGGCACCGTCGGTGTTCTCGAAGCGGTCACCGGGCGGAGGAGGCGGGGTGGTGCCGCCCTCGCCCACGTTCAGCAGGCGGTTGGGCGATCCGCTGCCCGGGTTGCCGACGACGCCGGTGGTGGCGGCGGAGGTCAGCGCGGAGGAGACCTGGGCGGGGGTGGCCGAGGGGTTGTCGGCCAGGTGGAGGGCGGCGGCACCGGCGACGTGCGGGCTCGCCATGGACGTACCGGAGATGGTGTTGGTGGCCGTGTCGCTGGTGCGCCAGGCGGAGGTGATGGACGAGCCCGGCGCGAACACGTCCAGTACGGAACCGTAGTTGGAGTAGCTGGCGCGGGCGTCACTGGACGTGGTCGCACCGACGGTGATCGCCTCGGCCACCCGGGCCGGGGACTTGGTGGAGGCGTTGGTCGACTCGTTGCCGGCCGCGACGACGAAGGTGACGCCGGAGGCGACGGCGTTGCGGACGGCCGTGTCGAGGGCGCTGTCCGCGCCGCCGCCGAGGGACATGTTGGCGACGGCCGGCTTGACCGCGTTCCGCGCCACCCAGTCGATACCGGCGACCACCTGTGCGGTGGTGCCGGAACCGGAGTTGTTCAGCACCCGGACGCCGACGACCTTCGCCTTCTTCGCCACTCCGTAGGCGCTGCCCGCGACCGTGCCGGCGACGTGGGTGCCGTGACCGTGGCCGTCCTGGGCGGTGTTGTCGTTGTCGATGGCGTCGTAGCCGTCGGAGGCCCGGCCGCCGAAGTCGTTGTGGGTGATACGGACACCCGTGTCGATGACGTACGCCGTCACGCCCTCCCCGGCCGAATCCGGGTACGTGTACGAGTTGTCGAGCGGCAGGTTCTCCTGGTCGATCCGGTCCAGGCCCCAGGAGGGCGGGTTGGGCTGGGTGCCGGTGACGTGGAAGGTGCGGTTCTGGATCACCGAGGCGACGGCCGGGTCGGCGGCGAGACGCCTGGCCTCGGCCGCGGAGGCCTCGACCTCGTAGCCGTTCAGGGCCTTGGTGTAGGTCCGCTCGATCTCGACGCCGTGCTTCTTGGCGACGGCCCGGCCCTCGGCGGTACCGGAACGGGCCTCGTCCGCCTTCAGGGTCACGATGTAGCTGCCGGCCACCGCGTTCGCGGCGCCCTCGTACTGGACGCGGCCTTCGGAGGCGGCCGGGGCCGCGCCTGCGGGGAGAGCGGAGACGAGGCTCGCGACGAGCGCCGCGGAGGCCGCGGCGCCGAGGGTGGCCAGTCTTCGCCGGGGGTGACGCATCACTGCCATGTGAGGGTTCCTCCTCAGTCGGTGGTGCGTGTGCTGTGGGGGGTGGTGCGGTCGGCGCACGGGGCGCGGGTGGCGAAACCGGCCACTGACAGGATCATGCCAATATTGGTGACCGGATCCCGTGCGTCAGCCGAAAGATTGAGGGTTCCACAGGAATTGCACAAGAGCCCCGCGCGGAGGTGATGGGCCGTACCCGCGACAACCGGCCTCCCCCGAGACGCCCCACGAGCCCCCTTCGTCCCCCGTTCAACAGCTCAGGACACACGACGGGACCCTGGCCCACCGGCCGACCGCCGGAACATCCTGCCGTTCCGCGGGGAAAGTGGCCTACTTCCCCGGGAGACTCCAACCAGCCGAACCATTGAGACGGTTGAGACCAGAACCGACTCGAATATCCCCTCCCCCGAACCCGGACCCGAACCCGAACCCGGACCCCCCGGACCCGCACCCGAACCCGGACGCTCCCCCGGACCCGGACCCGGACCCGAACCCGAGTCCCGCCGCAGGCAGACGGCAGCGCGTCAGCCGGTGCCGAGGTTCGCCGGCTGGCACGATCCTCTCCGTCGCGAGACCTGGCGCCCGGCCGTGTGCTGCAATCGGGTCATGCGTCTCGCCGAGTTCCGCACCCTGCTCGACCGGCATGCCCGATCCGACTGGACCACCGCCATCACCCTTCCCACCGGAATCCCCCTGCACCCGATAGCCGGCTGCGGCGCCGGCGGCACGTACTTCCTGTGCGGGGAGTCCGGGTCCGGGGACAGGCCCGTCCTGTACGCCGACTCGGAGGGCCGGGCCACGCTGATCGGCGGCGACCTCGTCGAGGCCCTCACGCTCATCGCCGTACTGCCCTACTGGCGCGACCTGGCGAAGGGCCTCACGATCAGCGAACTCGGCTCGGAACTGCGGGACGACCAACCGGACTTCGACGCCGAGCGCGACCACCTTCTGCACGCCCTCGGCCTCACCTCCGTCCCCGAGGAGGAGGCTGCCGCTCGCCTGCTCGCCGTGGCCGCACGCACGGCCCCGGACCACGTACCCCGCGCACCGGACGACGATCACCTGCCGTACGAGCCCCTGTTCCCGTGACCTCGGTACCGGCCGACGACCCGCCTCGACCCCACGCCCAGGAGGCCCTCCGGCGCCCGCACACCGGCCGAAGCGACGTGGGTCAACTCTCGGCCCACACAGGAGAGTTTGCGTCCAACGGCGTACCGGTCAACCCCATCGCCATGTTCTGACCGAGGGACGACCGGCCCTTCGGACTCACGCCCACTCCGCCCCGGCCGGGCGGGAGCCGCGGGGCCCGGTCGCGCGGGCGGCCCGTACCCGGTCCTCGTGAGCATCCAGGGAGACCACCGGCTCGGTGGCGGCACAGAAACCGGGAACCGGCCCCGGCCCCTTGCTTCGCGGGCGCCTCAGCCGGAGGTCGGGGGCCTCGCGTTCGTCATGCCCAGACGCGCCTGCTCCTCCTCGACGATCCGGCGAGCCAGCTCGGTGTCCGACACGTCGACCGCGTCCGGGGTGGCTTCGGCCACCGCGCTACGGCGGGCGTAGGCATCGAACAGGCGGGTCTTCTTCTCCAGCATCTTCACCATGCGCTCATCCACTCCCCCGGTGGCGAGAAGGCGGTGCACGTGAACCGGCCGCACCTGCCCCATGCGGTGGGCCCGGGCCACTGCCTGGTGTTCGAGGGTCGGCTTGATCTGTGGTTCGCAGATGATGACGACGGACGCAGCCTGCATATTGAGGCCGACGCCGGCCGCCTGGATCTGCGCCAGGAGCACCGCCGGCCCTGAGACCCCGGCGAAGTCGTCGACGATCTGCTGCCGCCGTCCGGCCGGGATACTGCCGGTGAGCGGACCGAGCATCGGGGTACCGGCGGTGGGACCCACCGCGAGGGACGCCTCCACCACGCCCAGCACGTCCTTGAAATGGGAGAAGAGTACTGTCTTCTGCCCGTTCTCGGCGGCTTCCTGAACGATCTCGCGGAGCCGGTCCAGCTTGGCCGACTTCTCGGGACGCAGGTACGCGGCCCTGCGCATCGCCATGAAGTTGCCCGCGCGCACGGCTTCGCGGTACGCCTCCTCGTCCGACGCGCTCAGCTGCTCCCACTCGTCGGTCTGCTGAAGACTCGGGAGTTCCGTCAGCACGTCTTCCTGGTTGCGCCTCAGGTAGACCGGGGCGACGGCCTTGCGGAAGGTGACCGATCCGGCCAAGGCGTCCCGCTCGCCGAGGGAGTCCGCCACCCCTCCGTCGAGCATCTGGACCAGGTTGCGGAACTCCGCGACCCGGTTCTCCATCGGGGTTCCGGTCATGAAGAGGGTGCGCTCACAACGCTCCGTCCACAGGGCGACCGACTGCGACCGCTTGGTCTTCGGGTTCTTCACGGAGTGAGCTTCGTCGACGACGAGCAGTCCGACCTCGCCGCCGCCGGGCGCCGGAAATCCGCGGAGCGCGTCGAAGGTGGTCACCCCCACCCCGCCCCGCCCTTTCCAGTCGGCGAACGCGTAGTGCCGGTCGGGGCCGTGGAGCACCGTGACGCGAAGGGCGCTGCGGGCCTCGATCTCCCGGGTCCAGTTCACGAGAACGCTCGCCGGGCAGACGACCATGAAATGGCTCTGCCCCTCGGCGGCCAGGTGTGCCAGCACGGCAATCGCCTGGATGGTCTTCCCGAGACCCATCTCGTCGCCGAGTACCACCTTGCGCTGCGCGAGGACGAACCGCGCGCCGAACGCCTGATAACCGCGCAGGGAGACCCGCCGGTGCGAGTCGTCGAGCTGTTGCGTCCGTACCCGCTCGGCGATCTCCTCCGGCAGGAACCCCTCGGCGGCCGCCGTGTCCGGCGGCCGCCCGGCGATCTCGGCGAGCAGGCTGTAGTACTCCGCGGAGCGGAGCTCGAAGTCCACCCATGCCGCGATGTCGGACGAAGATCCACGCAGCAGGTCCACCGAGGCCTGGGCGAGCAGTTCGGGCAGGCCGGCCTGCT
The DNA here is from genome assembly GCF_002910825.1 of Streptomyces sp. SM1. GTDB lineage: Bacteria > Actinomycetota > Actinomycetes > Streptomycetales > Streptomycetaceae > Streptomyces > Streptomyces okerensis. Next base: position 27,534 of record NZ_NEUB01000278.1, on the reverse strand, counting down.
CCGCCTCGTCCACCAGTGAGCGGATCTCGGCTACCGCCGTCACGGCACATGCCCTCTTCTGCCGGCCGGCCAGCAGCATCCTGACACGGCCGGCGGCGAGCCTCGCGTCGGCCAGCAACGGGCCGAGCCGTTCCGACAGGGCCGCGGCTCGGTCCACCGCGCGCCGGGCGTCCGGGCCGGCTTCCACCAGTACGTGCAGGGCCATGACGAGCGCGGTGGTGCTCGGCTCCGGCCTGTCCACGTCGATGTGGACGGCCACCGTCTCGTGCACCGCTTCGGAGAGCCGGCGGGCAGCGGCGAGGATCTGGTCGACGGTGCGTTGCCCGACACCGGGAATCTGCCGCAACCGGTAGGGGCCCGCTTCGAGGACACGGCCCACCGTGCCGAGGCCGTTCTTCTCGACGTTCCCCAGCCGCAGGCGTCCTTCGGTGACGTCCTGCAGCCGGGCGACGGGTATGGCGTCGAGCTCCCGGGTGACCGCCGCGGATCATCATCTTGCTCGGGATGCAGGCCCAGTACGGGCATTCGCCGCCGACCAGCTCCGCCTCGACCCCGACGACGTCCAGCCCTTCCTCCGCCAGGCGCTCGGCGACATGCTCACCGCCCACGCCCATCCCGATCACCACGACATCAGTCTCCTGCGCCATGTCCGTCTCCTCGCTGAGGTACTTTCCGTCCCGCTTCGGCCTATACCGGGAACCCCGTGGGGACTCCCGCTCCATCCCTTCCTTGTCCCTCGTGCAGCGGCGCAAGAGCGCTACTGCGTTCCCATGCGGTCGGCAGAGAGTTCAGTGCGCCGGGTCGGCGTCGTGGCGAGGTAGCGCGCCGTTGGCCTGGTCGATGGCCGCCGCCGCGTTGATGAGCCCGATGTGGCTGAACGCCTGCGGGAAGTTTCCGAGCAGCTCACCGGTGCGCGGGTCGATCTCCTCTGCGAGCAGCCCCAGGTCGTTGGCGAAACCGGCGACGCGGTCGAAAAGGGCCTGCGCGCGGTCCGGCCGGCCGGCCTGGGCGAGGGCGGCGGCGAGCCAGAACGAGCAGAGCACGAAGGTGCCCTCGCTGCCTTCGAGTCCGTCGAGGTTGCGGTCGTCGGTCAGCCGGTAGCGCAGCACCAGCCCGTCATCGGTGAGATCGCGGGCGATCGCCTCGATGGTCGCGTTCATGCGTGCGTCGGTGGCGGGCAGGAAGCCGTAGAGCGGCATGAGCAGGGCGGCGGCGTCGAGTTCGTCGGAGTCGAACGCCTGGGTGTAGGCGCCGCGTCGCTCGCTCCAGCCGCGTTCGAGCACCGCCGCGTGGATGCGGTCCCGCTCGGCTGCCCAGGCTTGAGGACGCGCGTGCCCGCCCAGGCGGGGCGCGAGTTTCACCGCGCGGTCCAGCGCCACCCAGCACAGCACCTTGGACGACAGGTGATGGCGCGGTTCCCCGCGCATCTCCCACATGCCGGCGTCGGGCTCCTGCCAGCGGCGCACCGCCGTGTCCGCCAGTCCGGCGGCGAAGCGCTGGATCTCCGGATGCAGGTCGCCGAGCCGCTCCTGGTAGAGGTGCAGGGCGTTCAGCAGTTCGCCGTAGACGTCGAGCTGGGTCTGCGCCCATGCCTGGTTGCCGACTCTGACCGGGCGGGAGTCCCGCCATCCGCGCAGGTGCGGCAGCTGGCGTTCGCTCAGGTCGTGCTCGCCGCCGACGCCGTACATGATCTGCAGGGACGAGTCCGCCCCGGAGGTCCCACCGGCAGAGCTGGTCATGAAGGAGACAAAATCGGCCGCCTCGTCCGGGCATGACCCGTGGTAGAGGGCTTCCAGAGTCAGGCTGGCGTCGCGGATCCAGGCGTAGCGGTAGTCCCAGTTGCGCGTCCCTCCCACCGCCTCCGGCAGTGAGGTCGTCGGCGCGGCCACGATGGCGCCGGTCGGACGATAGGTGAGCCCCTTGAGGACCCGGGACGACAGCAGCACCAGGTCGCGGTGCGGGCCCTGGTAGATGTCGTGCTCGGCTTCCCAGGACCGCCACGCCTCGACGGTGTCGTCAATCCGCTCCGCCACCCGCTCCGGAGTGGTCGGTTCGGGCGGCGCCACTTCCGGGGGCGCCCACACCAGGGAGAAGCCGAAGCGCCGCCCAGCCGCCACGCGCAGTTTCGCCCGTACGCATGCCTCGCCGGACTCCAGCGGAACGGGGGAGCGCACGGCGATCTGGTTCGGCCCACCGAACGTGCGCATCCCACCGTCCGTGAGCCGCAACAGCGGCCGTACCAGACCGTATTCGGGACGGGGCACCAGCTCCACGTCGAACGCGACATCGCCACTCACCCCCTCGATCTCGCGCAGCAGCTCGTGCGGCGGCGACATGCCCAGCTCGTGGCCGCGCTGCCCCTCGGGAACCGCGAGGGCGTCGCGCAGCCGCGCCACGCCGGACGCGGTGGTGAACGTCGTCTCGATGACCAGCGTGCCCGGCAGGTAACGGCGCGTCGCCTCGAATCGGCCGACTGGTGTGATCGACCAGTGCCCGGCCTCGGGGTCGAGCAGCCGTGCGAACAGCGCGGGACTGTCGAAGCGCGGCACACACATCCAGTCGATGGACCCGCAGCGATCGAGAAGGGCGGCGGAGCTCCCGTCGGCCAGCATTCCGTAATCGGCGATCCGCGAGGACATCACTCAGCCACCCTCCATTCGGACCGGACAACACCGCTGACGGAAACGGCATACCCGCGCGCACCGAGCCGCCCCTCGGGCGGAAACTCCTCAGCACTCATGGCAACATCCCTGTGACCTCGACGTCATGGGCAGTGTCTACAGGACTGCCACGCAGACCAGGGCGGCCACCACGCCGTAGGTCGCATGGCCGGCAAGCAGTGCCGACCCCACCGCGAACTCTGTGTACTCATTCTCCATTTCCCAGAGCCGGAAATCCGTCATCCGACGCTGGGGGAACCCGCTTCGTGCCAAACAGGCTTCCATTGACGCCCGGCGGCTCAGGAGCACGCCGTTTCCAGGCCGTGGGGACGGAAAACGCGCTCCACACCGGAGGCGAACAACGGGTCTGGGGCGGGCCTATGCGAGGGTTTCCGCAAGTTCACGGAGATTGCCTACCGTGTAGGTGGGAGGCAGCATGACCTGCGGGTAATCCGCTGCGTCCCGCCGCAGCCATGCGCCGCCGAGCCCAGCACGCTGCGCACCGTCCACATCCCACGGGTGCACTGCCACCAGCACCGCCTCATCCAGACGTACGCCGACCTGCTCCACGACGTACTGGTAGGCGGCCTGGGCCGGTTTCCAGCGCTGTGGCCCGCTCGCGTCCAGATGGCTCTCAAAGCAGTCCGCTAGCCCGGCTCGGCCGAGGAGCCGCTTGCTAAGGTCCGAACTGCCGTTGGTCATGGTCACCAGTCGGAACCCCCGTTCGCGAAGAGCGCGGACGCCGTCCGGAACATCAGGATGCACCTCCCGGTGCGAGAGCCCGTCCACCACATGTACGGCCGCTTGTTCGATTATGCGAAACCGTCTTCTGCTCCGGGCCACCCTCGGCACCGCCGCCACCCTGCTGGCCGCCGGCGCCGTCATCGGCGCGCCCGGCACCTCGTCCGCTGCCCCGCAGCATGGGGCTTCGGCCGCTGCGGTGACCTCGGACCACCGGGGCCAAGACCGCTACGACCGCGACTGTGACGGGCACAGCGCGTACCCGTACGGGGGCTACTACGGTGGCGGCCTGGGCCTGCTCAGCTGGCTTCTCTGAGATCTCCCTCTCCGCGAAGAGGGATCTCTAGGCGCCCGCCGGGGGCGTCGTGCCATGTTCCGCGTCGTCGTCCCCGGCCGGCGGGTCGCTCATGAGCGAAGCGCCGAATGCCCGCAGCCGCTCCACCGCTCCACCGTCCGGTTCCGCCCGGCGGGCCAGCGCATCGTGGAGCTCCCGGTAGACGGACGCCTCCAGGCCGCAGCGCCGACAGTCCTCCAGATGGGCCGCGACCCGGCGTGCGGTGACCTCGTCCGTTTCGCCATCGAGGTAGGACTGCAGCACGCGCCCGACCTGCAGGCAGTTCATCCGGCGCTCCGCCGCTGCACGCCGCCACCATGGACGCTTGTTCACATCACACCTCGCTTCGGCGCCAGTCCTGCTGTGGCCAGTCGCGCCCGTATCCGTTTGCGCGCCCGGTGCAGCCGGCTCATCACGGTCCCCTCGGGGACATCCAGCAGGTGGGCGGCCTCCGCGTAGGTGAGGCCGTCGATGTCCACCAGCTGCACCACCTGACGGTGCTTGTCCGGCAGCGCGCACAGGGCCTCGTCCACCACCTCGTCGAACGCCTCACCCACCACGATCTCTTCCGCCGATCCGCTCGGGCCCGTGGAGCTGAGCCGGTCCAGATCGGCGTCCGGATCGTCCAGGAGGTGCGGACGGCGGCGGCGGTGCCGGTTGATCTCCGCCCGCCGCATGATCGTCAGCAGCCACGCGCGCCGATGTTTCCCGTCGAAACCGTCGATGGCCCGGTAGGCGCGCAGCAAGGTGTCCTGCACGAGATCCTCTGCGTCTGCCGGCTGCGCGGTCAGCGTCATCGCCACCCGCAGCAGCACCTCCACCTCCGGCAGCACATAGGCGGCGAACGCCTGACCCCGCGGGTCCGCAGAGTCCGGTGGCGCTGTCACTTCGTCTTCCACACGGTGGAAACCCCTTCTACCTGGATCAGCATTCCATCTTCTTCCTTCTTCTTGTGGTCTGCGATCCGCTCCGAGGCCGCTACGGACCGCATGGCCGGGCGAGGAGCCCTGCACAGGCTGGAATGCCGCGTACGACTGGAGGGGTTTCCGCTGCATGAAGAAGCAGCGCGTTCCCGGGCCAGGGCGAGTGTGGGCCGAGTGCCGGGAGAAGATCCGGCATATGCGGCTGCGCGGCGAGGTGGAGGCGTACGCCGACGGGCAGCTCACCGGTGCGCACCGTATGCAGGTGGCTGCTCACATCGCCTGCTGCTGGGCCTGCAGCGGCAGTCTGCAGCTTCTGCGGCTGATCAAGGCGTCGCTCCGGCACAGTCCCCAGCGGACGCCCCCTTCCCTCGCGTCGGCCCGGGTGCGGCGCTTCGCTCAAGACCTCAGCGCGCCGACGGGCCGGGACCGGCCCAGCGGTTGACGCCCGCCGGTCCCCAGCCCGTCGGACCGCGGTCAGCCCCGGCCCGCCCGCGGGCAGGCTGGTCAGCAGCAGCCGGGCGCGGCGCCCGGGCCCGGCGCGGCTGCTCCCTCTGCGGGGGTGCAGGGGAACAGGCCGAAGTGCTGGCTCTTGTCACCGGTGACGGTGAAGTGGGCGGCGTAGCGGGTGGCGGCAAGCATGTCGGCGGTGTTGCCGCAGACGAGCGCCGGTTTGCCGGTGTGGAAGCGGTGGTGGTCGTCGAGATCGAAGGCGTGCGGGTGCTCGGCGATGGTGCCGTGGTAGACGGCGACCTGGCCGTAGTCCTCGCAGCGGTCCTCCAGCGGGAGCTTGAAGGCGCGGATGGTGCGGGAGGTGAAGGTGGCGAAGCCGATCTTCCGCTCGATGTCCGGGTCACTGATCGTCACCGGGGAGGCAGCCACGGTACGGGCGTCAGGGCAGCCGGCGCGTTCCAGGGCACGGCGGAAGTCCTCCGTGTACAGGGCGCCTGCGAGGCATTCGCCGACCAGGACCGGGTCGTCGAGCAGTGAGGTGGGCAGGCGCCGGTCGGAGAAGATGTCGGAGAAGTACAGCTCACCGCCGGGTTTGAGGACGCGGAAGATCTCGGACAGGACGCGCGGCTTGTCCGGGGAGAGGTTCACCACGCAGTTGGAGACCACGACGTCCACGGAGGCGTCCGGGATTCCTGCCCCGGCCAGGTCCTCGATGTAGCCGTGCCGGAAGTCGGTGTTGGCGTGGCCGAACCGTTCGGCGTGCCAGTCCTGGTGGCGGCGGGCGACGGCGAGTTGTTCCTCGGTCATGTCGACGCCGATCACACGGCCCGTGGGGCCGACCAGTTGGGAGAGCACGTAGACGTCCCGGCCACTGCCGGAGCCCAGATCGAGCACGGTGGCTCCTTCCGGAGCGGGCGGGATGGGTGAACCGCAGCCGTAGAAGCGCTCCATGACCTCGTCGTGGACCTCGGCGAGCGCCGCGGCGATATGGGGCGGCGGTGCCACGTCCGTACAGCAGGCCGTTGTCTTCAGGTCGGCGGAGGAGGCGAGGACCTTCCCGTAGTAGTCCCTGACCGATTGCGCAACGGACGCCTCGGCTGCCTGCTGGTCTGTGGATACATCGGTCGTCGCCATGTCTCTCCCTGATGAGTCAGTTGCCGTGCGCGAGTCGGTGCTTCGCCGGGCCGCGACGGAAACCCGCTGCGCGGCCGTCGTCATTCCCTCTCTGCCGGAGCACGACCGGAACAGCGCTCAGCCCGCTCGCGGCACCACCCAGCGATGCGCGACGGGCAGGTGCAGCCGGACATGCTCCGACGGGGCAGGTGGCCTGCCGGGCGGAAGAAGTACGTGTACGGGGCCTGCGGCCGTGTCGGCGACAAGAGCGGTGAAGGCGCCTTCCGGGCGCACGCTGTGCACCACGGCGGCCACGGTGTCCGGGCCGGTGCCGAGCTGGACGGCCTCGGGGCGGATCACCAGGTGGCCGGGGCCGCGGTGGGCGACGGCGTCGGGCAGGTCCAGTTCTCCCAGAGGACATGCGAAACGTCCTTGCGGCGTGACGTGGCCGGGGAGCGCGGTGGGGCAGCCGAGGAAGCGGGCCACGGCCAGGGAGGCCGGGCGGGCATAGAGGTCGGCGGGCTGCGCCTGCTGCAGGAGACCGCCCCGGTCGAGCAGGGCGACGGTGTCGGCGACGGCAGCGGCCTCCGTCTGGTCGTGGGTGACCAGCACGGTGGTCACCGCGAGCTCTCGCTGGACCGTGGTGAGCAGGTCGCGCATGGTGTGCCGCAGGCTCGGGTCAAGGGCGCTGAACGGTTCGTCGAGGAGCAGCACCGCCGGTTCGGCGGCCAGTGCCCGGGCGAGGGCGACGCGCTGGGCCTGGCCCCCGGAGAGCTGGCGGGGGTAGCGGTCCGCGAGTGCGTCGAGGCCGACGCGCTCCAGGTGTGCGAGGGCGCTGGTGCGGGCGTCGCGGTGGGAGCGGCCCCGCATGCGGGCGGGGAAGGCCACGTTGTCCAGCGCCGTGCGGTGCGGCAGCAGCATGGGCTGCTGGAAGACCACCGCGGCACCGCGGTGTTCCGGCGGGACCCGGGTCACCTCGGTGCCACGGAGGTATACGGCGCCCCGGCCGGGGGTGAGGAGTCCGGAGGCGACCTGCACGGTGGTGGTCTTGCCGCAGCCGGAGGGGCCGAGCAGGGCCAGCAGCCGGCCGTCGTCCACATCGAGGTCGAGTCCGTCCAGGACGGGCTCGCGGTGCCCCGGATAGGTGACGGTGATCCGCTCCAGGCGCAGGCCGGGGGCGGAAGTGGAGGACAAGAAGGGCATGACGGTCAGCGCTCGATTCCCGGTGCGGCGGAGGAAGAGGAAGAAGCAGGTTCGGCGTCGGCCCAGGCTGCCCGGTGACGTCGCAGCAGTGCCGCACCCACGCCGAAAAGGAGGATGGGTGGGGCGACGGTGAGGATGCCCAGTACGGCGGTCAGGGCCTGGTTCCCGCTGCCCGCGGCCGTGGAGAACAGCAAGAGCGGCAGTGTGGTGACGACCCCGCCCCCGACCAGCACGGTCATCAGGTACTCACTCCAGGAGACGAGGAAGGCCAGGGTCGCCGAAGCCAGCAGGGCCGGGGCGAGTGCGGGCAGGGTGACGTGGCGGAGAACGGCGCTTCGGGACGCGCCGAGGGTGCGGGCGGTCTGCTCCATGCGCACGTCGTAGGTGGCGTAGCCGCCGATCATGACGAGGACGGTGTAGGGCAGGGCGGGCACCAGATGAACGAGGGCGACCCCGGCCGGCTGGTCGGACAGTCCGGCCCGGACGAACACTTCCTGGACGCCGACCGCCAGCGCGAACGGGGGCACCAGAACGGGGGCGAGCAGCAGCAGACGCACCAGTCCCGCAGCCGGTGGGCGGTACAGGACCAGGCCCCGCGCGGCCAGCGCCCCGAGCACGGTGGCGGTCACGGCGGTGGTCAGCGCGAGTCCCAGCGAGGTGCCGGTCGCGGCGATCACCTGCTGCTGGGGGGCGGCGGCCTGGTCCCACGCGCGGAGGGTGAAGTCCTGGGGGACGAGTGCGGGATACACCCACCGCCCGGCGAAGGCCCAGATCAGCAGGGGCAGCAAGGGCGCTGCGATCCAGACGGTGAGCAGCGCGAATCCGGCGCTGTGCAGGGCCCGCCTCATGGTCCGGTCCTTGCCAGGAGCAGCCGGCGGGAGATCGCCGCGGCGGCGAGGGCCGCGAGGGCGATCACCATGCCGATCACGACGGCGAGGGCCAGGGCGGCGGGCCGGTCGGCGAGTTCCACCGAGCGGTAGAGCTCGACGGCCTCTACGGGCAAGGCACGCGGGACGGTCGCTCCCAGCAGCGCTGGAGTTTCGTAGGCGGCGAAGGTGAACGCGAAGACCAGCAGGCACGCCTCGGTGAGCGCCGGGGCGAGCAGCGGCAGGGTGACGTGCCTCAGTCGGCGCAGCCGTCCCGCCCCCAGGGTGCGTATCGCGTTCTCCAGGTCGCGTACGGCGGGGGTGTAGGCGGCCAGCAGCATGATCGTGACGAAGGGGGCCTCTTTCCATACGTAGGTGAGCAGAACGGCGCTGGGGGTGGAGCCGGCGACGAGTGCGGGGAAGTCCGCGGGCCCGTCGGTCCATCCCGCGGCGTGGGTGAGCCGGGAGATGATTCCCGACCCGGAGAGCAGCAGTGCGAACGCCGCGGCGGCGAGCAGGTGCGGGACGGCGAGCGTGGCGCGGGCGGCGGTCTCCAGGGCGGCCCGGCCGCGGCGGGAGCCACTCACCGCACCCACCACGGCCAGTGCCAGCGCAGCCGACGCCACGGTGCTGAGCGTCGCGATCTTCAGGCTGAGCAGCAGGGAATCGGCGAAGGCCGGGTCTTGCAGGAGCCCCGCATAGGCGGAGAGGCTCCAGCCCCGGCCCAGGCCATCGGCAATGCTGCCGCGGGCTGCGAGCAGCAGGGCACCGCCGGCGAAGGCGACGACGGCCAGGGCCGGAGCCGTCAGCAGCAGGCCCCGCCATCGCGGCGGCATCGGTACGGTCACGGGGCGGAAGCGACTTCCTGCTTCCAGCCCTTGTCCAGCGGCCCCACCCAGTCACCGCTCAGTTCGGGGCGGGCGTTTCGCGAGAGTTCCTCGATCGGAAGTGTCGTCTCCGGCGTTGTCAGCGAGGCGAACTTCTCTCGCCACTGCTCGGGCAGCCGTTCCTGGTCCAGCACCGTGTAGGCGCCCCAGCCGCCCGGCCGGGCCTTGGCGTACTGCAGCTCGGGCGAGAGCATCAGGTCGGACAGCACGAGCGCCGCCTCACGGTGGGCGGCGTTCTTGGGCACCGCGAGATAGCTGGTGTTGCCCAGGGTTCCGTCCTCGGGCACGAACACCCGTGTGCTCGGCGGGAACTGGCCCTTGTCGACGAGGGCCGGGACCTCTGCGGGGCCGTAGGTCATCGTCATGTCGACCTCGCCGTTGGCGAAGAGGTCGTTCAGTGCAGCCTGGTCCTTCGGGTAGGTGGCACCCTGCCGCCACAGGGCGGGCTTCAGCGCGTTCAGGTCCTTCCACAGGCCGGGGGCGACGGTTTCGTACGCCTTCTTGCTGTAGGCAGGGGGGACGGGCTCATCCTGGGCGCGGGCGAGGAGGATCTGCCGTACGAAGGCCGAGCCGGTGAAGTCGGGCGGTGCCGGGTAGGTGAAGCGACCGGGGTTCTGCTTGATCCACTCGGTCAGGGCGGCCGTGCTCCGGGGCGGATCGGCGAGCTTGGCCGAGTCGTAGACGAACGCGAACTGGGCCCGGCTCCAGGGCGTTTCGCAGTCGTCGACCGGGGTGCCGAAGTCCTGGGTGAGGGTGGGGTCGGTACTGTCCAGATACTTCTGGTTCGGCATCAGGCCGGTGTATCCGCACAGCCACAGGTCCGCCTGCTTTCCGGTGCGGAAGTTCTCTCCGTTGACCCACACCAGGTCCACCGCACCGCCGCTGTCCTTGCCGGCCCGCTGATCGCCGAGGATCTTCTGCACGGCGTCCTGGGTGTCGGCGACGGGGACGCGCCTGACCGTGATGCCCAGCTTCTTCGCCGCCGGGGCGACTTCGTCGTCGACGTAGGAGTTGGCTCCCTTGTCGCCGCCGTACATGAACAGGTTGACGCTCTGGCCTTTCGCGTCGGCGCGCAGCTGGGCCCAGTCCTTCGCGGGCGGCTCGGCCCCCGTGGTGCCGGGGCTGGAGCAGGCGGCCGTCAGCAGCCCGGCCACGGCGGCCCCTGCGGCCAGAACCGTGGCTCTTTTGACGCGCCGCCCGCTGTGCCGCATCCGTATCCGCATGTGCGCTGCCCCTTCGGCTGGTCCTTCGTGGTTTCCCGCGCGACGATCCTGCGAACATCCGTTGCGCGGAAACGGAACACGGTCGGGTGCTCGCAGGCTTCCCTTTGTGTGTCCGCCGGTACCGTGCCGGTGTGGCGGAAGGAGACAAGCGATGCTGGACGTGCGGGCGAGGGCGGCACTGAGCGGTCCGCTGGACCGTGCTGCCGCGATGCTGGACCGCCCCGCTGTCACGCCCCATCGTCTGACTGCGCTCGGCATGCTGACGGGTCTTGCCTCGGCTGGTTCCGCAGCGGCCGGCTGGTGGTCGGCCGCTGCGGTGCTGTGGCTGCTGTCCCGGCTCGCCGACGGCCTGGACGGGCCGCTGGCCCGTCGCCGCGGCACGGCGGGCAGTGGAGCGGGTGGCTTCCTCGACATCAGTGCCGACTTCCTCGTCTACGGAGCGTTCGTCGTCGGCGTCGCCGTCGGCGTGGGCGGTCCGGCACTGCCGTTCCTGCTCGTCCTGCTCGCCTACTACGTCAACGGCACTGTCTTCCTGGCCTTCTCCTCCATCGCCGAACGTACCGGGCGCCGCGGTGACGGCCGCCGGTCGGGAGGCCGGTCGCTGAACTTTCTGGGCGGCCTTGCCGAAGGCGGCGAGACCATCGCCGTACACACGCTGTGGTGCCTGCTGCCCGGCTTCGCCCACACGATCGCCTGGGTCTGGGCCGCGGTGGTCGCTGTCACCGCGGCCCACCGCGTCGTCACCGGCTATCGGCAGCTGCGCTGACCTCCGCACCGCGGGAGCGGATCACCCGTGCCGCCCACCAGCCGCCCGCGCTCAGCACGAGCAGAGCGCCCAGCGCGATCCACAGCCCCGGAGAGCCGGGGTCGCCCAGGGATCCGCCGAGCCCGGTGTAGACGAGGGTGCCCGGGATGATGCCCAGGGCCGTGGCTGTGACGTAGGAGGAGAAGCGGACACCGGCCACCCCGGCCCCGTAGTTGATCACCGAGAAGGGAAACAGCGGCACCAGCCGCACGAGGAGGACGGCCACGAAGCCCCGGCGTGTCAGAAAGGCGTCCAGCCGGGCCAGCCGCCCCGAGCCCGCGTACCGGGCGACCACCGGACGCCCCAGCCAGCGTGCCAGTCCGAAGGAGAGAGCCGCGCCCGCCGTCGCTCCCACGAGCACCGCGCCGGCCCCCACCGGAAGCCCGAACAGCACGCCGGCCGAGGCGGTCAGTACGGAGCCGGGCAGCAGGGCCGTCACCGCCAGGGCGTAGATGACCGCGAAGACGACCGGCCCCCACATCCCGAGCGAGTCAACCCACTGGCGCACATCACGCAACAGGTCTCCGCCCCCCAACGCCACCCAGGAGCCGAGCGCCAGGAGCACCACCACGAGGAAGGCCAGCCGTATCCACGCCGCACGCGCCGGCCTCTGCCCCACCTCGTCCGGGTCCGTGGCGGACGGTGGAAGCTCGGTCGCGGGCAGACCGGTTGCCGGGCGGTTCATGTTGTCTCCTGTGACGGCTGGTCGGTAGAAAGGTCGGCCACGACGCGACGCAGTGGCAGTTCCAGACGCCGCCCCGGGGCCGCCCATCTCGCGAGGGTGCGCTTGGCGGCCTGAGCCCGGTGGGCGGTGAGGCCGGGCAGGTAGAGGGCATCTGCCAGCAGGGCCGCCGCGTCGGCCGAGTCGATGGCGAGGGCGAAGACGTGTCGCTCGTCGCTGCGGACGCGGAACCCGGCCGCGCGCAGAAGGGAGGCCAGTTGGTCGCGGGCCTGCGGGTTGGGCCACGGCTGCCGCACGGCGCGCAGGGCCGCCATCACCCGGACCCAGCCCAGCATGCCCGACGGGGAGAGCCCGGACTGGGAAGGCACCAGCGCCGCGAGCGTCCCGCCAGGCCGCAACACACGCCGGATCTCTCCCCACGTCTGCGGCAGGGGCGTGACCACCGGCAGGCACATGGCCGCGCAGACCGCCCCCACGCTCGCCGAGGCAGCCGGGAGCGCGTCCGCTGCGGCCCGCACCAACGGCCCGCGACCCCGACGAGCCGCCTCGGCCAGTTCCGCGACCGAAAGGTCGACCCCGACCCAGTCGGCGTCCGGCAGCTCCTGACGGGTGGGTGCTGAACCGCAGGCCAGGTCGAGGACCGTTCCCTCGACAGCCCGCAGCGGTTCGGCCAGCCAGGCGTAGGGAGATGTGTCGGCCAGGGAGAACAGTTGCTCGGTGATGCCGGCGTGCTCCTGGTGGTATGCAGCGATGAAGCGCTGCCAGTCCGGTTCGTCCATCCAGCCCTCGCCCCTCCTGTGACTCATGGAGGCGGCTCGCGCCCCCTGTGCTTGCCCCTCGGGAACCCTGCCGGGCTGGTCACGCATTCCGTTTCGGACACGCCGCAGGCGCGTGGATGAAGCGGGAGGGCCATCGTGACCGTGATCGTGGGGGCGAAAAAGGGAAGGCACCGCCTGTGTCAACGGGTTCCCTTCCCGTCCCCCGCCCGCGCCGGCCGTCCCACGACGGCGCACCGACAGAGAGTTCCGCGCCATGAAGAGGTACGACCTGGTGGTCATCGGCGGCGGCAGCGCCGGTCTGACCGCGGCCCGAACCGCCGGACGCCTCGGCGCCCGCACGCTGCTTGTCGAACGCGACCGCCTGGGCGGGGACTGCCTGTGGACAGGATGTGTGCCGAGCAAGGCACTGCTGCATGTCGCCGCCGACGTCCAGGCCGCCCGCCGCGCCGCTGCCTACGGGCTCCCGCCGGTGTCCGGCCCGGCCGACCTCGCGGCGGCCATGGCGGAGGTGAAGCGGGCGATCGGCGCGATCGAACCCCACGACTCCACCGACGCGCTCGCCCCGTACGGGGTCCACGTGGTGCACGGGGCAGCGTCCTTCACCGGCCCGGGCACCCTGACCGCGGGCGAGCGGGAGGTCTCCTTCCGGTACGCCCTGATCGCCACAGGCTCCTCGCCGGCCCTGGTACCGGTCCCCGGCCTGGCCGAGGCCGAGCCGCTGACCAGCGACACAGTCTGGGAGCTGTCCGAACTCCCGCGCCGCCTGGTGGTCCTCGGTGGCGGGCCGATCGGCTGCGAGCTGGGCCAGGCGTTCGCCAGGCTCGGCTCGCAGGTCACCCTCGTGGAGGCGATGGACCGCCTGGTACCGCGCGAGGAGCCCCGGGCCTCGCAGGTGCTGCGGGAGCGGCTGGAGGCCGAGGGCGTCACCGTACTGACCGGCTACCGCGCCGAGAGAGTCGATGCCGACACCGTTCACGGGCCCGGTGGTCCTCTGCCCTACGACGCCCTGCTGGCCGTCACGGGGCGCCATTCCCACACGCACGGGCTCGGCCTGGAGGCGGCCGGCGTGGAACTCACCGACGCCGGCCATATCCGCACCGACGGACGGCTGCGCACCACCAACCACCGGATCTACGCCGCCGGAGACGTGACCGGCCGCTCGGCCTTCACCCACCTGGGCGGCACGCAGGGCGGAGCAGCCGCCGTCGACGCTCTGCTGGGCGTGCGCCGCCCCATCGACTACCAGGCGGTGCCCTGGGTGACGTACACCGATCCCGAGATCGCCCGCGTCGGCCTGACCGCGGACGAGGCGCGGGAGAAATACGGCGACGACACACGCTTCCACACCTTGGACAACGACCGGATCGACCGGGCGGTCGCCGACGGCCGCACCGAAGGCTTCACCACCCTGGTGCTGGGCCCGCGCGGCAAGATCGTCGGAGCCACGGTCGTGTCACCGAGGGCCGGCGAGACCATCGCCCACCTCGCGGCGGCGGTCCGCCTGGGCTGGACGCCCTCCGACTACGCCCGCACCGTGCACCCCTATCCCACCTACGCCGACGGGCCCTGGCACACCGCGCTGGCCGACGTCTACGCCCGTCTCGCCCGGGGCAGCGGCCCCATCGGCGCGCTACTGAAACTCCGCAGAGGGGTGATCCGGTGATCCTTCGTCTCGTCCTGGGCCTGCTCCTCGCGGCGATGGCGCTCGGCCAGGCCGCTTCGTTCGACGCGATGCCCGCCATCCTGACCACCTACGGACTGACATCCGGTGCGGCCTCGACCGCCCTGGCCGTGGCGCTGATCAGCGCCCAAGCCGTAACGGCTGTTTGGTTCCTTGCCCGGCCCCGCTCCCGCGCCACCACGCCCGTCTGGCTGTATACCGGCGTGGCGGTGGTGTGGGCGGTCCTGGCCTCTCAGGCGTTCGCCCGGGGACTCGTGCTCGACAACTGCGGCTGCTTCGGCACCTACCTCCCCCAGCCGTTGCGCTGGTACGTCCTCGTCGAGGATGCCCTGATGCTGCTGTACGCCTGGCTGCTGTGGCGCGGCCTGCGCCGGGCCCGGCCCACCTCGTCGCCCGCCACAGCTCGTACAGCTCGAACCCCGCAGGAGAACCACTGATGCGGATCACCGCGACACTGCGCGCCCTCGAACGTGCCACCCGCCCCTACGACACCGAGTTCGCTGCGGCGATGGAGCGCCGCTGGGCGGAACTCCCCGACGCGGCCCGGACCCCCGGCCAGATTCTCGGCCGGCACGGCGTCGGCTGCGAGGGCACCCACGGCGTCTTCCCCAAGTGCAACCTCAAGTGCACCCCCTGCTACCACTCCAGAGACGCCAACCAGGTCCGCGTCGACGGCCCCCACACCCACGAACAGATCGCCGCGCAGATGCGCCTGCTGCGCGAACTGCGCGGCCCACGCGCCCACACCCAGCTCATCGGCGGCGAGGTCAGCCTGCTCACCCCCGACGACCACGCCGCCGCCCTAGCGATCATGCGGGAGCACGGCCGGGAACCGATGAGCTTCACCCACGGCGACTTCGACTACGACTACCTCACCGGCCTCGCACTCGGACCGGACGGCACACAGCGCCTCGGGCGACTGTCGTTCGCCGCGCACTTCGACAAGTTCATGTACGGCCGGCGCGGCATCGAACGCCCGCCGGACGAGCAGTCGCTCAACCCTTACCGCGCCCGGTTCGCCGCCATGTTCACCCGCCTCCGGCGCGAGCACGGGGTGCGGTTCTTCCTCGCCCACAACATGACCGTCACCCCGGGCAACCTCGACGAGGTCGCGAGCGTGATCCGCGCCTGCCACGCCATGGGCTTCGGCATGTTCTCCTTCCAGCCCGCCGCCTTCCTCGGCGACGAGCGCCGCTGGAAGGAGAAGTTCCGCGAGGCGACCCCGGACGCGGTGTGGGCGGAGGTCGAACGCGGCGCCGGAACCCGGCTGGACCACCACGTTTTCGAGAACGGCGACGTGCGCTGCAACCGCACCGCCTACGGCTTCTACGTCGGCAGCCGCTGGTGTCCGTTCCTCGACGGCGACGACCCGCGCGACCTCGCCGTGCGCGACGCGTTCTTCCGCTACTTCGGGAAGATGACCTTCACCGGCACCCCGACCGCCCTCCTCGCGGCAAGGATCGTGCGGGTGGTGGCCCGCCATCCGTCCACCGTGGTGACGGGGCTGCGCTGGCTGGGCCGTACCGCCCGCCGCGTCGGCCTGCTGCGGCTGGTCCGCCACCGGATGCGGGTGCGGCCGGTCACCTTCGTCATGCACCAGTTCATGGACGCCGACGTCGTCGCCCCGGCCTGGGCGATGATGCAACGCGGCGAGCAGGCCGAAGACCCCGCACTGCGCGAGACCCAGGAGCGGCTGGCCGCCTGCCACTACGCCATGGCCCACCCCGCGAACGGCACCCTCGTCCCCGCCTGCGTCCAGCACGCCGTGCTCGACCCGGCCGAGAACGCCGCGCTGCGCACCCTGCTGCCGATCGTCGAGGTCCGCACCCCAGCACGCCGCTCACCCGGCCCGTCCGGCATGTAACCGAAGAACCGAAGGAGAAGCAGTCCATGCGCATAGGCGTGATCACCGGCTCCGGCAGCTACGACTGGCCCCACATGGAGGGTGCGGCCGAGAGGACCGTCGTCACCGACCACGGCGAGGTCACGGTCACCGAGGGCCGCCTCGGGGGCGCGGAGATCGTGCAGCTGTCCCGGCACGGCACCGGCCACCACAGGCTCTCCAACCAGGTCGGCCACAAGGCGAACCTCGCCGCTCTGCTGGCCGTCGAGGCGGAGGCCGTGGTGTCCTTCACCGTCTGCGGCTCCCTCGACCCGGACCTGCGGCCAGGCTCGCTGGTCGTCTTCGACGACCTGTACTTCCCCGCCAACCGGCTGCCCGACGGCACCCCCTGCACCTGGTACGACACCCCCGGCGGGGCCGGACGGGGCCACTGGATCTTCGACCGGCCCTTCAGTGAGCCGCTGCGCCAGGCGCTGATCACCGCCGCCGAGCAGACCGGGGTACCCGTCGCGACGCGGGGCGTGTACGGACACGTCGACGGGCCCCGGTTCAACTCGCGTTCGGAGGTGGCCGCGCTGGCCGCGGCCGGGGTGAGTGCCATCAGCCAGACCGCGGGCCCGGAGGTCGTCCTGGCCGGTGAGGCCGAACTGCCCATGGCCCTGGTCGCTTTCGTCACCGACTACGCCAACGGCGTCGCCGCGAAACCGGAACCGGTGCAGGCGTTGCTGGACCGCATGGCGGCGAGCAAGGAGGTCTTCGCCACGCTGGCCGGGCACGCGCTGCCATCCCTGGGCAGCGTGAGCGCGGCGGGTTTCGTCTACCGGTTCGACACGTGAGCGCCACCGCCCACCGGGGCACACCCGCGATCCTGGTCATGGCCAAGGCGCCGCGGCCCGGCACGGTCAAGACCCGGCTGCATCCCCTGCTCGGCCCGCTTCGCTGCGCGGAACTCCAGGCCGGACTCATCCGCCACACCCTGGAACTGACCACCCTCCGCATTCCGCGGACCTACCTCGCCTACGCCCCGGCCGACGGCGGGGACACCATCGGTACGGCAGCATCCGCCGGCGTCCGCCTGCGCCTCCAGCGCGGCGAAGACCTCGGACAGCGCCTGGCCGCAGCCGTCGCCGACGCCTTCGCCGACGGCGCGGGCCCGCTGCTGGTCATCGGCACCGACGCGCCGACCCTCACCGGCGACCACCTGACCGCCGCGTTCACCGCCCTGGAAAGCCACGACGTGGTGCTGGGCCCCGCGCTCGACGGCGGCTACTACCTGATCGGCCTGCGCGCCCCCCACACCTCGCTCTTCGCCCTCGACGCGGATGTCTGGAGCACGGACCGGGTGCTGAGGGCGACCCGCTGCGCCGCCCGGCGCGAAGGGCTGAGCGTGGAGCTGCTGTGCCCACTGCGGGATCTGGACACCCCCGAAGACGCAGCCGCCCTCCTCGCCGATCCGGCGCTGCCCGCGCCGATCGCCGCTCTGATCCGGCCCGGGGAGGCGCCATGACACACGTGTCGATCATCGTCCCGGTACTGAACGAGGAGGCCGCGATCCAGCGCGCGGTGAGCCGCCTGTGCCGCGACTTCCCCGACTGCGAGCTGATCGTCGTGGACGGCGGCTCCACCGACGCCACCGCCGAACTCGCCGCGCTCCACGCCACCGTGATCTCCAGTGAGCGAGGACGGGCCAAGCAGATGAACGAGGGCGCCCGGCACGCCTCCGGCGACATCCTCTGGTTCGTCCACGCCGACACCGACATCGATCCAGACGCCCTGGACCAGATCCGGGCCGCACTCGCCGACCCGGCCGTGGTCGGAGGCGGCCTCACCCTCCGCTTCGACCGCCGCACCCCTGCCCTGAACTACCTCGCGTGGACGTCCAACGCCCGCGCCCGCCGCCTCCACCACATCTTCGGCGACCAGGCCATGTTCGTCCGCCGCACCGTCTTCGACGAACTCGGAGGCTTCCCCGACCTGGCCATCATGGAGGACCTGGAGATGTCACGGCGCCTGCACCGCCGTGGCCCGCTGTGCCTGCTGCCCGCCACGTCGACGGCCTCCTCACGCCGCCTGGTCGCCCACGGGACCTGGCGCATGATCGCCTTCATGCAGTACCTGAAGCTGCTGTACTTCGCCGGCGTCGACCCCGAAGCCATCCGCGCCCGCTACACCGCCGGCCCCCGCCTCTTCCCGCACAGATCCCGGGCAGCGGAACGAACCAGCCCCACCTGAGCGACACCCTCCCCCTCTCTCTTCGACACATTGGAGACCGACTTCATGCGCATCGCAGTCTGCGGAGGGCCCTACGGAAACCCGTACGCTCTCCAGGCATTCGTCGACGACGCCCGCGCCCGGGGTGCCGAGCGGCTGTTCTGCCTGGGAGACCTCGGCGGCTTCGGCGCCGACATCGATGCCCTGTGGCCGATCCTCACCGACAACACAGTCGAGTGCGTCGCCGGAAACTACGACGTGGCCATCGCCCGCGGCGACACCGACTGCGGCTGCGGTTACCGCGACCCGAAGGACAATGAGTACGCCCAGCTGATCTACGACCACACGCTCGCCACCACCGGCCGCGACTTCGCCGCCTGGATGGGCACCCTGCCCACCGAACGCCGGGAGACGATCGACGGCGTCGACGTCCACATGGTCCACGGCTCGACCCTGGCCCTGAACGACTTCTGGTGGGAGTCGCTGCCCGAGGAGCAGCACCGCCTGCGAGCGGAGGCGTCCGGCGCCGATGTCGTCCTGTGCACCCACAGCGGCCTGCCCTGGCAGCGGCGCATCGGCGACACCCTTGCCGTCAACGTCGGTGTGCTCGGCAAACCGGCCAACGACGGCCGCCGCGAGGTCTGGTACGCGATCCTCGACCTGTCCGACGGGCCGATCACGGCCGAGCTGATCCCGCTCGCGTACGACTGGCAGGCACAGGCCCGCTCGATGCGCGCCGCGGGGCTGCCCGAGATCTTCGCCGAGACCATCGAAACCGGCTGGTGGACCACCTGCCTGGAAATCCTGCCGCCACGCGAGCGCTCCCGCGGCCGTTACCACCTCTACCGCTCCACCCTGCCCTCCGGCTTCCGCCCCGCGAACGACGGCTGGGGCGAGACGACCACCGATGCCCTGGCGGGCGAGCGTCCGGTCGTGCCCCTCTTCGGCACGGCGTACTTCCCGTCCCGACTGTGGATCTACACCAACTTCCACTGCAACCTGGCCTGCGACTACTGCGCCGTCGCCTCCTCCCCGAAGGCCGCGCCCCGCACCCTGCCCACCGACACCTTCCACGCCCTCGTCGACGAGGCCGTACAGGCGGGGTTCACTGAGCTGTACCTCACCGGCGGCGAGCCCTTCCTGCACCCTGACATCGTCGCCCTCCTCGACCACGCCTCCGCCCAGCTGCCCACCGTCGTGATGACCAACGCGATGCTGCTGCGGGGCCGCCGCGCCGCCGACCTCGCGGACCTGGCCGACCGCAAACTCACCGTCCAGACCTCCCTGGACGGCGCCACCGCCACCACCCACGACCTCCACCGCGGCGCCGGCTCCTGGCAGCGCACCCTCGACGGCATCCGCCACCTGATCGACCTCGGCCTGCCCCCGCGCGTCGCCCTCACCGAGACCCCGGACAACACGCACGAGGTCCCCGCGGTCGCCGAGCTGCTGGCCGGACTCGGCCTGCCCGCCGCCCACTTCGCGGTACGCCCGCTGCTGCGGCGCGGCTTCTCCGACACCGGCGTGGAGATCGGCGAGGACTCCAGCATCCCCGAACTGACCGTCACCGCCGACGGACTGCACTGGCACCCCGCCGGAGCCGACCTCACCACCAGCCCCGACATGCACCTCGCACCGGCCGGCACCCCGCTCGCCAGGGGCCAACAGCTGGTCACCGAGCGGTTCTTCACCGCCCGCCTCACCGACGGCACCCTGCCCCGCCCCGTCCACTGCGCCATCTGACCCGTGCGGAAAGGGAGTTCACCATGCAGCGACATGTCGCGATCCTCGGCGCCGGGCCCGTCGGCCTCGACGCCGCGCTCGCTTGCGCCGACACCGGATGGCCGTTCACCGTCTACGAGGCCGCGGAGACCGTCGCCGCCCATGTACGGGCCTGGGGCCACGTTCGGCTCTTCACCCCGTGGGACCTCAACGTCTCCCACCGGATGAGGGCCCGCCTGCCGGACACCCCGACCGGCGACGACTGCCCCACCGGGGCCGAACTGGCGACCCGCCTGCTCGACCCGGTCGCCGCCCTGCCCGCCCTCAAGGGCCGCATCCGCTACCGCACCCGCGTGGCCGCCATCGCCCGCACTGGCCTGCTCAAGCACGAGCAGATCGGCACCGGCACCCGCGCCGCCGCCCCCTTCACTCTCCTGCTCGACACCCCCGACGGCGAGGCCACCGCCGAGGCCGACCTCGTCCTGGACTGCACCGGCACCTACTCCCACCCCAACACCCTGGGCCCCGGCGGCATCCCCGCCCCCGGCGAACGAGCCCTCGCCCACCACATCACCCGCACCCTCCCGGACACAGCCGAACCCGCCCGCTGGGCCGGAACCGTCCTGCTCGTCGGTGCTGGCAAATCCGCCCAGACCGCCGCCCGCGACCTCGCAGCCCTGCCCGGCGCCCGCGTCGAGTGGGCGGTGCGCAAACCGGCACCCGACTGGGGCGCCGTACCCGACGACACACTGCCCGGCCGTCAGCATCTCGTGGACACCTCCCGCGCCCTCGCCGACGGCGCCCACGACCGCGCCACCGTCCACACCGGCGCCCACGTCCAGGCCCTGCATCCCGCCGGCGACCGGGTGCGCGTCACCCTCACCACCGCGGGCGGCCTACGCGAGATCGTCTGCGACCACATCGTGGCGCTGACCGGGTACACCGGCGACGCTGCCCTCTACCGGCAGTTGCAGGTCCACGAGTGCTACGCCACCGGCGCCCCCATGAACCTCTCCGCCGCCCTCCTCGGCTCCGCGGGCGGCGACTGCCTCACCCAGCCGTCCGTCGGCATCGACGCCCTGCGCAATCCCGAACCGCACTTCTTCATCCTGGGCGCCAAGTCCTACGGCCGCCTCAACACCTTCCTGCTGCGCACCGGCTACGAGCAGATCGACCAGCTCGCCGCCGCGTACGCCGAAGAATCAGAGCTTCTACCTGCCGGTACGTAAGCGCGGTCACATACCTTCCCGATGCACTGGTTCTAGCGTCGGCCAGGAAGGAAGACACGCAGGCAGAGAGGTCGTGGACCATGACAACCACCGTGCAGGTATCCCCGAGAGCCGCCGTCATCCCCCTGCATGCCGCCTGGGGCGCCGCGGCTGTTGTCGTGGGCGGCATCGGCATGGGCATCTGGATGTCCGTCTCCCGGCCGATGATGGACACCGCGATGATCACGATGGTTGCCGGGCTGCTGGGCTCGACGAACGCCGTCGCGGGCTGGCTCATCCACCCGGCCATCGCCGTCTCCTTCGGCCTGGCCTTCGGCGCACTTCTGGGCAGCTACGCCCAGAAGATGGTGCCCGCAGCCGTGCTCGGGCTGGGGTTCGGAGTCGTGGCCTGGCTGATCGGAGCGATGTGGATCATGCCCGCGAACATGGGCATGCCGGTCTTCGAGTGGAACGACGTCACCAGCTCCAGCTTCGGCGCTCATCTCGTCTTCGGTCTGCTGCTCGGACTCGCGTTTGCCTGCATCGCCTCGATGATGGGCAAGAAGCGCACAGGGTCGGCCTGAGCATGGGACGCACACCGCCGGAGTCAGCAGGCACCCCGGGCGCGCCTCCGCCCCGGGGCGCTCCACCGGAGGGATCTCTTCCGCCCGCAGGGGCACAGGAGAGCACAGACGTCCCTATCGACGGACAGGTGCCCTAGTGTCTGGCTGAGGGGGCCGACGCCCTGGCGGACCCGCCCTGGGGTGCGGCACCACCGCCCTGGGCCCCGGGCCGACGCGAGGACATAGGCCGCATGCGCGAGAATCACCATGACGACGCCGACCGCACGTGGTGCCTGTCCGAGGTGGACATCTTCTGCGACCTGAGCGAGCCGGAGATGGCGGCCATCGCGGAAGCCGCCCCGATGAGGACCTACACAGCAGGCGAGATCCTCTGTTCCCCGCCCCAGCCGTCCGAGGTGCTGTTCATCCTCAAACGCGGACGCATCCGCATCTTCCGCGTCTCCGCCGAGGGCCGCGCCCTGACCACGGCGATCATCAACCCCGGCACGATCTTCGGCGAGATGGTACTGCTCGGGCAGCGCATGTACGGCAACTACGCCGAGGCCCTCGACGACGTCACCGTCTGCGTGATGAGCCGCGACGACGTCCACAGGCTCCTGCTCTCGGATCCCAGGATCGCCGCACGGATCACCGCGATCCTCGGCCGCCGTCTCGGCGACCTCGAACAACGCCTGTCCGACACGGTCTTCAAGTCCGTCGCCCAACGTGTCGCCTGCACCCTGATCACCCTCATCCCCGCGCAGGCACCGTCCCGGACACTGCGCCCCCTGGCCTCACATCCACAGGTCACACTCACCCATGAGCAGGTGGCCGCCCTGGCCGGCACGTCCCGCGAGACGGTCACCAAGGTCCTGCGTGAACTGGCCGACCGGGGCCTGCTGCGGCTGGGCCGGGGCCGCATCACCGTTCTCGATCCGGACCGGCTGCGCGACGAGAGCGGATAGCGCGAAGCCGTCGCGGTATGAGGGCATCCGCTGTTCCGCGTGTACCTGCGGGGCAGTCGATGGCTTGCGGAGCGTTGCGAGGACGACCGATGACCACCAGGTCAGAACTGGCGTCCGCACCTGCCATGGCGCCGCCCCTCTTCCCGGGCCGTCCCTGCATCGACCCGCCTATTCGCTTACCCGGATAGGTCAAGAGTGCCATACTATTCGGGTAAGCGAATAGTTCACTACGCGAAGGCCCCCCACATGCTCCAGCGCCCCACTCCGGCCCCACCGGCCGCCTCGGCGGGAACCTGCCCGCACACGGACACAGTGGCCATGTTCTTCCGGGCGCTGGCCGATCCCACCCGGCTGAAACTGCTGGAGTTCATACTCGGCGGCGAGCGCACCACCACCGAGTGCGTCACCCATGCCCAGATCTCCCAGCCCAGGGTGTCGGTCCACCTGTCCTGCCTCACCGACTGCGGCTACGTGACCGCCCGCCGCGACGGCCGCCGGCTGCTCTACTCCGTCGGTGACCCCCGCGTCGCCGACCTGGTCCTCCTCGCCCGCGCCCTGGCCGCCGACAACGCCACCACCCTGACCTGCTGCCCCCGCATCGACCCGGCCAGCCCTCAAGGAGACGACTCGCGATGACCGACACCGGCAAACCGCCCCGGCCGACCGGTGCACTGGCCGCCGGGGGCGCCGGCCTGGTGCTGGTGGCCTGCTGCGCCGGACCGGTTCTGCCGGCCGGCGGTGCGCTCGGCGCCCTCGGCGATCTCCTGCACGACTTCTGGACCATCGCGGCGGCCACCGCCGTGGTGGTCGCCGCGGTCGGCCTGCTCGTCCGCCGCCGTCGCCTGGACCGCGGCGCCTGCTGCCCGCCCCCGTTCAGCCCGGAAGACCAGGAGCCGGCGGAACGTCCAGCTCGGTACGGGCGTAGTGGTTGAAGTAGTTCGTGAACAGGTTCGCCACCACATGCGCGAACGCCTCGGTCAGCTCCACATCACTCCACCCCGCATCCAGACCCCGTTGCCACGTCGCATCGTCCACCTCCCCGACCTCGGACGCGATCTCGCGTACGACGCCGACCAGCGCGGCCAGCTTCGGATCGAAGTCGACCTCGCCGCGGCGGATGGCCACGGTCTGCTCCTCGCTCAGCCCGGCCGCCTTGCCCGCCATCGTGTGGGCGGACTGGCAGTAGTCGCAGTGGTCGACCGCGCCGACCGCCAGCGCGATTGCCTCCCGCGTACGGGCGTCGAAGGTGCCGTGCTCCGCTATCGCGTCGGTCATCGCTGCGTACGCTGCCAGCACCACCGGCGAATGCGCCATCTCCGCATGGATGTTGAGCAGCTTTCCGAAACGCTTCTCCAGCACCCGCAGCGCCTCGCGGCTCTGATCCGGAGCGCTGTCGACCGTGTGTACCGGAATCCTGGACATCTGTGTTCCCTCCATCTGCTCACAACGGCCCGGACGGGCCGTACAGGAAGGGAACCCGGCGAAGGCACGGCTGTCTTCCACAACCCGCGCTGTGAAACGGAAGCCCGGCCTCGACCCACCGGGTTTCCGTAACGCCCCCAGTAAAAGGAGCACGAGCAGTCATGATGCGAGCGATCTTCAACGGCGTCGTCATCGCCGAAACCCCCCGCACCAAGCGTGTGGAAGGCAACGACTACTTCCCGCCCGACTCCCTCAAACGCGAGTACTTCACCGACAGCCCGACCAAATCGCTGTGCCCGTGGAAGGGCGTCGCCCGCTCCTACTCCGTGTCCGTCGACGGCGTCACCAGCCCGGACGCCGCCTGGTACTACCCGCACCCCAGCCCACTCGCCCGCCGCATCAGGAACCACGTCGCCTTCTGGAACGGTGTCACCATCGAAGGAACCCGAGAGAAGAAGCCGACGGCTCAGAGCCGCTGACCTCCTGCGTGTTACTGATTTTGTCGTCGCCACTGCCGCGGTCGCGATCCGGCTCGCGGCGCGGCGTATCCGGCCTGCCGACCGTACTGCCGGTCACGATCGATCCTGCGGGTCGGGGGCGAGGGTAACGGCCAACCAGGGCGCCGCCTCTTCGCGGTAACTGTGGCCGACTGGGGCCACTCCGGCGGCGCGGTCGAGGCTGAAGATCGTCACCATGATCATGTCCGGGACTGTTGATCTCCCTGCCGCAACACGGCGGCGGATCCCCGGATACCGAAACCGGGGATCCGCCGCATACTTGCAGTTCCACCGCCACGCCCTGACCGCCCGTCGAAAGGCAGCAAAGCGACGATCAGCACCTCACCTGTGAATTTCACCTGACCCTATCGAACACTGCCCTGTCACACCGTGGACAGGGGAAGTCAGACCGCCACGAGCCGGACCCGACCGCCGCAGAGCTTGACCATGTCGTCGATATCGGAGGTCACCATGACCACGGGGCGGTGCTGGCGCAGCGCTGCCTCAGCGACCGCCGCATCGATCGCGTACTTGTGCCCGTGCAAACCTGCTCCCATCAGCAGCTTCGAGGCCGCTCTCGCCTCCTCGTCGCCCACCGGGACGACCCGCAGACCGGAGAGCACCCAGTTCAGGCGGGACTTGTTCGTACGCGAGTGGACGGCCTCGATGATGGTGAGCGCACTGATCACGACCTCCATGCCGCGCGAGCGCGCCTCGGTGCTCAGAGCCACCACCTGCTCGTCGTCGGCGAGTAGCTTCGAGAGCCCTTCACTGTCAAGGATCAGCGTCCCCTCGTGACTCAGCCTGCGGCGGGCCACTCGGCCTCCTCGGCGAACACCTCGTCGAAGACCTGGCGTGCCCGCTGCCGGGCCTGCTCAGAGACCGGCCCCTTGCGGCTCTCGTAGTCGGCCAAGTACTCGTCAAGGACCTGACCACGCAGCTCACGCTCGACCGCCTCAGCGATGAACGCCGAGAACTCCCGCTTACCCACCCGCGCCCGGATCGCCTCCGCGGTCCCCTCCGGCAGCGACAGGCTCACCCGCGTCGCCGGCCCTTCCCCGATGCTGTACGTCGTCTCGGCCATACCCCGATTGTGTCAAACGAGTAGGAAAAGTGCCACGGTGCGGCCCTGCATGTAGGCCCACAGCCGTGAAGAAGGCGTGTGGACGGATCCACCCTCGCCAGCCCCCCGCATCGGGCAGCGCAACGCCCGAAACCCAGCACGGGCGTTCCATCCCATCCCAGCACGATCCCAGCACGGTAGGGATGAGCAGGGGTGATGACAGGTGACGAGGGGTCAGCTATCCCAGCACCATCCCAGCACGGGAAAAAACCAAGGGCCCGACTCCGAAGAGTCGGGCCCTCTCTGACCTGGGCGTTTGCCAGATCAGCGACGTGGTGATAAGTCGGCGGCTACACGTTGAAGCGGAACTCCACCACGTCGCCGTCCTGCATGACGTAGTCCTTGCCCTCCATGCGGGCCTTGCCCTTGGCTCGGGCCTCGGCGACCGAGCCGGTCTCGACCAGGTCGGCGAAGGAGATGACCTCCGCCTTGATGAAGCCCTTCTGGAAGTCGGTGTGGATGACACCGGCGGCCTCGGGGGCGGTGGCGCCCTTCTTGATGGTCCAGGCGCGGGATTCCTTGGGGCCGGCCGTGAGGTAGGTCTGCAGGCCGAGGGTGCGGAAGCCGACGTGGGCGAGGGTGGCGAGGCCGGGCTCCTCCTGGCCGACGGACTGGAGGAGCTCGAGGGCCTCGTCCTCGTCCAGCTCGGCGAGGTCCGCCTCCAGCTTGGCGTTGAGGAAGATCGCCTCGGCGGGGGCGACCAGGGCGCGCTGCTCGTTCTTGAAGTCCTCGTCGGTCAGCTCGTCCTCGTCGACGTTGAAGACGTAGAGGAAGGGCTTGGTGGTGAGGAGGTGCAGGTCGTGGAGGAGCTCCGCGCGCTCGGTGCCCTGGACGATGCCCTGGGAGAAGAGGGTGTCGCCCTTCTCCATGATCTCCTTGGCCTCCTCGACCGCCTTGACCTTCGGCGCGATGTCCTTCTTGATCCGCGACTCCTTCTGGAGGCGGGGCAGGACCTTCTCGATGGTCTGCAGGTCGGCGAGGATCAGCTCGGTGTTGATCGTCTCGATGTCGTCCTTCGGCGAGACCTTGCCGTCGACGTGGACGACGTTCTCGTCCTTGAAGGCGCGGATGACCTGGCAGATCGCGTCGGACTCGCGGATGTTCGCGAGGAACTTGTTGCCCAGGCCCTCGCCCTCCGAGGCGCCGCGCACGATGCCCGCGATGTCGACGAAGTCGACGGTGGCCGGGAGGATGCGCTGGGAGCCGAAGATCTCCGCCAGCTTGGTGAGGCGGGGGTCGGGGACGCCGACCACGCCGACGTTCGGCTCGATCGTGGCGAACGGGTAGTTGGCCGCCAGCACGTCGTTCTTGGTCAGGGCGTTGAACAGGGTCGACTTGCCGACATTCGGCAGGCCGACGATTCCGATCGTGAGCGACACGTTGCGACTTCCCGTACGTGAGGATGAGGGGTGAGGACGGACCGGCCCGACGGGGCTGTGTGGGCCGATCCACCAGTCTACGGCGTGGCCGTGCCCGTCCGGCCGGTGTGTCGAACGCCTGGCCGGGCTCCGGTTCCCGGCGTGTCTGACGGACTGTTCGGCACATAAAACGACCTAAGTTGGTCCGGTGGAGCAACACAGGACGCGACCCGCACAGCACGGACCGCGACGTGACCCGGCACCCGGGCCACCCC
>NZ_NEUB01000019.1 GCF_002910825.1 Streptomyces sp. SM1 | reverse complement strand
GGTCTCCGCCCTGGATCATGAAACCGCTGATCACCCGGTGGAAGACCGTGTCGCCCAGGACGGGGTCCTGCCGGCCGTGTACCGGGAGAAGTCCACCGGTACGACGCCCCCACCGCTGCGCGTCGCCGACTTCCGGCTGCCCGCCCGACCGTGACCGGTACGGGGCGGCCGTGCGGGTAGTGTGAAGGCCCGCCGAGCCGCCCCCCGTCTCCCTGGAGGTCCCTGCCCGATGGCACAGTCGGTGGGTATCAAGGACGTCGCCCGCGTCGCCGGAGTATCCGTCGGCACGGTCTCGAACGTGATCAACCGCCCGGACACGGTCGCCGCCGAGACCCGGGCGCGGGTGCTGTCCGCCATAGACCGGCTCGGCTACGTCCGCAGCGAGTCGGCGCGCCAGCTGCGCGCCGGCCGCAGCCGCATCATGGGCCTGCTCGTCCTCGACATGGGCAACCCCTTCTTCGTCGACGTCGCGCTCGGCGCCGAGCGCGCCGCGCGCGAGGCCGGGCTCGGCGTGATGGTCTGCAACAGCGCCCAGAGCCCGGGCGAGGAGGCCGAGTACCTCTCCCTCTTCGCCGAACAGCGGGTACGGGGCGTACTGCTCACCCCGGCCGACGCCACCGGCCGCAACATCGAGGCGTTCCGCCGGCACGGCATCCCCTTCGTCCTGGTCGACCGGGTCGCCGAGGGCACCACCGAGTGCTCCGTCTCCGTGGACGACGTGGCGGGCGGCGCGCTGGCCGTACGGCACCTCGTCGACGCCGGGCACCGCTCCGTCGCGTACGTCAGCGGCCCGCCCGGACTGAACCAGGTGCGGGACCGCCGCACCGGCGCCCTGAACGTCCTGGCCGAGGCCGGGCTCGGACCCGACCGCCTGACCGAGCTGCCCACCGAGCGGCTCGACGTGGCGGCCGGACGGGACGCGGGCGCCCGTCTGCTGGGGCTCGCCGAACGCCCCACCGCCGTGTTCTGCGCCAACGACCTGCTCGCCCTCGGTGTGCTCCAGGCGATGTACGCGGCCGGCGTCGGCGTCCCCGACGACCTGGCGATCGTCGGCTACGACGACATCGAGTTCGCCGCCGCGGCGGCCGTACCGCTCACGTCGGTGCGGCAGCCCGCCGTGACCATGGGCGCCCTGGCGGCCGGGCTGCTGCTGGAGGAGACCGAGAGCGACAGCACGGACAAGCCCCACGAGCACCGCCGGGTCGTCCTCCGTCCGGAACTCGTCGTCCGGCGCTCCAGCCTCTCGGCCCGCTGACCGGAGCCGCGCAAGGATTGCCTGATCCCGGGCTCGTTGGCCGGACGAACATGTGCTGAACTGGGTGACGGCCCGACAATCCGTTCGCCCCAGGAGTTCCCTTGCCCGTCAGCTACCGTCAGCCCGGAGTGGTCCTCACCGACCGCCGGTTCACCGTGCCCCTCGATCACGGCAACCCCTCGGGGGAGACGATCGAGCTGTACGCGCGTGAGGTCGTCGCCAGTGAGAAGGCGGGCCAGGACCTGCCCTGGCTGCTCTACCTCCAGGGCGGCCCGGGCTTCGGGGCGAACCGTTTCGTCGGCAGGCCGTCCTGGCTCGGCCGTGCCCTCGCGGACTACCGGGTACTCCTCCTCGACCAGCGCGGCACCGGCCTCTCCACCCCCGCCAACCGGCAGACGCTCCCGCTGCGCGGCGGCCCCGCCGAACAGGCCCGCTACCTCACCCGCTTCCGCGCCGACTCCATCGTGCGGGACTGCGAGGCCATCCGCCCCCGGGTGACCGGCGGTGCCCCCTGGACCGTGCTCGGCCAGAGCTTCGGCGGCTTCTGCACCGTCACCTACCTGTCCCTGGCCCCCGAAGGTCTCGACACCGCGATCGTCACCGGCGGTCTGCCCTCCCTCGACGCCCATGCCGACGACGTCTACCGGGCCGCCTATCCGCGCGTCGAACGCAAGGCCGCCGCCCACTACGCCCGCTACCCGCAGGACGTCGAACGCGCCCGCCGCGTCGCCGACCACCTCCTCACCCACGACGTCGTCCTGCCGAACGGCTACCGCTTCACCGCGGAGGCGTTCCAGTCCCTCGGCCGGATGCTCGGCACCGGCGACGGCAGCCACCGGCTGCACCACCTCCTGGAGGACGCCTTCGTCCGCACCCCGGCAGGCTCCGCCCTCTCCGACACCTTCCAGGAACAGGCCCAGGGCCTGCTGTCGTTCGCCGGCCACCCGCTGTACGCGCTCGTCCATGAGGCGATCTACGGCCAGGACGGCCGGCCCACCGCCTGGTCCGCCGAACGCGTACGGGCCGAGTTCCCCCGCTTCGACGCGGCCAAGACGCTCGCCGGGGACGAACCGCTGCTGTTCACCGGCGAAACCGTTCACCCCTGGATGTTCGACTGCGACCCGGCCCTGCGTCCCCTGCGCGAGACCGCGGAGCTGCTCGCCGCGCGGACCGACTGGACGCCCCTCTACGACCCCGCGCGCCTCGCCGTCAACGAGGTGCCGGCCGCGGCTGCCGTCTACCACGACGACATGTACGTCCACACGCCCCACTCGCTCGAGACCGCCGGTACGATCCGCGGTCTGCGCACCTGGGTCACCGACGAGTTCGAGCACGACGGCGTGCGGGCCGGCGGACCCCGCGTCCTGGACCGGCTGCTCGCCCTGGTGCGCGACGAGGTGTGACACGTGCCCCGGGGGGATGTCGGTGCGGCGGGTTAGTCTGCGGGCATGAGCGAGCCGACGACCCGTCAACTCCAGCCCATGCCCGACGACTGGCAGCGCGCCCTGGCCGTCGTCGCCCACCCGGACGACCTCGAGTACGGCTGCGCGGCGGCGATCGCGTCCTGGACCGACGCCGGCCGTGAGGTCTGCTACGTCCTGGCGACCCGCGGCGAGGCGGGCATCGACACCCTGGAGCCGGCGAAGTGCGCACCGCTCAGGGAGCGGGAGCAGCGCGCGAGCGCGGCCGTGGTCGGTGTGTCCGAGGTGGACTTCCTCGGCCACGCGGACGGCGTCATCGAGTACGGCCCCGCGCTGCGCCGGGACATCGCCGCCGCGGTGCGCCGGCACCGGCCCGAACTGGTGATCACCCTGAACCACCGGGACACCTGGGGCGGCACCTACTGGAACACCCCGGACCACGTGGCCGTCGGGCGCGCCACGCTGGACGCGGCCGGTGACGCCGGCAACCGCTGGATCTTCCCGGAGCTGGTCGAGCGCGGCCTCGAACCCTGGAACGGCGTCCGCTGGGTGGCGGTCGCCGGTTCCGACAGCCCCACGCACGCGGTGGACGCGACCGCCGGGCTGGAGCGGGCGGTGCGCTCCCTGCTCGAACACCGCACGCACATCGAGGCGTTGACCGGCGAGGACCCGGAGGCGTACGCACGCGGCCTGCTGACCGGGTTCGCCGAGGAGACGGGGAAGCGGTTCGGGAACCGCCCGGCGGTCGCCTTCGAGGTGTTCTCCCGGTGAGTGTCGTGGACGGTGACGAGGACCTGCTGGCGCGGAGCTTCGAGGAGCACCGGAGCCATCTCGAGGCGGTCGCCTACCGCATGCTCGGCTCGCTCACCGAGGCCGAGGACGCCGTCCAGGAGGCCTGGCTGCGGCTGGGCCGGGTCGACCCCGGCGAGATCGGCAACCTGGGCGGCTGGCTGACCACCGTGACCGGCCGGATCTGCCTGGACATGCTGCGCTCCCGCACCGCCCGCCGGGAGCAGCCGATCGACGAGACCTTCGTCCCGGACCCGGTCGTCGGATCCCTGTCCCCGGCCGGCCCGGAACAGGAGGCGCTGCACGCGGACGCGGTGGGCGTGGCCATGCTGGTGGTCCTGGAGAGACTGGAGCCCGACGAGCGGCTGGCGTTCGTCCTGCACGACATGTTCGCCGTGCCGTTCGACGACATCGCCCCCGTCGTGGAGCGCAGCGCGTCCGCCACCCGGCAGCTCGCCTCCCGGGCCCGCCGCCGGGTACGGGACACCACCCCCCGGTCCGATCCCGACCTGGGCCGGCAGAGAAAGGTACTCGACGCGTTCATGGCCGCCGCGCGCGGCGGTGACTTCGAGGCACTGGTCGCCGTCCTGCACCCGGACGTGGTGCTGCGCGCCGACGCGGGCGCGCTCGTCCGCGGCACGGCCGTGTCCAAGACACTCCGGGGCGCGAAGCCGGTGGCCCAGTCGGCGATGATGTTCGCCCGCTACACCGCGGCGGCGAGGATCGTCCTGGTCAACGGCGCGCTGGGCCTGCTCAGTGTGGAGGAGGGCCGGATCCGTTCGGTCATGTCGGTCACCGTCACCGACCACCGCATCACGGGCCTGTACATCCTGGCCGACCCGTCCCGCCTGGAGCGGCTGACCCTGCCGGACACCGGGAACTGACACCGGCGACGGCCTGCCCGGGCCGGCTTCCCGGCCGGCGTCCGGTCCGCCCGGAGGCCGCCATGTGGACGACGCGGCGGCGGCCGGTCATCCGTCTCGACGGCCGTCCTCGGCACCCGGTCGGCGCGGCCGTCGCACCGCAGCTGTGTCATGCCCCCGAAATCGGCCCAGGCACGCCCGATCGCACGGCTCGGCGCGAGGGCCAAGGCCTTGTCGGAGCGGCGGTCGGTGTTCCGGCAGCCATGGTGCCGACGCCATGGACCGGCCGCATGTGAGCGGGTGCGCGTGTCTCCCCGCGTGCGTCGGTGCCGCGCGGCTCTCGCCGGTCCGGCGGAGGACCGCGCCGACGGGGTGAGCCGGTGAGCCGGCTGCGACCCGGCCGTATGCGTCCACCCGGGTGAACCGCAGCGGTACCGGGGAAGGTGCCGCACCGATCACCGATCACCGATCACCGATCACCGGTCACCGGTCACCGGTCACGGTCGCGTCGGTTTCTCGTCTCCGCCGGTGGATTCCGGCACCGCCGGACGCGCCGTGCCCCGGCGTTCCGGCCACAGGCGCAGTCCCTCCGGCATCAGGGTCAGTCGTTCGGTCACCCGCAGCCGGTAGCCGGGCTCCGCCCGCAGCTCGTAGCGGCGCAGCAGCAGCCCCAGGACCAACGTCGCCTCGTGCAGCGCGAACTGCCGTCCGATGCACGCGCGCGCCCCCGTCCCGAAGGGTTTGAACGCGTGCGGCGGGCGGGACCGTACCGCCCGTGCGTCGAAACGGTCCGGATCGAACCGTTCCGCCTCCGCGCCCCACACCTCGGGGTCCCGGTGCAGCATGGGTGTCAGCACCAGCGTCCACGCCCCCCGCCGCATCGGGTGCTCGTCCGCCAGCACCGTGTCCCGCGTCGCCTCCCGGGCATAGGCCGGCGCCGTCGGCCACAGCCGCAGCGACTCGTCCAGCACCCGCCGTACGTAGCGCAGCTTGGCCACCTGTTCGTAGCCGGGGGCCGGCGTGTCGCCCCAGACGCGGTCCACCTCCGCGCGGGCCCGGGCCGCGACCCCGGGCTCACGGGACAGATAGTGCAGCGCGAACGACAGCGCCCCCGACGTCGTCTCATGACCGGCGACGAGGAACGTGATGACCTGCCGCCGGACGTTCTCCGCCGACAGCCGTTCCCCGGTCTCCGGGTGCGCCGTCTCCAGCATCCGGTCCAGCAGGTCCCCGCACCCGCGGCCGCCGGCGCGCCGCACCCGCACCACCTCGTCGACGATGCGGTTGAGGTGTGCGATGTCGGCCGCGTTCCGGCGGCCCGCACGGCGCAGCAGCAGCGGAGTCAGCGGCGCGGGAACGCTGTTCAGCCGCTGGGCGTAGGTGAGCGTACCGACCATCGCCGTGACGAACGGGTGCGGTCGGGCCCGCTCGAAGGACCCGAAGTCGTGCCCGAACCCGGTCCGCGCGATCGTCTCCAGCGTCAGCTTGGTCATGTCCCCCGGCACGTCCACCGGCCGGCCGCCGGCCGCCGCGCGGTCCCAGTGCTCCGTCAGCCGCTCCGCCACGGCCAGCATCATCGGGTGGTACCCGGCCATGGCCTCACGGCTGAACCCGGGGGCCAGCACATCGTGCGCCAGCTGCCAGTTGGGCTCGTGGTTGTACGCGGTGAACAGGCCGTCACCGGCGACCGGCCGCAGATTGGCGACGCCCAGCCCGACATGCTTGGCGAACCGCGACTCGTCGGCCAGATCGGCCACCAGTCCGGCGCCCCAGGTGAACACGAACTCCTTGCCGAACGCGTTCCGCCGGAAGATCGGCCCCAGTGTGTCCGCGTACTTCAGCGAGTCCTGCAGCGGTGTGTGCCGGCTCGCGCCGACGATGTCGCCGAGCAGCGGCAGACGGTACGGCGGACGGGGGATGCGGTGCAGCCCGGGCCAGCCCTGCTCCGCGCTGCGGAACCCCTTCGGCAGTCCGGTCCGTGTCGTCGTCTCCGCCATGACGCGATCTCCTTCGACCCGGCGAGCGAGTACGGCCTGTTGTACGCGAGTTCAATAACGCGCTTCAGTCTGGGCCGGTTGTTGAACCGGCGTCAAGTAAAGTGCGGGGATGGCCGTGAACCAGGGCGGGCGCACACGCCGCCGGCTCAGCACCGAGCGGCGCAGGGAGCAGCTCCTGTCGGTCGGAGCGCGGCTGTTCTCCGAGAGCCCGTACGACGAGGTGTGGATCGAGCAGGTCGCCGAGATCGCCGGGGTGTCGCGAGGGCTGCTGTACCACTACTTCCCGGCCAAGCGGGACTTCTTCGCGGCCGTGGTGGAGCGCGAGAGCGAGCGCATGCTCCGGATGACCGCGGCGGTCCCCGGCGTCCCGGTGCGCGAACAGCTCACCGCGGGACTCGACGCGTATCTGGAGTACGTCGAGGCCCACGCTCACGGCTACCGCGCCTTCCACCGTGCCGACGCGGCGGGGGACCAGGCGGTGCGCAGGGTCTACCGGCGGGCGATGGCCGCGCAGGAGCGGCAGATCCTGGCGGCGCTCGTGGCGGACCCCGAGTTCGGTCCGCTCTGCGCGGCGCGGCCGGACGCCCGGCTCGCGGTGCGCGGCTGGCTGGCCTTCACCGCCGCGGTCTGTCTGGAGTGGCTACGGGGCTCGGACCTGGGCCGTGAGCAGGTCCGTGACCTGTGCGCACGTGCGCTGCTCGGCGTGCTCACCCCCTGAGGGATCTCGTGAGGATCACGTCACCTGGTTGGCGCGCACCCCGATCTTGGGTAAGTTAGGCAAGGCTTACCTAAAAGGAGGTTCGGGATGGGTGACGACACGCACGGCTGGACGGCCGCGCCGAGCGCGGCGGAGCGGGCCCGCTCGGTGCTCGCCGCCGCGTGGTCCTGCGCGGTGACCGCGGAGGGCGCCCGGGAGGAGTTCGTCGGCGCGCACACCGTGACCGACGACGGACGGGTACTGCTGGAGGTGCCCGAGGACAGCGCCCTGCTCGCCGCCGCGGTCTGCGCGCCCCGCGGCGAGCCCTCCGCCGTACTGGAGTTCGCCGACGCCGCCCCCGTCCCGGTGCGTGACCGGATCCGCGCCCGGCTGTGGCTCGCGGGCTGGTTCTCCGCCCAGGACGGCGCTCTCGCCTTCCGGCCGACGCGCGTGGTACTCCGTCAGGCGTCCGGCGCCGTGCTCGTCGACCTCGACGACTTCGCCACCGGCGCGCCCGACCCGCTGGCCACCGCCGAGGCCCGGCTGCTGA
Organism: Streptomyces sp. SM1; assembly: GCF_002910825.1. Lineage (GTDB taxonomy): Bacteria > Actinomycetota > Actinomycetes > Streptomycetales > Streptomycetaceae > Streptomyces > Streptomyces okerensis. Next base: position 2,542 of record NZ_NEUB01000019.1, on the reverse strand, counting down.
CCCACCTCGCCGACTGCCACGCCGACGCGGTCGAACGGCTCACCCGCCTCGTCGACATGGGCAGCCTGCACGGCGCGGTCCGTGTCCAGCCGCTCGCCGTGGACCGGCACGGACTGACCCTGCGCATCGAACGCGTCCGCGCGGACGGCGACGTACGGCTGCCCTTCCACGCGCCCGCCGACGACGTCGCCGCACTCACCGAACGCATGCACGCACTGCTCTCGCAGGCCGCGGCCGCCTCCTGCCCCCGGACACTGCAGCGGCAGCGCGCGGACGGCGACGGCGACGGGTGAGACGAAGGGCGCAGCCGCGGTTCACCGCGGCCCCCCGTCCACCCGGAACCCGCTGACCGCGCCCGCCCTCGGCACACGGCGGGCCGCCGTCGGTGCGAAGGCGACGCGGTGCGGGGCGTCACGCCGTCCTCAGGAACGGGAGGAGGCGCCATGACGGTTCCGGCGCAGCCGCTGCGGAAGGCGGAGCCGGTCCCGCAGCCGGGTCAGCCGCGGCAGCCGCTCGCGCTGCTCCCGCGAGTGCCGGTCCAGCTCCTCGAACAGCCGGCGAGTGCGGTGCTCGGTGTCCATCTCGTCGAGGATGCGGTTGACCTCGGTCAGTACCGCGCCCAGCAACTGCCACTGGCGCGCGTCACGCCGGGCCTCCTCGAAGAGCAGCTCGGCCAGCCTGTCGCGGGTGGCCGCCGCCTGGCGCAGCTCGGAGGCGAGCCGCTCCTCCGCCGACTCGGCGTTGGCGCTCGTGCTCGTGGTCACCAGCACCGCGAAACTGACCACGGCATCGGCGATCTCGGACAGCAGCTGCTCGAAGACGGCGCCCGTCTCCCGCGCGAACAGCCGGCCGGGCCCGCGCTCCTTGGACAGGTCGGTCAGCGTGCGGGCCAGTACCCGCAGCACCACCGTGCAGATCTCCAGCGTGTCCAGTCCCGTGCGCAGCACGATCCGGTGCAGCAGTCCCTCACGCACCCGCGGATTGAGCCGCAGACTGTCCTCCGCCTGCCGGAGATCCGCGTCCACCTCGTAGATGTCGTGGTCCAGCCGGCGGGCCTCGTGCAGCCGGGCCGCCGCGCGCTCCGAGGGCGGGCCCTCCGCGGCCTCCTCACCGATCCGCAGCATCAGCTGCCGCACCCGCCGTGCCAGCTCCTCGATGGACTCGCCGGCCTCCTCCACCCACACCGGCGGGGCCAGCAGCAGGTTGAAGCCCATGCCGACGACCGCTCCGATCAGCGTCTCCACGATGCGGGCCCAGGCGGTGTCCCCGTGGGTGGTCACCCCGAGCACCAGCATCGCGCTGATCGCCACCTCGGGGACGAACTCGTCCACCCGCACCAGATGGCCGACGATCAGCGACGACAGGAGGAGCAGAGCCAGGCTCCACCAGGTCAGACCCACCAGCAGGCTGAAGAGGATCGCCAGGACGACCCCGGTCACCACCGCGTTCACCCGGCGCAGCCCGGTGGTGAGCGTGGAGTACAGGGTGACCTGGACGACGAGCAGCGCGGTCAGGGGCGCGGTGAGCGGGGCGGCCTCCGGACTCAGCCGCACCGCGATGACGTAGGCGACCGTGGCCGCCGCGGCCGACCGCAGCGTCTGCACGGCCACCGGGTCCCGGCGCCGCTTCACGAAGCGAACGGCCGGCTCGGTCATCTCACGTACGGCTTGCATCCTCGGACGGTTCCCCTTCCCCTGACACGTCGAACGTGTTCGGGAAGGACGGCAGCCCCTCGGAGCACAGGCGGCCGGACCTACAGCGTGTCGAGGAAGGCGAACAGGTTGCCGCGCGTGCGCTCGATCTGCTCCTCCAGGGTGAGGCTCTCCTCGAACCGGGGGCCGCTCTCGGACACCTTCCTGCCGCGCAGATAGAGGGAGCAGGCCAGGTCGGTGCACATGTAGGCGCCGACCGAGTTGCCCTCGCGGCCGGCCGTGCCCGCCTTGCGCGCCGTCATCAGGGCGACACCGCCGCGCGGGTGCGTCGTCAGGCACAGGGAGCACATGCTGCGGTGCAGGAAGCCGCGCCGGGCGGGCTGGAACGGCATGGCCACCCCGACGGGACGGTCGTCGCGCTCGACGACCAGATAACTGCGGTCGGGTGCGCCCGGATCCCGCCAGCCCAGGAAGTCGAGGTCGTCCCACGGGCGCAGCTCCAGCTCCCTGGGCACGGCCAGCCGCCTGGCCTCCCCTTTGGAACAGTTGATGAACGACGTGCGGATGTCCTGCTCGGTGAGCGCTCTCATGGCGGCCGTGTCTCCTGGCGGGTGCCGTGCGTGGTTGTCCGTGATCCTCCGGAACCCGGAGGGCCGGGTTCCCGGCTCAGGGTAGGGACCGGGTACCCGGAGGAGCCAGCGGATTTCCCCGCCGACCGTGCCCCGTCGCGTTCCGTACGCTGTACCGCAGCCGCAGCCGCAGCCGCAGCCGCAGCCGCAGCGCCGAGGGGGAGGGGAAAGCGATGGGGGACACCTGGGAGCGGGCCCGCAGGGCGCTCACCGGAGCGGGCCTGCCGCCCGGCGCGCTCGCCCGCGTGCGCCCGCTGAGCG
>NZ_NEUB01000277.1 GCF_002910825.1 Streptomyces sp. SM1 | reverse complement strand
GGTGCTTGCCCGGGGCGCGGGTGAACGCCATGTACAGGCTGGTCCTTTCCTTCCCTCTCGCCTGCCGGGTTAGCGGTGGGGGTCCCCCCAGGCCGCTCAGGCACTGGGGGAGGGTTCGGAGCAGGAAGGTCTCCTACGGACCCCCTCGCGACACGCGCGGGCGTCCGATTCACCCCAGGGACTCATGTGGGTCCCCGGCTCCCCTGGCTCGCGCCGTACGGGGACTCGGCGATGGCTGTCCGGTGCCGCGGGTGCGGCGCACTGCCCGACGAACAGCCCGGATGACGCTAAGCGGGGCGTCCCGCAATCCTCAAACAGATCCGGGTTTTTGTAGCGCATCCCACAGGGCAGACAGGCAGCGTCCGCCCCAATTCGGGCATAAAAGGGCCCTGATGACATCCGTGTCACCAGGGCCCCTCACGGGTGTGCCTCGCGGCGGCTCGCTACTCGGCGCTCACCACGGTGACTTCACCGATCCCGAGGGCCTCCACCGGCGCCTTGATCTGCGCCGCGTCACCGACGAGGACGGTCACCAGCCGGTCCACCGGGAAGGCGTTCACGACCGCCGCGGTGGCCTCCACGGTGCCGGTCGCGGCCAACTGCCGGTACAGGTCCGCCTGGTAGTGGTCCGGCAGGTGCTGCTCGACCTGGTCGGCCAAAGTGCCCGCGACGGCCGCGGCGGTCTCGAACTTCAGCGGCGCCACGCCCACGAGGTTCTGCACGGCGACGTCGCGTTCGGCGTCGGTGAGCCCTTCCGCGGCGAGCGTGCGCAGCACCTTCCACAGGTCGTCGAGCGCCGGTCCGGTGTTCGGGGTGTCGACGGAGCCGCTGATGGCCAGCATCGCCGCACCGGTGCCGTCCGGGGTGGACCTGAGGACCTGGCCGAACGACCGTACGCCGTAGGTGTAGCCCTTCTCCTCGCGCAGGACGCGGTCCAGCCGGGAGGTGAGGGTGCCGCCGAGGCAGTACGTGCCGAGCACCTGCGCGGGCCACACGCGGTCGTGCCGGTCCGGGCCGATACGGCCGAGCAGCAGCTGGGTCTGTACCGCGCCGGGACGGTCCACGATGACGACCCGGCCGGTGTCGTCGGCCACCACCGGCGGAACGGGCCGCGGCCGGGCCGCGGAGCCGGTCCAGGCGCCCAGCGTGTCGCCGAGCAGCTCGTCCAGGTCGACGCCGGTGAGATCACCGACGATCACCGCGGTCGCCGTCGCGGGGCGGACGTGCTTCTCGTGGAAGGCGCGTACGGCCGCGGAGTCGATGCCGGTGACGGTCTCCTCGGTGCCCTGGCGCGGGCGCGACATGCGCGCACTCGCCGGGAACAGCTCCTTGGCGAGCTCCTTCGCCGCGCGGCGGGAGGGGTTCGCCAGCTCGTGCGGGATCTCGTCGAGGCGGTTGCGGACGAGCCGCTCGACCTCGCTGTCGGCGAACGCGGGCGCCCTCAGGGCGTCGGCGAGCAGTCCGAGCCCCTTGGGCAGCCGGGAGGCCGGGACCTCCAGGCTGAGCCGGACACCGGGGTGGTCGGCATGCGCGTCCAGGGTGGCCCCGCAGCGCTCCAGTTCGGCGGCGAACTCCTCGGCGGAGTGCTTGTCGGTGCCCTCCGAGTAGGCCCGCGCCATGATCGTGGCGACCCCGTCGAGACCGGCCGGCTCCGCCTCCAGGGGTGCGGCCAGGAGCACCTCGACGGCGACGACCTGCTGGCCGGGGCGATGGCAGCGCAGGACGGTGAGGCCGTTGTCGAGCGTGCCGCGCTCGGGTGCCGGGAAGGCCCACGGCTTGGCCTCGCCGGCCTGCGGCTGCGGGTGGAAGTCCATCGTGGCGAGCTCGGTCACTTCGCCGCCTCCTCGTTCTCGTCGGTGCCGGCGGCTGCGGCGGCTTCCTCGGTGTCGTCGGCGGCGACGGGCTCGTAGACGAGCACCGCGCGGTTGTCGGGACGCAGCCGCTTCCCGGCGGCCTCCTGAACCTCCTCCGACGTCACCTCCAGGACGCGCTGGACGGCGGTCAGGGCGAGCTGCGGGTCGCCGAACAGGACGGCGTACCGGCACAGTTCGTCGGCGCGGCCCGCGACCGTGCCCAGCCGGTCGAGCCACTCGCGCTCCAACTGGGCCTGCGCGCGCTCCATTTCCTCGGCCGTGGGCCCCTGCTCGGCGAACCGGGCGAGTTCCTCGTCGATGGCGGACTCGATGACCGGCACCTCGACGTCGCCGGACGTCTTCACGTCCAGCCAGCCCAGGGACGGTGCCCCGGCCAGCCGCAGCAGGCCGAACCCGGCGGCCACGGCCGTACGGTCACGCCGTACGAGACGGTTGTAGAGCCGCGAGGACTCGCCGCCGCCGAGGATGGTGAGCGCCACGTCGATCGCGTCGCACGCGCGCGTGCCGTCCTCCGGCAGCCGGTAGGCGGCCATCAGCGCACGCGCGGGGACCTCCTCCTCCACGATCTCGCGCACCTGTTCGCCGATGACGTCGGGCAGCGAGCCGTCGCGCGGGGTGGGCTTGCCGTCGTGGGAGGGGATGGAGCCGAAGTACTTCTCGATCCAGGCGAGCGTCCGCTCGGGGTCGATGTCGCCGACGACGGAGAGCACGGCGTTGTTCGGCGCGTAGTACGTACGGAAGAACTGGCGCGCGTCCTCCAGGGTGGCCGCGTCCAGGTCCGCCATCGAGCCGATGGGCGTGTGGTGGTACGGGTGGCCCTCGGAGTACGAGAGCGCGGTCAGCTTCTCGAAGGCCGTGCCGTAGGGCACGTTGTCGTAGCGCTGGCGGCGTTCGTTCTTGACGACGTCCCGCTGGTTCTCCATGGACTCGTCGTCCAGGGCGGTCAGCAGGGAGCCCATGCGGTCGGCCTCCAGCCAGAGGGCGAGCTCCAGCTGGTGGGCGGGCATGGTCTCGAAGTAGTTGGTGCGCTCGAAGCTGGTGGTGCCGTTCAGGGAGCCGCCGGCGCCCTGGACCAGCTCGAAGTGACCGTTGCCCTTCACCTGGGCGGAGCCCTGGAACATCAGGTGCTCGAAAAGGTGAGCCAGACCGGTGCGTCCCTTGACTTCGTGGCGCGAACCCACGTCGTACCAGAGGCACACCGCGGCGACCGGGGTCAGGTGGTCCTCGGAGAGCACCACGCGCAGGCCGTTGGCCAGGCGGTGCTCGGTCGCTGTCAGCCCGCCGGAGCCTGCCTGGGCTGTGGCCGTGTGACCCATGGGCATGTACGTCCCTTCGATCGCGGAGGCGGTCGTCGAAACCGCCGTTTCTGCCGGTCCTGCCACTGTATGCAAGCGCGTGGACGGCCGGAGAAGTTCCCGGCGGGGGCGGCTACGCCGAGAGCGAGAACCCCTGAACGGGCCAGGCACGGTCACCCTCCGCACGCGCCCGCGCGCGGCCCCGTCCCGGTCACGGCGGGCGGTCCAGCCTCCCCGGCTTCGCCCCGGTGTCGCGCAACCCCGCGCGGAGGCGGAACGCCGGCGCCGCGTACCCTGCTCGCGCCACCGCACCCCGACAGACCGACCGCCCGGGACCAGCTCCTGGTCCCGCCTGTCAGTGCGGCAGTCCACAATGGTCCGCGTCAGATCCCGTCCCAACGCTTCAGCAAGGAGCCGGCAGCGATGGCCCGCCGCAGCACGAAGACCCCGCCGCCCGACGACTCGTACGAGGAGAAGATCCTCGACATCGACGTCGTCGACGAGATGCAGGGCTCCTTCCTCGAGTACGCGTACTCGGTCATCTACTCCCGCGCCCTGCCGGACGCGCGCGACGGCCTGAAGCCGGTGCACCGCCGCATCGTCTACCAGATGAACGAGATGGGGCTGCGGCCCGAGCGCGGCTACGTGAAGTGCGCCCGCGTCGTCGGCGAGGTCATGGGCAAGCTGCACCCCCACGGCGACGCCTCGATCTACGACGCCCTGGTGCGCATGGCGCAGTCGTTCTCGATGCGCGTCCCCCTCGTCGACGGTCATGGCAACTTCGGCTCGCTGGGCAACGACGACCCGCCCGCCGCGATGCGGTACACCGAGTGCCGGATGGCCGAGGCCACCAGCCTGATGACCGAGTCCATCGACGAGGACACGGTCGACTTCGGGCCCAACTACGACGGCCAGGAACAGGAGCCGGTGGCGCTGCCCGCCGCGTTCCCGAACCTGCTGGTCAACGGCGCGTCGGGCATCGCCGTCGGTATGGCCACCAACATGCCGCCGCACAACCTGCGCGAGGTCGTGGCGGCCGCGCGGCACCTGATCAGGTACCCGAACGCCGATCTCGACGCCCTGATGAAGCACGTCCCGGGCCCCGACCTGCCCACCGGCGGCCGGATCGTCGGCCTGTCCGGCATCCGCGACGCCTACGCGACGGGCCGCGGCACCTTCAAGATCCGCGCGACGGTCACGGTGGAGGACGTGACGGCCCGCCGCAAGGGCCTCGTCGTCACCGAGCTGCCCTTCACGGTCGGACCGGAGAAGGTGATCGCCAAGATCAAGGACCTGGTCGGTTCGAAGAAACTCCAGGGCATCGCCGACGTCAAGGACCTCACCGACCGCGCGCACGGGCTGCGCCTGGTCATCGAGATCAAGAACGGCTTCGTGCCGGAGGCGGTACTGGAGCAGCTGTACAAGCTGACGCCGATGGAGGAGTCCTTCGGTATCAACAACGTGGCCCTGGTGGACGGCCAGCCGCTCACCCTGGGCCTCAGGGAACTCCTCGAGGTCTACCTCGACCACCGCTTCAACGTCGTACGCCGGCGTTCGGAGTTCCGCCGCACCAAGCGGCGCGACCGTCTGCACCTGGTCGAGGGCCTGCTCACGGCCCTGCTGGACATCGACGAGGTCATCCGTCTCATCCGCTCCAGCGAGAACTCGGCACAGGCCAAGCAGCGTCTGATGGAGCGCTTCTCGCTCAGCGACGTCCAGACCCAGTACATCCTGGACACGCCGCTGCGCCGTCTCACCAAGTACGACCGGATCGAGCTGGAGGCCGAGAAGGACCGGCTGAACGCGGAGATCGAGGAGCTGACCCGGATCCTGGACTCGGACGCGGAGCTGCGCAAGCTGGTCTCCGCCGAACTGGCCGCGGTGGCGAAGAAGTTCGGCAACGACCGCCGTACGCACCTGCTGGAGTCCGGCGGTGCCCCGGCCGCCGCCGTGCCGCTTCAGGTGGCGGACGACCCGTGCCGCGTGCTGCTGTCCGCCACGGGGCTGCTCGCCCGCACGGCGAACGACGCCCCGTTGACCTCCGCCGCCGGCGCCAAGCGGGTCAAGCACGACATGATCGTCTCGGCGGTACCGGCGACGGCCCGCGGTGAGATCGGTGTCGTCGTGTCGTCCGGCCGACTGCTCCGGCTGAACGTCGTGGACCTGCCGCAGCTCCCGGAGACGATGCCGACGCCGAACCTCGCGGGCGGGGCGCCGCTCGCCGAGTTCGTGTCCCTGGGGGACGACGAGCAGGTGGTCTGCCTGACCACCCTCGACGAGTCGTCGCCCGGCCTGGCGCTGGGCACGGAACAGGGCGTCGTCAAGCGGGTGGTGCCCGACTACCCCGCCAACAAGGAGGAGCTGGAGGTCATTTCCCTCAAGGAGGGCGACCGGATCGTCGGGGCGGTGGAACTGCGCACGGGCGAGGAGGACCTGGTCTTCATCAGCGACGACGCGCAGCTGCTGCGCTATCCGGCGGCGCAGGTCCGTCCGCAGGGCCGCCCCGCGGGCGGCATGGCGGGCATCAAGCTCACCGAGGGCGCGAAGGTCATCTGCTTCACGGCGGTCGATCCCGCGGTGGACGCGGTGGTGTTCACCGTCGCGGGCTCGCGCGGCACGCTGGACGACTCCGTCCAGACGACGGCCAAGCTGACCCCGTTCGACCAGTATCCGCGCAAGGGGCGGGCCACCGGCGGTGTGCGGTGCCAGCGGTTCCTGAAGGGCGAGGACTGTCTGTCCCTGGCCTGGGCGGGCCCCACCCCGGCCCGCGCCGCCCAGAAGAGCGGTGCCGCGGTGGACCTCCCCGAGCCCGACCCGCGCCGGGACGGTTCGGGCGTGTCCCTGGCGAAGACGGTGTCGGTGGTGGCCGGCCCGGTCCAGGGCCAGGCCTAGGCCGCAGGGTCCTCCGCGGCCCCCTGCACGTAGCGCAGGACGCCCCACATGCCCTGCTCGTCGGCGTGTGGGGCGCCGTCGTTCCCGCATGCCTCCAGTTCCCGGCGGAGGGCGGCGGCGTCGATGTCGGTCCCGATGAGGACGAGCTGCGTGAGCCGCTCCGCGCCGGGCGTCCAGGGTTCGGGGTAGAACCGCAGGAACCGCCCCACGGCGTGCACGGCGTACCGGTTGCCGGTGTCGTACGGCCCGAAGTCGACGTACCCCTTGATCCGGTACAGGCCCTCGGGCCGGCTGTCCAGGAACCGGATCAGCCGCCGTGGGTCCAGCGGGCGCCCGGTGGCGAAGGAGAGGCTGTCGTACGCGGTGTGCAGATGCCCGGTGTGCTCGTCGCCGTCGCGGTGCAGATCGTCGAACGACAACTGCCCGACGCGCTCCTCGGCGGGCCGGCAGTCGAAGAGGAACTCGGGATCGATACGGCCGTGCGTGGCCGGCACCACGGCCGCACGGTCGACCAGCGACCGCACGAGCGCCGGCACCCGCTCGGCGTCCGCGACCCGGTCCACCTTGTTGACGACCACCAGATCGGCGAGTGCCAGGTGCCGGTCGATCTCGGGGTGCCTGGTCCGGGTGGCGTCGAACTCGGCGGCGTCCACCACCTCGACGAGCCCGCCGTAGACGATCCCCGGGTGCTCACTGGCGAGCACCATCCGCACGAGTTCCTGCGGTTCGGCGAGTCCGCTGGCCTCGATGACGATGACGTCGATCCCGGCGGAGGGCCGGGCGAGCCGTTCGAGGTAGACGTCGAGCCCACTGCCGTCGACGGCACAGCACAGACACCCGTTGCCGAGGGACACCGTCGAGTCCCCGAGCGCCCCGGCCACGGCCATGGCATCGATCTCGATGGCCCCGAAGTCGTTCACGACCGCCCCGATACGGCTGCCACCGCTGCGGTGAAGGAGGTGATTGAGCAGCGTGGTCTTCCCCGAGCCGAGGAATCCGGCCAACACCACGACCGGAATCTGCCGCCCACCACTGCGCACCACCACGCGACCCCTCTCACACCTGGGCGTACCCCGGCTCGCGTCTGTGCGTAAGTCCGGGCATCGACTGACGCACCAGGATACGAGCAGTGAGAACCGCGCCGATGTGAACGATTGTTAGCCACACGCGCGGGGCAGACGTTGGGCAGGGCGCCGGGTTGTGCGACCCTCGCTTCCCTCTGTGCGCCTCTTCTCCGCCTTCCCGCCGATCAGAGCCGCTCGGCAACCTGGAGGGCGGCACACGCCGCCCACCGCTCGCCGGTTTCCCACAGTCGACCCGCACCCCGACGACCGGCGGACGGCGGCCCGATCGGGGGTACTTGACATGGCCACACAGAATTTTGGGCTGCGGGGACGCGGGGCCGCCACCCGAGCGGGTCTCGCCTTCACCGTAGGCGTACTGACGGCCGTCTTCGTACGGCGCACCCTGCGCGACGGGGGACGTCACGGGAACGGACCGGATCACGGACGCCCGCCGGCCGGCTTCGCCCAGCAGCAAAAACTGCAGCTGTACCTGCTGGACAAGGCCCTGGCGGATCCCGACCTGGCCGCCGTGCTGAGCACCGTGGAGGTCGAGTCCTCCACGCGGCGTCGCCAGTTCCTCTTCGCCAACGCGCTTTACTCGAACGCGTTGCTGGCGTACCGCATCGGCCTCGTCACATGGGAGGAACTGCACGGGTACTTACGCATCACCTGCCGTAACCCCGTGTTCCGCGCCTACTGGGACGCAACACGCCCTCACCGGGCGAGCCTCGTCGAGTCCTCCGACGAGGCACGCGCGGGGAGAATGGTCGACACGCTGATCGCGGACCTGGACGATGCCGAGACCGACGAATGGTGGGTCGTGGGCATTCCGCCCGCCGAAGAGGCACCCTGAGAGCCTCGGAGCCGCGACCGACAGCCACCGGACCGTCCTGTCGCGGACCCTGCCCCGACGTCAACCGGCCAGACGGCAGCAGAGCTGATCGTGGGGACTTTCGTGAAGCTTGCACGATTCGCCAGCAGAGCCCTCACCGCGGCGCGATAATCCGCCCTGTTCTCTGTGATCAACTAACACACGGATCGGGGCCTTCATTGAAGATCGTGCGCCGTCTCGGATCGTCACCACGCGAACGAGGCAGCCTGAACGGCGAAACCTGTCCTGACGTCTTCGAGCTCAGTGACGGCAACTTCGCCGTCATCGGCACGGAGGCCACAGCGGAACTCGACGGCGAGTTGCCCGCGGACGCCGGTCGCGCCGACTACGAACGCATCGTCGTCGTCTCCCGGGAGACGCTGCTGCGCGCCAAGGCCGACATCCCCGACGTCTGAGCCGAAGACCGCATCCGGGCAGCGAGCCCACCCTCGGCTTCGCCACCTCAGCCCTCCGCACACCATCGACGCTGCAGGGCCGCCCCGACCGAGCAGGCGCACCGCATCCTGCTCACCACAGCCTCGCGAGGCCCGGTACGGAATCAGTGCCGGGCCTCCGGTACGGAGGACGGCACCTTCCAGAACAGGACTCACACGGGGCGACACGTCACGCCTGAGCAACTCAGGTTAGGCTCACCTCTGTGAGTAGTACGTGCTCAACCGTCTCCCGCGAGCTCGAGGAGCCGGTCGCGGGAACCGCGGCCACCGCGCGGACCTGGCTGCTGCTGGAGCAGCCCGGCCCCTGGGGTGCCAGGGCGCTCACCTCGAGTCATCTCGATCCCTCACTGGGCCGCGCCCTGGAGGCTGCCGCGAAGGGCACCGGGGTGCGGATCGCCCTCATACGCCGCGCCGGGCGGCACGCGGACAGCGGGGTGCCTGCCGCGCGCCAGGTGTACGTGGCCCACACCGTTCCGGGAAACGTGTGGCTGCACGCCGCCACGGTCACGGACCCCGATCACCTGCTCGGTCTCGACTTCGCCGCACTGGGCCGAGGCGAATCCGGGACCCTGGGTACGGTGCTGGGCGGCGGGCCCCGCACGGGCGACCCGCTCGCCCTCGTCTGCACCAACGGCAAACGGGACCGCTGCTGCGCCCTCCTCGGGCGGCCCCTGGCGGCGGAGCTGGCCGCCTCCGGTGTCCAGGGTGTCTGGGAGGTCACCCACCTGGGCGGGCACCGGTTCTCGCCCACGGTGCTGGTGCTGCCGTACGGCTACGCGTACGGCAGGGCCGAGGCGCATGCCGTCAAGGAAGTGCTGCACCGTGTGCAGGAGGGCCGGATCGTCGTGGAGGGGTGCCGGGGAGGCTCCGCCTGGGAGCGGCCCGGCCAGGCCGCCGAGCTGGCCGTCCGCCGCGCGGTGGGCGAGTACGCCGCCGAGGTCCTGAGCGTCGTGACGACGGAGGGAGCCGCGCCCCGCTGGGTGGTGACCGTCGCCCACGCGGACGGACGCCGGTGGCGGGTGGAGGTCGTCCAGGGCGCGTCGCTTCCGCCCCGCCCGGAGAGCTGCGGGTCCGTACTCGGCTCGCCCGCGCGGATGGACGTGGTGGACATCCGTGAGCTGACCTCGGCGGCCCTGGTGGGTGGTCCGCCCCGCGGGCGCGGCGGACCGCGGGTACGCCGTGTCGGCACACCCCGGGGCTGACCGTCCCGCGGGGACACCCACACCGGTCCGCAGGTCCGCCGCCGGTCCGCCCGCGCACTGTGGCGTCGTGGCGTGGGAGCGCCGTGGCGCGGGGCGGTCCACGGGTCCGGGCGATCCCCGCCACACCCCTGCGGTGCCCCGTGGCCGTCCACGTACCGTCAGGGGTATGAGCCCCACTCCCCCCGCACGCCGCCTGCGCCTCGGCCTGCCGCGGCGAGTGTTCTCGCAGGTCCTGCTGATGCAGCTGGCGATCGCCGCGGGAGTCGCGGTGCTCGCCACCGGACTGTTCCTCGCCCCGCTCGGCGACCAGCTGGACGACCAGGCGATGCGCCGCGCGCTCGCGATCGCGCAGACCACCGCCCAGCAGCCGCAGATCGCGGAGGACGTGCGCAGCACCGGGCCGTCGCCGGAGGGACCGGTGCAGCGGGAGGCGGAACGGATCCGGAAGGCCACCGGTGCCGAGTACGTCGTGGTGCTGGACGAGCGGGGCGTGCGCTGGTCGCACACCGATCCACGGCGGATCGGCGGCCTGGTCTCCACCGACCCCGGTGAGGCGCTGGCCGGACACGACGTCATGGAGATCGACAAGGGCACCCTGGGACGCTCCGCGCGGGGCAAGGTGCCACTGCGGGACGCCGGCGGGAAGATCGTCGGGGCGGTCTCGGTCGGCATCGCCTACGACAGCGTGCGGGCCCGGCTGATCCACGCCATCCCGGGGCTGTTCGCCTACGCGGGCGGTGCTCTGGCCGTGGGCGCGCTGGCGGCCTGGCTCATCTCCCGGCGGGTGCAGCGGCAGACCCGCGATCTGGCCTTCTCCGACATCGCGTCGCTGCTCGCGGAACGGGAGGCCATGCTGCACGGCATCCGGGAGGGCGTGGTCGCCCTGGACCGCGGCGGTCGCGTCCGCCTGCTGAACGACGAGGCGCAGCGCCTGCTGGGCGTCGGTGAGGAGGCCGTCGGCCGCTCTCCCGACGAGGCACTCGGCACGGGACGCACCGCCGATGTCCTCGCCGGCCGGGTGACCGGCACCGATCTGCTCACCGTCCGGGGCCGGCGGGTCCTGGTGGCCAACCGGATGCCGACCGACGACGGCGGCGCCGTGGCCACCCTGCGCGACCGCACGGAGCTGGACCGGCTCGGCCGGGAGCTGGACTCCACGCGGGGGCTGATCGACGCGCTGCGCGCCCAGGACCACGAGCACGCGAACCGCATGCACACCCTGCTGGGGCTGCTGGAGCTGGAGATGTACGACGACGCGGCGGAGTTCGTCGGCGAGGTCGTCGGCGAGCACCGGGCCACCTCGGAGCAGGTCACCGAGAAGATCCGGGACCCCCTGCTCGCGGCACTCCTGGTGGGCAAGGCGACGGTCGCGGCCGAGCGTGGAGTCGCCCTGCGGGTCTCGGACGGGACCCGGCTGCCGGACCGGCTGATCGACCCGCGGGGCATCGTCACCGTCGTCGGCAACCTGGTGGACAACGCCCTGGACGCCGTCGCCGGGACGTCCCACGCGCGCGTGGAGGTCGAACTGCGCGCGGAGGGACGTACCGCGGTGCTCGTGGTGCGCGACACGGGGCCCGGGATCCCGCCCGAGCACCGCGAGTCGGTCTTCGCCGAGGGCTGGTCCACCAAGGAGCCGCCGGCCCACCGGGAACGCGACATCGGGCTGCCCCTGGTGCGCAGGCTCGCCGAGCGGCAGGGTGGCGGCGTGAGCGTGGGCGAGGCGCGGGGCGGGGCGGGGGCGCGGAGTTCACCGTCGTCCTGCCCGAGGCCCTGACCGACGAGCAGGGCGCGGAGCCCGCACTCACCGGGGCCCGCACCCCGCCGACCGCCGAGGAGGAGTCACGGTGATCGAGGTCCTGGTGGTGGACGACGACCTCCGTGTCGCACGGGTCAACGCCGCCTACGTCGGGAAGGTGCCCGGCTTCCATGCCGCCGGGAGGGCGCACAGCGCGGCCGAGACGCTCGCCGCCCTGGAGGCGCCGCCCCGGCCCGATCTCGTGCTCATGGACCACTATCTGCCCGACGGGACGGGACTCGAGATCGTCCGGGAGATGCGCCGGCGCGGCCACCAGACCGACGTGATCATGGTGACGGCGGCCCGTGACGTGGAGACCGTACAGGCGGCGATGCGTCAGGGGGCCCTGCAGTATCTGGTCAAGCCGTTCGCCTTCGCGGGACTGCGCGCCAAGCTGGAGGCGTACGCGGAACTGCGCCGCACCCTCGACGGCGGCGGTGAGGCCGAGCAGGCGGAAGTGGACCGCATCTTCGGCGCGTTGTCTGCGGCGGCCGAGCCGCAGCTGCCCAAGGGGCACTCCCCCGCCACCGCGGAGCTGGTCCGGCGGTCCCTGATGAGCGCCGACGGCCCGCTGTCGGCCCAGGAGATCGCCGAACGCACCGGGGTGAGCCGCCAGACCGCCCAGCGCTACCTGAAGCTCCTGGAGCGCACCGGACGGGCCACCCTGAGCCTCAGGTACGGGGACGCGGGCCGCCCGGAACACCGTTACGTGTGGGCGACCCGCGCCTGAGGGCACGGCCCATGGGGGCGGGGGAAGGAACCGTGCCCTCCCTCCATACGGACGGCGGGGCCTTCCGTCTCCGCCGGCGGCTACACCGCCCCCGCACCGGTCAGTGACCGCACCTCGGTCTCCGCGTGCCGGGACTCGTCCGGGACCTCGGCGGAGGTGACCGTGCCGAGCCAGCCCGCGAGGAAGCCCAGCGGGATGGAGACCAGCCCCGGGTTCTGCAGCGGGAAGAGCTGGACGTCGATGCCGGGGAACAGTGATCCGGGGCTTCCGGACACCACGGGGGACAGCAGTACCAGCACCACGGCCGGGACCAGACCTCCGTAGACGGACCACACCGCACCGCGTGTGGTGAAGCCGCGCCAGAACAGGGAGTAGAGCAGCACGGGCAGGTTGGCGGAGGCGGCCACGGCGAAGGCGAGGCCCACGAGGAACGCGACGTTGAGATCGCGGGCCAGCAGGCCGAGGGCGATCGCGAGCAGTCCGATGCCCACCGCGGCGACGCGGGCCACGGCCACCTCGCTGCGCGGCTTTCCGCCCCGGCGTCGCAGGGACGCGTACAGGTCGTGCGCGACGGACGCGGAGGAGGCGAGGGTGATCCCGGCGACCACGGCGAGGATCGTGGCGAAGGCGATGGCGGCGACGACCGCGAACAGGACCGTGCCGCCCGTGGAGCCGGCGCCGCCGCCCAGGTCGAGCGCGAGCAGGGGCACCGCGGTGTTCCCGGACGCGTTGGAGGCGCGTACGGCGTCCGGTCCGATGAGGGCGGCGGCGCCGAAGCCGAGCACGATCGTCATCAGGTAGAAGCCGCCGATGAGCCCGATCGACCAGACGACCGAACGCCGTGCCGCCCGCGCGGTGGGCACCGTGTAGAAGCGGGACAGAATGTGCGGCAGCCCCGCCGTGCCGAGCACCAGGGCGAGTCCCAGGCTGATGAAGTCGAACCGCGCGGTCCAGTCCTGGCCGTAGGCGAGTCCGGGCGCCAGGAACGCGTTCCCGTGACCGCTGCGTTCGGCCGCCGTGTGCAGCAGCCGGTTGATGTCGCCGTGGAACCGCAGCAGGACCAGGACGGTCAGGACGACGGTGCCGCCGAGGAGCAGGACCGCCTTGACGATCTGGATCCAGGTGGTGGCCCGCATCCCTCCCAACGACACGTAGATCACCATGAGGACGCCGACGCCGACGACCGTCCAGGCCTGCGCGGCCTCGCCGGTGCCGCCCAGCAGCAGGGCGACCAGGCTCCCCGCACCCACCATCTGCGCCACCAGGTACAGAACGGACACGGTGACCGAGGAGGTTCCCGCCGCGATCCGTACCGGCCGCTCCCGCATGCGCGCCGCGACCACGTCGGCGAGGGTGAAGCGGCCGCAGTTGCGCACCAGTTCGGCGACCAGGAAGAGCACCACCAGCCAGGCCACCAGGAAACCCACCGAATAGAGCATCCCGTCGTAGCCCACGAGGCAGATGAGTCCGGAGATGCCGAGGAAGGAGGCGGCCGACATGTAGTCGCCCGCGATGGCAAAACCATTCTCCATCGGGGAGAAGAGCCGGCCGCCCGCGTAGAACTCCTCGGCCGAACCCTGCCGGTGGCGGCTCACCCAGGTCGTGATGCCCAGGGTGACCGCGACGAACACGCCGAACAGCAGCAGCGCCGACGTCTGGTGATCGGCCGTCATGACGCACCGCCCCGGCCTCGCGCCAGTTCCTGGGTGTCCCAGCGCAGCTCCAGCGCCGCGCGGTCCCTGCGCAGCCGCGCGTGACGCGCATAGGCCCAGGTGAGCAGGAAGGTGGTGAGGAACTGGCCGAGTCCCGCCAGCATCCCGAGGTTCACGGCGCCCGCGACGGGCCGCGCCATCAGCCCCGGCAGGGTCGTGGCGGTCACGACGTAGGCCACGTACCAGGTGAGGAAGACCATGACCGCCGGGACGACGAACCGCCGGTACCTGCTGCGCACTTCCCGGAAGGCCGCGCTGCGCTGTACCTCGAGGTAGACGTCGGCGGCCGCCGCGGTGGTGTCCTGCTCGCGTGGCCCCGACGGCACCCGCGCGTCGGCCGACTCGCCCCAGCCCGAGGCCAGGGCGTCGTACCAGGGATCGTCGTAGGAGACATCCCCCGAATTGCTTGGCTGCATGCCCAAGGATGGACAGAACGGGAAGATCCCTGACTCTTCTTCCCGTTCCCGTTCACCCCATCAGGTGACTGGACCGTGCACGCGCCCGGTGCGGCCGCTAGGCGTCGATGCGGGACCGGTCCAGGGTCGCCGCGGAGCTGGAGATGAACTCCTTGCGCGGGGCGACGTCGTTGCCCATGAGGAGGTCGAAGACCTCCTCGGCGGCCTCCAGATCGGTGAGGTTGATCCGGCGCAGCGTGCGGTGGCGCGGGTCCATGGTGGTCTCGGCCAGCTGGTCGGCGTCCATCTCGCCGAGGCCCTTGTAGCGCTGGATCGAGTCCTTGTAGCGGACGTTCTTGCTCTGGAACTCCATCAGCGTGTCCCGCAGTTCCCGGTCCGAGTACGTGTAGACGTACTTGTCCTGGCCCTTCTTGGGCTGGATCAGCTCGATGCGGTGCAGCGGCGGGACGGCCGCGAACACCCGGCCGGCCTCCACCATGGGCCGCATGTAGCGGTGGAACAGCGTCAGAAGCAGCGTGCGGATGTGGGAACCGTCGACATCGGCGTCGGTCATCATGATGATCTTGCCGTAGCGGGCCGTGTCGATGTCGAAGGTCCGGCCCGAGCCGGCTCCTATGACCTGGATGATCGCGCCGCACTCGGCGTTCTTCAGCATGTCCGTCACGGACGACTTCTGGACGTTGAGGATCTTCCCGCGGATCGGCAGGAGCGCCTGGAACTCGGAGTTCCGGGCGAGCTTGGCCGTACCGAGGGCGGAGTCCCCCTCGACGATGAACAGCTCGCTGCGGTCGACGTCGTCGCTGCGGCAGTCGGCGAGCTTTGCGGGCAGCGAGGAGGACTCCAGGGCCGTCTTGCGGCGCTGCGCGTCCTTGTGCTGGCGGGCCGCGATACGGGTCCGGGCCGCGGCGACGGCCTTCTCCATGACGACGCGGGCCTGCTGGGCCGCGTCACGCTTGGTGGAGGTCAGGAACGCCTTGAGCTCTCTGGAGATCACGGTGCTCACGATGCGGCGGGCCGCCGAGGTGCCGAGGACCTCCTTGGTCTGGCCCTCGAACTGCGGCTCGGCCAGCCGGACCGTGACCACCGCGGTGAGGCCCTCCAGGGCGTCGTCCTTGACGATGTCGTCCTCGGCCACGCGCAGCATCTTCTTCGTGCGCAGCACCTCGTTCATCGTCCTGGCGACGGCCTGCTCGAAACCGGCGACGTGGGTGCCGCCCTTGGGGGTGGCGATGATGTTGACGAACGACCTGAGCGTGGTGTCGTAGCCCGTCCCCCAGCGCATCGCGACATCGACGCCGAGTTCACGGGTGACCTCGGTGGGCGTCATCTGGCCGTGCTCGTCGAGGACGGGGACGGTCTCCTTGAAGGTGCCCTGTCCGGTGAGGCGGAGCGTGTCGCAGACGGGCCTGTCGGTGGCGAGGAACTCGCAGAACTCGCTGATGCCGCCGTCGAAGCGGAAGGACTCCTCGCCCTTGCTGCCGCCGTCGCCGAGCCCGTACTCGTCACGGACCACGATGGTCAGGCCGGGCACCAGGAACGCGGTCTGGCGGGCGCGCTGGTGCAGCGTCTCCAGGGCGAGCTTGGCGTCCTTGAGGAAGATCTGGCGGTCGGCCCAGTAGCGCACCCGCGTACCGCTGCGGGTTTTGGGGATCTTCTTGGTCCTGCGCAGCCCGCTCCCGGCCTCGAACTTCGCGTCCGGGCCCATGGCGGCGAAGACACCGGGGACACCGCGCCGGAAGCTGATCGCGTGGGTGTGCCCACCGCGGTCCACCTCCACGTCGAGCCGCGCGGAGAGCGCGTTGACGACGGACGCTCCGACGCCGTGCAGACCGCCGGAGGCGGCGTACGAGCCGCCGCCGAACTTGCCGCCGGCGTGCAGCTTGGTCATGACGACCTCGACACCGGAGAGGCCGGTCTTGGGCTCGACGTCGACCGGGATGCCCCGGCCGTTGTCCCGGACCTCCACCGAGCCGTCGTCGTGGAGGACCACCTCGATGTGGTCGCAGTGGTTTCCGAGGGCCTCGTCGACGGAGTTGTCGATGATCTCCCAGAGGCAGTGCAGCAGACCACGGCTGTCGGTGGATCCGATGTACATACCGGGGCGCTTCCGCACGGCCTCGAGCCCCTCGAGGACGAGCAGGTGCCGCGCGGTGTAGTTGGAACCGTCCCGGTCTGCTCCTGCCAGCAGCGCTGTGGACGGCACGGACGTCTCGGCGGTCACGCGGTTCGCTCCTCGCTGAATTTCAGATGGGGCCCTCATGGGTAAGGGCGCGGCTTCAGTCACCGGTGAGAGGGTACCGAGGCCTGGTAGAGCCGTTGTCACGCCACCCTCGTCTCCGTCACACCCTAGTCGAGTGTCGTATGCCTGTTCGATCCCTCGATGGAGTGAAGCACACATCACGTTCCCTTCCAGGCATGAACCATTTAGGCTCCGGGCACGTCCTCATGAACAACCGGCAACCCAGCCGGGAGGGCCGACCACCGATAGAACGCGAATCCGTACGACACATCAGACACGCACTACGGCACATTCGCCGCCAACCGGCAACAGCCACCCACCTCGGAAAGATTTTTTCGAGGAGAAGCCACGAGCGGGAACGTTTTGGGGCTGGTTGGATGTTGACCCTGGTACGACAGCTCGTCGAGCTAGAGAAGAGGCGACGTGACTACTGTTCTGACCCCCGCGAGCCCACTGACGGCCGCCGATCGCTGCGACCGCTGCGGCGCCCAGGCTTACCTGCGCGTCGTCCTGCTGAGCGGCGGAGAACTGCTCTTCTGCGCCCACCATGGCCGCAAGTTCGAGCCGGAACTCAAGAAGATCGCCGCCGAGATACAGGACGAGACGGAGCGGCTGACCGCTCCGGCGACGACTCCCGACGAAGAGCGCTGACACCTCGCGTCCTACGACGAGCAGCCCGGCACAGGCCGGCGAACGGGCGGCTGCCTCCGCTTCGGAGGCAGCCGCCCGTTCGCGTTCGGCCGTGTCGCCGACGGGCGCCCGATGCCGCTCAGCGGCCCCCAGGCGCCCTCCGGGGCCCGTTCGGGTCTACGGCCACCCGAGCGTCCGCAGAACGTCGGAGATGCGCGTATAGACGCCGGGGCTGCCCGCCCAGCCGCAGCCGGCACCCCAGGACACGAGGCCTATCAGGCGCCCCTGGGCAACCAGCGGTCCGCCACTGTCCCCCTGGCAGGCGTCGGGCCCTCCTGCCGCCTCCCCCGCGCACAGCATCGTCCCGGCCCGGTAGGTCCCCTCGGAATCTCCGGGATACGCGCGCTCGCACTGCGCGTCCGGCTGCACCCGTACGCGCGCCGCGTGCAGACTGCCGGCGTAGGCGCCGGAGCCCGTGGTGTCCCCCCATCCGTAGACCGTGGCCGCCGTACCCGCGCGGTAGGCGGGATCCCCCGCCCCCGCCATGCCTATGACCGAGCCCGGCGGCAAGGGCTCGGCCAGGCTGAGCACGGCGAAGTCCCCGGAATTGGTGGCACCGTCATAGCCCGGGTTCACCCAGGTGTCACGTACGGCGATCTCCTGGCCACGCTCCGAGAGCAATTCGGTGCGTCCCGCGATGACCCTGAGATCCCGCACCCGCTCCGGCGACGCCCCCAGCACCTCCTTGCCCATGCAGTGCGCCGCGGTGAGCACGGTGGTCCGGCCGACCGCCACACCCCCGCAGAACTGCCCCGCCCGCGTACCTCCGAACCGGTCACGACTGGACAGCGCCACTGTCCACGGACTCTGCGAGACCTCGACAGGGAACCCGCCGACGACGATGCTGTCGGCAGCCGCCGGACCGGCCGAGGCCAGCGGTATGAGGCTCCCCGCCGCCACGAGGGCCAGCGGCCGGACCAGGGCCCGGGCAAGACGACGTCGCATGCGCGCTCCTCACACTGGGGTGCTCCTGAAGCACCCAGAGTGATCGACCTCCGCGGAGCCCGCACCCGCGCGGCAGCGTGAAGGCCCGGTTCCCGAGAACGGGAACCGGGCCTTCACGGACGCGGCGCACGACGACGCGTCGTGGCGGTGCGGCCTAGTCGAGGTAGTCGCGCAGCACCTGGGAGCGCGACGGGTGGCGCAGCTTCGACATGGTCTTGGACTCGATCTGGCGGATGCGCTCACGCGTGACGCCGTACACCTTGCCGATCTCGTCGAGGGTCTTCGGCTGACCGTCGGTGAGACCGAAACGCATGGAGACGACGCCCGCCTCGCGCTCGGACAGGGTGTCGAGCACCGAGTGCAGCTGCTCCTGCAGCAGCGTGAAGCTGACCGCGTCGGCCGGGACGACCGCCTCGGAGTCCTCGATGAGGTCACCGAACTCGCTGTCGCCGTCCTCGCCCAGCGGGGTGTGCAGGGAGATGGGCTCGCGGCCGTACTTCTGGACCTCGATGACCTTCTCCGGGGTCATGTCGAGTTCCTTGGCCAGCTCCTCCGGGGTGGGCTCGCGGCCCAGGTCCTGGAGCATCTGGCGCTGCACGCGGGCGAGCTTGTTGATGACCTCGACCATGTGCACCGGGATACGGATGGTGCGGGCCTGGTCGGCCATCGCGCGGGTGATCGCCTGACGGATCCACCAGGTGGCGTACGTGGAGAACTTGTAGCCCTTGGTGTAGTCGAACTTCTCCACCGCGCGGATCAGACCGAGGTTGCCCTCCTGGATCAGGTCCAGGAAGAGCATGCCGCGACCGGTGTAGCGCTTGGCCAGGGAGACCACCAGGCGGAGGTTGGCCTCCAGCAGGTGGTTCTTGGCGCGGCGCCCGTCCTCGGCGATGATCTCCAGCTCGCGCTTGAGCTTCGGCGCCAGCTTGTCGGAGTTCGCCAGCTTGTCCTCGGCGAACAGGCCCGCCTCGATGCGCTTGGCGAGCTCGACCTCCTGCTCGGCGTTGAGGAGGGGGACCTTGCCGATCTGCTTGAGGTAGTCCTTGACCGGGTCGGCGGTGGCACCGGCGGCGGCGACCTGCTGGGCCGGCGCGTCGTCCTCGTCCTCGTCGGAGAGCACGAAACCGGCGTTCTCGGTGCCCTCGGGCTCCTCCGCCTTGGTCTCCTCGGTGGTCTCCTCGTCGACCGCCTCGGCGTCGTCCTTCTTGGCCGCGGTCTTCTTGGCGACCGCCTTCTTGGCGGTGGTCTTCTTCGCCGTCGCCTTCTTGGCGGTGGTCTTCTTGGCAGCCGCCTTCTTGACGGGTGCCTCCTCCTCGGCGGCGGGGTCGTCGTCGGGCGCCGCCGGCGTGGCCGTGGCGGTGGCCTTCCGGGCGGTCGCCGTCTTGGCCGCGACCGTCTTGGTGGCGGTGCGCTTGGCGGGACTCTTCGCTGCGACGCTCTTTCGGGTGCGCTTGGGCTCTGCGGCACTGACCATCAGCGTCACACCCTCTTCCTCGAGGATCTGGTTGAGGCTGCGCAGTACGTTCTTCCACTGAGTGGCCGGAATCTGGTCAGCTTCGAAGGCCCGACGCACGTCATCGCCGGCGATCTGCCCCTCAGCCTTTCCCCGCTCGATGAGCGCCATGACAGAGACGGATTCGGCGATCTCCGGCGGGAGCGTACGGGATGTGCTGGCCGACACGAACAACCTCTCGGAACGTTGGAAAACGGCTTCCGGCCCCGTCCACGATGGAACAGGAGCCGACCGCCGGCTTGGGGATGGGCCGACGGTGCGGGCGGGGGCCGGGAAGAGGCACAGCGCCATGACTGGCGTCCGTATTCCCTCCGCGGCTGTCACCTCTTAGGTCATCGCGTTCTCCCGAGGAGCGTTACGCCCAATCCGCGTGGCCCGAGTCACACCCCGTAAATGATCAGAAGGGCGCATACGGGGACAGAGGCGTTCACCGGGGGGCGAGGGGGGCGTCTCTCCGGGCCTCTCCGCTGCTCTTTTCGCCCTCGGACCCTGTGGATCGCCGTTGATCCCACAGGGTCCGAGGGGGACGGCTCAGGGGCGGGACACTGCCACAGGAGGGGGGTGGCAGGCCGCACCGGGCCGTCCGCGGAACGCGGTCAGTGCTCGCGCGGCGCGGGCACCACGCGTTCCACCTCGGGATGGACGGTGAGGAGCTGCCGCATGGCCGCCTCGGCCGCCGCACCGTCGCCGCCCGCGAGGGCGTCGAGGATCCGGCCGTGGTGCGCCAGCGAGGCCTCACCCGGCCGCTCACAGCCCGCGACCGGACCCCCGGAGACATGGAGCGCGGCGGAGACGATCCCGGAGAGGTGCTCCAGCATCCGGTTGCCCGCGACCTGGATGAGCAGGGAGTGGAACTCGGAGTCGGCGCGGGCGAACGTCAGCGCGTCGCCCTGCCCCATCGCGTGCCCCATGATCTCCACCATGTCGGACAGGCGCTGCTGGACGTCCTCCCGGCCGTGACCGGCCGCCAGCCGGGCGGCGAGCGGCTCGATCGTCCAGCGCAGCTCGCTGAGCTCACGGCGCTGGTCGTCACGCTGCGGCCCGAAGGCCCGCCACTCGATGATGTCCGGATCGAGGAGGTTCCAGTCACTGACGGGACGCACCCGGGTGCCGACGTTCGGCCGGGCGCTGACCAGGCCCTTGGCCTCCAGGACGCGGAGCGACTCGCGGACGACGGTACGGGAGACCTCGAAGCGCTGGCCGATCTCCTCCGGAACCAGCGGGCGGTCGGCGCCGAGGTCTCCGGACACGATCATCTGCCCCAACTGCTGGACGAGTTGGCCGTGCAGCCCGCGTCCGCGGCTGCCTCCCGCGCGGCGGCCCACACGGCCGAGCTCCGGGTCCCCGCCGTCCCAGACGGGGCCCCCGACGCGGTCGGTGGGGGGCGCCTCACCGAAGGGGTAGCGGTCGAGTTCGCCCGGGCTCGTGAGGCCGGAGTCTGCGGAGCGGGCGGCGGTCATCATGGTGTGCGCAAGGGTACTCACGCATCCTTTGTCGGCGCCGTTCCCAACTCCCTTGAGGTCTTTGGTGAAAAGCACACGAAAGGGTGATCGCTCACCACGTCGCAATTGACGCCTTATCGTAAAGAAGTGAGCTTTTCACGATGAGTTGTGAGCACGGGCAGGCCGATGTGTTCATCGACGGTCGTCATCGGACCCTGTTCCGCAGGGTGGTGAGCAGGTACGCGCAGAGCAGCACCGCCAGTGACAACGCCAGTGCCCCGCCCACGGGTTGGGCGACCAGGCGCAGGACCGCGTCGAGGTGGCGCTCCCCGCCGAAGGGCCACCCGAGCGGCAGCCCGTCGCGCAGCCGCTCCGAGAGGGCCGACGGAGTGCGCACCGACGGCCCTTCCAGCACCTTGTGCACGAGGGGTACGACGAGGAGGGGCACGGCGACGACCGCGGCGACCCCGGCGGTGGTGGACCGGAAGACGCCCGCGGCCAGTACGCCGGCACAGGCGCATCCCGTCACCAGGCCGAGCCAACCCGCACTCAGCGGGAGCCAGTCGGCGGGAACCTCGACGACCTCCCCTCCGTAGACGAGGTAGAGCAGTTCGGCATCGCATCCGATGGTCAGGACGGCCAGCACCAGTGCGGTGACCGAGGCGACGAGGAGTTTCGCGGTCAGCAGCCCCAGCCGCCGGGGGACGGTGCCGCGGTCCGCCGCCAGCGCGGGGTGCCGGAACTCGTCACCGAAGGCCAGCGCGCCGAGCAGCCCCGCCCCGAGGGCCGCGGGCGGCAGCGGCAGCTC
>NZ_NEUB01000276.1 GCF_002910825.1 Streptomyces sp. SM1 | reverse complement strand
GGCAGGTCGCAGGCGACCACCGGTACGTCGTGCCGGGCCGCCCAGCGCACGGCGGCCAGCTCGGGCGAGAAGTCGGCGAACGGGTAGAACGCCGGTCCGCCGCCGGTCCCGCCGGCGGGAACGGCGGCGAGCGCCACCGGGGCCCGTGTCTCCTCGTGTCCCAGCCACGGCAGCCACTGCTGCATCTCGGCGGGCAGTTCGACGAGCAGCACCTCCGGTTCCGCCTCGTCCAGCAGCGCGGGCAGCGCCGCGGCCAGGGAGGGCGCGTGGTGCCGCACGCCGACGAGATAGGGCGCCGACCGGTCGGTGAGGGCGGCGAGGGCCTCGTCCGGCGGGACGGGCGGACCCGGCGTGCCGGCGCGGTGGGAGAGGGACACGGCCGTCAGCCCTCCAGGACCGTACGCAGGTCCCACAGGGTGCGCCAGGTGGCGGACCCCTGTTCGGCGCGGCGCCGGACGGGTCCGTCCCAGTAGCCGCGCAGCCGGGCGGCGTCGGCGGGGTCGTCCTTGCGCACCACGCCGAGCAGGTGCCCGGGCAGCAGTCCGAGCACGTCGCGGTCGCCGGGGAAGTACGCCGCGGCGAGAGCGAGCGCGCCGGCGACGGAGACGGCCTCCGCGGTGCTCATCACCGTCGAGGGCCGTTCGACCTCCCAGCCCTCCGTCGACCGGCCCTCGCGCAGGTCCCGGAACGCGGTGACCAGGGCCTCCAGCACCGCGTCGTCGACCTGGAACGGCGCGCCCGCCCGCTCCACGGACGCCCGCGCCTGGCCGCGCACCAGTGCGGTCTCCGCGTCGAGGTCCCCGATGGGTCCGACGGTCTCGAAGTTGAAGCGGCGCTTGAGTGCCGCGGACATCTCGGAGACGCCCTTGTCGCGGAGGTTGGCGGTGGCGATGAGGTTGAAGCCGGGCGCGGCGTGCGCCAGGGCGTCCTCGCTCCCGGCCAGTTCGGGAACGGCGATCCGCCGCTCGGAGAGCAACGACACCAGCGCGTCCTGCACCTCGGGCAGGCAGCGGGTGACCTCCTCGACGCGGGCGACGGCGCCCCGGGACATGGCGGTCAGCACGGGCGAGGGCACGAGCGCCTGCCGGGTGGGGCCCTGCGCCAGCAGCAGCGCGTAGTTCCAGCCGTACTTGAGCTGGTCCTCGGTGGTGCCGGCCGTGCCCTGCACGACCAGGGCGCTGGTACCGCACACGGCGGTGGAGAGCAGTTCCGACAGCATCGACTTGGCGGTACCGGGCTCGCCGACGAGCAGCAGGCCGCGCTCCCCGGCGAGGGTCACCACGCACCGCTCGACCAGCGCCCGGTCGCCGACGAACTTGTCCTCGACGACGAGACGGCGGGGCACCCCGTCGGGCACGCCGGCATCGTCGGGCAGCTTCAGGGCGCGTCCGGCACTGCCCATGACGAACGTGACCACCGCGCGGGGAGTGAGCCGCCAGGCGGGCGGGCGCGGTCCGTCGTCGTGGGCGGCGAGGAAGGCCAGTTCGGTGGCGTACCGGTCCTCGGGCGGGACGATCTGACGGGCCGGGGAGGGGGACGGGAAGGCGGACGGGGCGGTGGTCATCGGTTCGGGTTCTTCCGGGTGCGGGTGGACGGTGGTCATCGGCGGCGGCCCTTGCGGGTGGCGCGGGTGGTGAGTTCCTCGTAGGCGGGCCCGTCACCGGCGCGGACGCGGTCCCACGCGCGCCGGAACAGTTCGGGTACCGGCAGCAGCGGCACCACGGGAGCGTCGCCCCGCACCGGGTAGAGGCCCTGCTTCCAGATCTCCGCCGGGAGCGCGGGGGACTTCAGGTCCAGCCAGCCGCACGGCAGGAAGAGCGTGCGTCCGGCGCGGGCCCGCTTCGCCTCGACGACCAGGTGGGCGGCGGCCGCCAGTTCGGCGCGGGCCTTCTTCGTGCGGGCGGGCCTCCAGCCGGTCCAGCGGGCGCAGTTGCGGTCCGTCGGGTCGGGCAGGGCGAGCAGTTGCAGGTAGAGCCCGGCCGCGTCCTCGCCCAGGCCGTGCGACGTGGCGACCTCCGCGACCAGTTCGGGCACGCTGACGGACGGGTCCTGGGCGTAGCGGGTGGGGCCCTCCGTCTCCGTTCCGGCCGCGACGGCGCGGGCGAGTTCGTCGTCCAGGATCGTCCGCAGTGCCCGCAGGCCGCCGCCCCGTCCGGGTCCGACGAGTCCCTCCACGAGGCCGAACACGGGGTCGTCCGCGCGGTCGAGCGCGGAGGTGCGGACGAGGACGGTCTCCCGGTCGCCGTACCCGGGGCGCAGGACCAGCGCCTCGCCGACGGGGGTCTGACCGTGTGCGTCGGCGCCGCCGGTGGCGGACAGTCCGTACGCCTTGCGCAGCCCGGCGGCGGCCGACGGACCCTTCTCGGTCCACGACAGGTCGAGGTCGACCAGCAGCCCGGGGTCGGTGAGGCGGCGGCGCAGCGCCGCCAGCCCCTCCGGCAGGGCGGCGCGCAGGGGGTGCCCGTACGGCAGCGAGTAGGCGAGCCCGGCCAGCGAGGACACGGCGTGTGTCAGGTTGTACCGTCCCGGCAGCGCCCGGGGGTCCTCCGGGACGAGGTTGCCGTTCTCGTCGGGCCGCTGCACGGTGGTGCGGCTGAGCCAGGGAGTGCGGCGCGGGTTGAGCACCTCCTCGGCGGCTCCGGTGGTCAGTCCCGGCAGGGAGAGATCGCCGGCGAGGTCCTCGGGAAGACGGACGACACCGTCGAGTCGCTCGGCCCACACCCGGCCCGCCGCGTCCGTGTCCGGTCCGGCGGTCCACAGGTCGGCGGGGTTGCCGGGCAGCAGGGCGCCGACGAGGGCCGTCCGGTCGCCGTGCTCCAGTGAGTTGAGCAGTGCGTCGCCCAGCTGCTTCTGCCGCGGCTTCAGATCCGTCGCGGCGCGCACCTCGTCGGTGAGCTGCTGCGGCTTTCCGGCGAGCAGCAGGGCGGCCTGTACGGGCCCCAGGCCGCCGCGTGTGGCGGCGGCCAGCGCGGCCGGCGCTTCCGGCTGCCGGGGTGCGGGGCCCTTGTCCCGGACGAGCGCGGTCACCGCGGTCAGCGCCTCGGCCGGGAACACCGGCGGGTGTGCCGTCTCCCTCTCCGAGGTGAAGTGGGCGACGGCGCCGAACGCTCCCGTCGGATCGTGGTCCAGGGCCAGCCAGTTCACGCGTTCGTGATAGTGATCGACCCTCTGGCAGCCGATGACGACGACGGTGCGGCCGTCGCGGCGCAGCACCTGGCCGGCGCGGTCCTGCTTGCCGCGCGGCTCGCTCAGCACGACGTCACGCAGCGCTGCTCCGGGTGTGGCCAGCGGGCCCTCCGCGACGGCGTCGAGAAGCAGCAGGAGTGCTCTGCGGTGGGCCTCCGTCA
>NZ_NEUB01000275.1 GCF_002910825.1 Streptomyces sp. SM1 | reverse complement strand
TCGTGCTCACCGCCCGCCGCAAGGACCGCATCGATGCCCTCGCCGAGGAGATCACCGCGGCCGGCCACCAGGCCACGGCCTACCCCCTCGACGTCACCGACCGTGAGGCCGTGGACGAGTTCGCCACCGCCTTCAGGACCGTCGGCGTGCTCGTCAACAACGCCGGCGGAGCGCTCGGCGCCGACCCGGTCGCCACCGGGGACCCGGCCGACTGGCGCACCATGTACGAGACCAACGTCCTCGGCACCCTCCACCTCACCCAGGCCCTGCTGCCCAAGCTGGACGCGAGCGGCGACGGCACGGTCGTGGTCGTCTCCTCCACCGCGGGACACTCCACCTACGAGGGCGGCGCGGGCTATGCCGCCGCCAAGCACGGAGCCCACGTCCTCGCCGAGACGCTGCGCCTGGAGATCGTCGGCCGCCCGGTGCGGGTCATCGAGATCGCGCCCGGCATGGTCAGGACGGAGGAGTTCGCCCTCACCCGCTTCGGCGGCGACACGGAGAAGGCCGAGAAGGTCTACCGGGGCGTGCCGGACCCTCTCACGGCGGACGACGTGGCCGACACCATCACCTGGGCGGTCACCCGCCCGCCCCACGTCAACATCGACCTCATGATCGTCCGCCCCCGCGCCCAGGCCTCCAACACCAAGGTGCACCGGGAGCTCTGACGCCCGCGACGGCTCACGCGAAGGAGCGGATTCCCGTCAGGAGATCCGCTCCCCGGCCGCCTCGGAGGTCCCGGCCGCCTCAGCCCTTCACGCAGACGACCTGCTTCAGCTTCGCGACGACCTCCACGAGGTCCCGCTGCTGGTCGATGACCTGCTCGATCGGCTTGTACGCGCCCGGGATCTCGTCCACGACGCCGGAGTCCTTGCGGCACTCCACACCCCGTGTCTGCTCCTCCAGGTCCTTCGTCGAGAAGCGCCGCTTCGCCGCGTTGCGGCTCATCCGCCGACCGGCGCCGTGCGACGCGGAGTTGAAGGACTTGGCGTTCCCGAGTCCCTTGACGATGTACGAACCCGTGCCCATGGAACCGGGGATGATCCCGTAGTCCCCGGAGCCTGCCCGGATCGCTCCCTTGCGGGTCACCAGCAGGTCCATGCCGTCGTAGCGCTCCTCGGCCACGTAGTTGTGGTGTGCGCTGATCTCCTGCTCGAAGAGCGGCTTGGCCTTCTTGAACTCCCTGCGGACCACGTCCTTCAGGAGCGCCATCATGATCGAGCGGTTGTACCTCGCGTACTCCTGCGCCCAGAACAGGTCGTTGCGGTACGCCGCCGTCTGCGGGGTGTCCGACACGAAGACGGCGAGGTCGCGGTCGACCAGGTTCTGGTTGTGCGGAAGCTTCTGGGCCACGCCGATGTGGTGGTCGGCGAGTTCCTTGCCGATGTTCCGGGAACCGGAGTGCAGCATCAGCCAGACGGAATCCGATGTGTCAACACATACCTCCACGAAGTGGTTTCCGGATCCGAGCGTTCCCATCTGCTTCGTGGCGCGCTCCTGACGGAACTTGACCGCGTCCGCCACCCCGCCGAAGCGGCCCCAGAAGTCGTCCCATCCCGCCGTCGCCGGCCCGTGGAAGCGGCCGGGGTCGACAGGGGTGTCGTGCATGCCCCGTCCCACCGGGATCGCCTGCTCGATCTTCGACCGCAGCCGTGAGAGGTCGCCCGGGAGGTCGTTCGCCGTCAGGGACGTCTTCACGGCCGACATTCCGCAGCCGATGTCGACGCCCACCGCCGCCGGGCACACCGCACCGTGCATCGCGATGACCGAGCCGACCGTCGCACCCTTTCCGTAGTGCACGTCCGGCATCACGGCAAGGCCCTTGATCCAGGGCAGGGTGGCGACGTTCCGCAACTGCTGGAGCGCGCCCTCCTCCACCGTGGCCGGGTCGGCCCACATCCGGATCGGCACCTTCGCGCCCGGCACTTCCACGTACGACATAACGCCCTCATTCCCCCGGGAAACCAACAGAAGTTCCTGAATCGCAAAACCGGTGCCAAGGCCGGTGAAAAGGGATGACGGACCGGCGTCCACGGCAGTGCGTGCGATACACATTGTCTGCGAAGGGCGCCCCCCTGCGGCAAGCGATTAACCAGCGGGGACACTGGGAGGGCCCGGCCGGCACCGGCCCGCACCCACCGTCGAGAGGAGCCCGACCGTGCAGCGGAAGGCGTACGTATCCGGCGTCGCCGCGCTCCTGGCGGCCGTACTGGCCGGCTGTACCGGCAGCTCGGACAGCGGCGGCCCGTCGGACAACTCCAACCCGGGCAGCGCCGGTACGGCGACCCAGGCGGCCCAGCCCGGCAGGTACGCCACCCTGCCCGAGCCCTGCGGCGTCGTCGACCCCAGGACGCTCGACGAACTCCTGCCCGGCATCGGGGAGATGACGGACGAGAGCAAGCGCGAGAAGGCGTACGCGGGCGAGGCGACACTCACCTACGACACCGACCGCAAGGTGGGCTGCCGTTGGAAGGTGGAGTCCGCGGAGGCCACCGACCATCTGCTGATCGACTTCGAACGGGTCGTCTCCTACGACAACGCCGTCAGCGACGACGCCCAGGCCGGGCAGCTCTTCGCGACGAAGCGGTCGGAGGCGGATCTCCCCGGGCCGGTGGTGACGTCGACGGACTCCGCCCCGCCCTCCACCGAGGCATCCACGGGCCCCAGTTCGCCCCCGTCCGCCTCCCCGTCCTCCGCCTCGCCCTCCGCCGCCCCCTCCGCCCTCCAGCCGCGCGTCCTGGAGGAACTCGGCGACGAGGCCTTCCTCGACGACGCGCTCGACAGCGCCGGTTCGACGGCCCAGCAGCGCACGGTGACTGTGGCGTTCCGCACGTCCAACGTGATCGTGACCATCGAGTACGCGGAGCAGCCGATGACCGTCGGCGCCGTCCCGGACAGCAAGGAAATGCAGGACAGGGCCCGGAAACTGGCCTCCGAGCTGGCCGATTCGCTGAGCGGCTGAGGCGCCTTCACGGCCCCTGCGCTCGCCTTCGCAAACCACCCGAAGGAAGACCGTACGGCTGCGTCACCGCGTACCGTGACCCCTCGGACCCGATCCGACCGCAGGGAACACGAGCGTCATGAGTGAAGGAACCATGCAGCGACGAGCACAGCGAGAGCAGGCCGGGCGAGCGAAGCGACTCACCCGCGTCCTTGTCTGCGCGGCCGCCGTCCCGGTGATGCTGATCGCCGCCGGCTGCTCCTCGGACTCCGGCTCCGGCGACGGCGGGGACAAGGGTGCCGACGCCTCCGCCTCGAAGTCGGCGAGCCCGTCCCCGACCGTGCAGGCGGCGGCGTACCAGCGGCTTCCCGAGGCGTGCGGGGTGCTGTCGAATGAGACCCTGGAGGACCTGGCCCCGAAGGCGGAGTCGGGCAAGCAGGGCGGCTCGGACGACGTCTCCGCCCGCGCCAGCTGTTCCTGGAGCAGCCTGGACAACAACGGGGTGGAGGGGTCGCAGTTCCGCTGGCTGAACGTGTCGCTGCTGCGCTTCGACTCGGACATCACCCGCGGCGCGGGCGACAGGCTGGCCAGGGAGTACTACACCAAGCAGGTGCGGGACGCTGGGTCGGCCGAGGGCGCGAAGGGCACCAGGACGGAACCGCTCGCCGGGACCGGTGACGAGGCGACGACGGTGAGCTACGACCTGAAGAAGGAGGAAGGCACCTTCAAGCAGCAGACGGTCGTGGCACGCGTCGAGAACGTGGTCGTCACGCTCGACTACAACGGTGCCGGTCTGGCCGGGGACAAGACGCCGGACGCCGGCGACCTGCTGAAGGACGCGCAGAAGGCGGCCAGGGAGGCGGTGGCCTCGGTGACCAAGGCCAACGGCACCGGAGCGGCGAGCGGTTCGCCGTCCGCCGCGGCGCCGGCGAAGCCCTCCCGGCCCGCCTCGGAGTCCGCTTCCGGCAAGAGCTGAACCCTCTGAAACAGAACCGGCCACCCGTCTCCCGCACACATGTGCCACTCTGTTGCGCGCAACAACACGCACTGGGAGGGGAGTACGGGTGGCCGCGCCCATTCAGCTGACACGGACACACCGGGTTCTCATCGGCGTGGTCGTCGCCGGAGCCGTGATCATCGCCGGCATCGGCTTCGCGGGTTCGTACGCCGCGGTCCGTGAACTGGCCCTGCAGAAGGGCTTCGGGAACTTCAGCTACGTCTTCCCGATCGGCATCGACGCCGGTATCTGCGTCCTGCTGGCACTCGACCTGCTGCTGACCTGGATCCGCATCCCCTTCCCGCTGCTGCGGCAGACGGCGTGGCTGCTCACGGCCGCGACGATCGCCTTCAACGGCGCGGCGGCATGGCCGGATCCGCTCGGTGTGGGGATGCACAGCGTCATCCCCATCCTGTTCGTCGTCTCGGTGGAGGCGGCCCGGCACGCGGTCGGCCGGATCGCCGACATCACCGCCGACAAGCACATGGAGGGCGTCCGGCTCACCCGCTGGATCCTGTCGCCGCTCCCCACGTTCCTGCTGTGGCGCAGGATGAAGCTGTGGGAGCTGCGCTCCTACGAGCAGGTGATCAAGCTGGAGCAGGAGCGGCTGGTCTACCAGGCCCGTATGCGTTCCCGCTTCGGCCGGTCCTGGCGCCGCAAGGCCCCGGTCGAGTCCCTGATGCCGCTGCGCCTCGCCAAGTACGGCGTCCCCCTGGCGGACACGGCCCCGGCGGGTCTGGCGGCGGCAGGCATAGAACCGGCCGTCCTGCCCCCGGCCACCGACACACCGGTGGTCATGGCGAAAAGCCCCGCCGAGGTGACCACGGGCCCCGCGGCGACCGGCGGTCGTGCCTCCGGGACGGCGGGGACGGGCGCGCCGCACAGCGAGCAGCGACTGGAACTCGAGGGCAACCAGGGCCACCAGGGCCACCACGGCCACCACGGCACCGATTTCCCGGAAGGCCCCGCCCGGGACCAGAACCAGTGGCTCCACGCCCGCGACCCCCGCACGGTCGAGTACCAGGGCGGCTACGACCCCACCTACGACCCCACCTACGACCCCGACCAGGAGTACGCCCGCTGGGTCGAGGAACAGCAGCAGGCCGAGCAGTACCAGGACCAGTACCAGGAGGAGCCGCCCCTCCAGGAGCCCTCCCCGGAGGAGACCGGCAGCTTCCCCATCCCGGTGGTCCCCGGCGGCCGCACCCGTGAGCTCGGTGAGGGCGGCGGCACCCCCGCCGCCGAACCGGACGACGAGGCGTACTACCAGGTGTTCCGTCAGTCGATAGACGGCAGTTATCCGACCCCGCGCGTCCTCGGCGACAACATCGAGGCGACCTACGGCACGGTGCTGAGCCCGAGCGCGCTGAAGTCCCTCGCCGAACGCTTCCAGGCGCGCCACATGGCGGAGATGGAAGAGGACCACATCGCGTGAGGCGCGCACCCGACTGAGGGGCGACCCGGTGCCGGCACCGGGTCGCCCCTCGTTCGTACGCCGTCTACTCCCCGAGCAGTTCCCGCACCCGCTCCTGCCCCACCGCCAGCAGCAGCGTGGGCAGCCGCGGCCCGGTGTCACGGCCCACCAGCAGGTGGTACAGCAGCGCGAAGAACGACCGCTGGGCGGTCTTGATCTCCGCGGGCAGCTCCTTCGGGCCGGCGTCGGCGGAGAAGCCCGCCTGGACCTTGGGCACGCCGTAGACGAGGTGGGTGAGCCCCTCCAGGGACCAGTTGGCGGCGAGCCCGTCGAGCAGCAGCCGCAGCGACTGCTGGCCCCGCTCGTCGAGCGACTTCAGCAGTTCGGCGTCGGGTTCGGCGCGGACGATGGTGCGCTGGTCGGCGGGGACGTGCTGGTTGATCCACGCCTCGGCCCTGTCGTAGCGCGGCCGGGCCTCGTCCAGGGAGCCCAGCGGGTGCGACGGGTCCAGGTCGCTCAGGATCCGCAGCGCCTGGTCCGCGTGACCGGCCGTGATGTCGGCCACCGAGGCGAGTGTGCGGTACGGCAGCGGCCTGGGCGTCGTCGGCAGCTCACCGCTCGCGGTACGCACCGCGCGGGAGTGCGCGGCGACGTCCGCGGGCAGCGCGGAGCCTCCCCCAGAGCCAATGGCCTGGGAGGTGCCCCCAGCGACCTTGGCGTCGAGGCGGTCCCACTCGTCGTAGAGGCGCTGGATCTCCTGGTCGAAGGCGATCTTGAAGGACTGGTTGGGCCGGCGGCGGGCGTACAGCCAGCGCAGCAGCTGCGGCTCCATGATCTTCAGCGCGTCGGCCGGGGTGGGCACCCCGCCCTTCGACGACGACATCTTCGCCATGCCGCTGATGCCGACGAAGGCGTACATCGGCCCGATGGGCTGCTCGCCGCCGAAGATCCCGACGATCTGCCCGCCGACCTGGAACGACGAGCCGGGGGACGAGTGGTCGACACCGCTGGGCTCGAAGATCACGCCCTCGTAGGCCCACCGCATCGGCCAGTCGACCTTCCAGACCAGCTTGCCGCGGTTGAACTCGCCCAGCCGGACGGTCTCGGAGAAGCCGCACGTGGTGCAGGCGTAGGTCAGCTCGGTGGAGTCGTCGTCGTAGGAGATGACGGTGGTGAAGTCCTTCCCGCAGTTGCCGCAGTACGGCTTGTACGGGAAGTACCCGGCCGAACCGGAGCTGCCGTCGTCCTCGGCGGCGGCGCCCGAACCCTCGGCGGCC
The DNA here is from genome assembly GCF_002910825.1 of Streptomyces sp. SM1. Classification (GTDB taxonomy): domain Bacteria; phylum Actinomycetota; class Actinomycetes; order Streptomycetales; family Streptomycetaceae; genus Streptomyces; species Streptomyces okerensis. Next base: position 6,721 of record NZ_NEUB01000275.1, on the reverse strand, counting down.
TCCAGCTCGGCCTCGTCGACCGGCTTCTGCTGCTGCTTCTTCGCCGGGGCCTTCTTGGTGCGGTACTGGTCGAGGATCGCGTCGATGTCGCCGCGGTGCTTCATGGCGTGCAGGATCTGCTCGCGGTAGACACCGGAGGTGTACTGCTCCGTCTGGCTGATCCCGTCGAACTCCACGCCCAGCGCGGCCAGCGACTCGACCATCGCGGCCCTGAAGTGCTCGGCCCAGTTGGGGTGCGGCGAGCCCTTGGGGGCGGGGACCGAGGTCAGCGGCTTGCCGATGTGCTCCGCCCAGGACTCGTCGACGCCGGGGACACCGGCCGGGACCTTGCGGTACCGGTCGTAGTCGTCCCAGGAGATCAGGTGCCGGACCCGGTGGCCGCGGCGGCGGATCTCGTCGGCGACGAGGTGCGGGGTCATGACCTCGCGCAGGTTGCCGAGGTGGATCGGGCCGGAGGGGCTCAGCCCGGACGCGACGACCGCAGGTTTGCCCGGGGCACGACGCTCCGACTCGGCGATGACCTCGTCCGCGAAACGGGAGACCCAGTCGGTGGTCTCTGTGCTCTGAGCCACGATCGGCACGTCCTTCTTTCTGCTGGAGCAGCCGGCACGGTCGCACGGCTGGCCGCTCCATTCTCCCAGCAACGGCGGCAACGGCGAAAACGCGTTCTCACCGGCCTGCCCCGGCCGCGGCCCGCGGCCAGAAAGCGGCTTGGCCGCCCATGGGATACTGACCAGGTCTATCTGAACCCACGAGGAGAACGGCACCCACTCCTATGGCCTCGGTCACATCGCTCACCGATCTCGTCAACCAGCAGCTCGGGTCCGCCGTCTCCGCCACCCGGCCGGAGGCGACCGCGGACCCGCTGCTGCGACGCAGTGACCGGGCGGACTTCCAGGCCAACGGCATCCTGGCGCTGGCGAAGAAGTCGAAGGCGAACCCGCGCGAGCTGGCGACCGAGGTCGTCGCCCACATCGCCACCGGCGACGAGCTGATCAAGGACATCGAGGTCTCCGGCCCCGGCTTCCTCAACATCACCGTCGCGGACCGGGCGATCACCGGGAACCTCGCCGCGCGGCACGCGGACGGCGAGCGTCTCGGCGTGCCGCTGAAGGAGAACCCGGGCGTCACGGTCGTCGACTACGCCCAGCCGAACGTGGCGAAGGAGATGCACGTCGGCCACCTGCGGTCGGCGGTCATCGGCGACGCGCTGCGCTCCATGCTCGACTTCACCGGCGAGAAGACGATCGGCCGGCACCACATCGGCGACTGGGGCACCCAGTTCGGCATGCTCATCCAGTACCTGTTCGAGCACCCCGGCGAGCTGGCCCCGGCCGAGGACGTCGACGGCGAGCAGGCCATGTCGAACCTGAACCGGGTGTACAAGGCGTCGCGTGCGGTCTTCGACGCGGACGAGGAGTTCAAGGAGCGGGCCCGTAAGCGGGTGGTCGCCCTCCAGTCCGGTGACAAGGAGACGCTCGAACTGTGGCAGCGGTTCGTGGACGAGTCGAAGGTCTACTTCTACTCCGTCTTCGAGAAGCTCGACATGGAGATCCGCGACGAGGAGATCGTCGGCGAGTCCGCGTACAACGAGGGCATGCCGGAGACCGCCCGCCTCCTGGAGGAGACGGGCGTCGCGGTGCGCTCCGAGGGCGCGCTCGTGGTGTTCTTCGACGACATCCGCGGCAAGGACGACCAGCCGGTTCCGCTGATCGTGCAGAAGGCGGACGGCGGCTTCGGCTACGCGGCCTCCGACCTGACCGCGATCCGCAACCGGGTCCTCGACCTGCACGCGAGCACGCTGCTGTACGTCGTCGACGTACGCCAGTCGCTGCACTTCAAGATGGTCTTCGAGACCGCCCGCCGGGCCGGCTGGCTCGGCGACGACGTCACCGCGCACAACATGGGCTACGGCACGGTGCTCGGCGCGGACGGCAAGCCCTTCAAGACGCGTGCGGGCGAGACCGTACGGCTGGAGGACCTGCTGGACGAGGCGGTCGACCGGGCCGCGGAGGTCGTCCGGGAGAAGGCGCGGGACCTCACCGAGGAGGAGATCCGGGAGCGGGCCGCGCAGGTCGGCATCGGAGCGGTGAAGTACGCGGACCTGTCGACGTCGCCGAACCGCGACTACAAGTTCGACCTGGACCAGATGGTCTCGCTCAACGGCGACACGTCCGTCTACCTGCAGTACGCGTACGCCCGCATCCAGTCCATCCTGCGCAAGGCCGGCGAGGTCCGTCCCGCCGCCCACCCGGAGCTGGCACTGCACGAGGCGGAGCGCGCGCTGGGCCTGCACCTGGACGCCTTCGGGGACACCGTCTTCGAGGCGGCCGCGGAGTACGCCCCGCACAAACTGGCTGCGTACCTGTACCAGTTGGCGTCCCTGTACACGACGTTCTACGACAAGTGCCCGGTACTGAAGGCCGATTCGCCGGAGCAGGTGGAGAACCGCCTGTTCCTGTGCGACCTCACGGCCCGCACGCTCCACCGGGGCATGGCCCTGCTGGGCATCCGGACGCCCGAGCGGCTCTGAGCACTCCCGTGCCGGCCGCGGGCCGTTCGTGGACGGCCGCTGGTCCGGACGCTGGTCCGGACCCGGTCAGATCCGGTTGGCCCAGGCCTTGAAACCGGCCCGGGTCCCGTTGCCCGCGATGCCGTCGATCGCGCCGCTGTAGTCGCCGTTGGCCCTCAGCAGCCGCTGCAGTGCCTTGATCGTGTTCGGGCCGACGACTCCGTCGATCGAGTCGTTGTAGTCCCAGTACTGCCGCAGGCAGCGCTGGAACGCCTTCCAGCTGTTGGTGCCGAGGTACCCGTCGATCGAGTCGTTGTAGTTCCAGTGCGTCGCCAGCCAGCGCTGGACCCTCCGGGCCTCCGCCCGGGTCAGCCCCAGGTTCTCCGTGGCGAGCGCGGCCTGCTCGCCGTTCACGGCCTGCTGCTGAACCGACGCGGGAGCGGCGACGGCCGTGCCCGCGGTGGCCAGACCACCGGCGAAGATGCCTGCCACGGCGGTGGCACTGACGACGGCCTTGGTGAGTGCTCGCATCCTGTTCCCCTCAAGTAGCGTGCGACGGACCGAGCCGGCCTCCCGGTCGGCTCGGCACCAAGACTGCGGGGCCGACACGCCGCCCGGCCACAGTTGACGCACAAGTGGCGGTGTCCCGGGACGTCCCACGCGTTGACCTGCCGGGACGTCGTACGCCGCGTCGCCCGGGCGGGACGGGCGCGCACCAGGATGGCCGGTTTCGCACCGGGGCGGGAGCCGCCGTTCCATGGGCGCGTGAGGGCTGATGCAGAATGAAACCGGGACAGGGGGGCCGCTGTTCCGACCGGCGCGGTCCTGAAACGCGTATGGGGGAAGCATGCCGCGTTGGAAAGAGCTGCCTACCGAACTGCATCCAGGAGTCCGTCAGTTGGCTGTGCGGTTACGTGCGGTCAAGGACCACAGCGAGCTCACCACCCGCCAGCTGGCCGCGAAGACCGGGTACAGCCCGCGATCATGGCAACGTTATCTGAACGGCACGTCGCTGCCGCCCCGGGAAGCCGTCGAGGCGCTGGCCCGTATCGGCGGGGACGACCGGAACCGTCTTCTGGTGCTGCACGAGTTCGCCGCCGAACGCTGGGCGGAAGGACGCCCGGCCGCCCCGGGAGCTCCGCAGGAGGACCCGGCCGTACCGCACGACGCACCCGTGGGGCGTCGGCCACGCGGACGACTCCGGTGGGTGGTGGTCAGCACCCTGTCGGTGGCCCTGGTGCTGTCCGTCTCGGTGTCGCTCCTCCTGGCCGTGCGGCTCAGCGAGACCCGGGCACAACTCGCGAACGCCCGTGCCGGTGCGGGCGCGGCGGCACCCGCCGTCGTGTCGGAGACCATGGTGCCGGTCGTGTACACCTGCGAGCCGGAGCAGCGTGACGGCCGCTGGTACGCGGGCCTCAGCAGCACCACGGTAGCCATTCTGGCGTACACCTACATGGGCCCGGAGGTTGCGGAGGCCCAGTGCCTGCTGGACCGGGCGGGCTTCCCGCCGGGGGACATCGACGGCGTCTTCGGCCCGCTGACCCAACGAGCGGTCCAGCGCCTGCAGACGCGCGAGGGGCTGGTCGTGGACGGTGTCGTCGGCCCGCACACCTGGAAGGCCCTGCGCCGGGGGGAGGCACGGTGAGCGCGGCACACACCCGGCTGACGGCGACGTTGCGGGAGCTGCGGACCCGTACGGGGCTGAGTCTGGCGGCGCTGTCGGCGCGGACGGCATACAGCAAGTCCTCGTGGGAGCGGTACCTCAACGGCAAGAGCCTGCCGCCCCGCCAGGCCGTGCGGGACCTGTGCCGGGTCGCGGGCGAACCGGACGGGCGCGCCCTGGCCCTGTGGGAGATCGCCGAGTCGGAACGGAGCGGACGGGCGGCGTCGGCCGCCCCCGCCTCCGCCCCCGCCTCCGTCTCCGCCCCCGCCTCCACCCCCGTCTCCGGCGGCCCGCGGCCCGCACCGCAGGAGGCGCCGCCGGCCTCCATGAGCGGCCGGCCCCCCGGTCACGGGGGCCGCAGGCCGGTGGTGCTGTCGGTGGTGCTGTCGGTGGTGTCCACCCTGGTCGCCGTCGGTCTGGCCGCCCCGGCGCTCCTCCTGCTTCCCGGCAGTCCGGGCGAGGCGGAGGATCCCCTGCCGGCCTCCGCCCCGTACTCCCTGGCCCCCCAGTGCCACGGAGCCCACTGCGAGGGCCTGGACCCGATGCGGCTGATCTGCGGCATCGCCCCCGAGAGTCTCGCCACGTACCGCACCGTCGGCGGCGCCCATGTGGAACTGCGCCACAGCAGGAAGTGCGGCGCGGGCTGGGCCCGGGCCTGGGGGACGAGGATCGGTGACCGGCTGGAGGTCACCGCCGGCGGCGCGGCCCACGCCGTACGTGTCAGGAGGGAGGCCGACACGAGAACCTACGTCTACACCCCGATGGCGGCCGCCCGCCCCGGCAGCACCGTCCGGGTCTGCTTCCGGCCCGCGTCGGCCGCCGCCGAGCGGGAGTGCTTCGAGGCCCGCGTGGGTGAGGCCGCCGCCGAAGCTCCTCCGGCCTCACCCCGGTAGCGTCCCTGCCGCGGTGGGTCCCGCCGTCAGCTCTTCACGCCGACCGCTCCGTAGACGTTGATGTCGGCGTCCGTGACGTCGTCGATGTCGGCGTAGCGGACCCGCTCGATGGGGTCGAGGCTCTCCAGGTAGGAGGCTTCCGGCTGCTCGGGGACGGGCGCCGCACGGTCGGGGTGCCAGCGGTGGACGGGCACGACTCCCGGGTCGACGACGTCCAGGCCGTGCTCGGTGAAGAAGCGCCCGACGTCCGCGCGGGTACGCAGCACGAACGTGAACCCTCGTTCGGTGTAGGTGCGTTGCACCGCCCGCACGTTCTCGGGGTTGAGATCCTCGGTGAGGTGGCTGAGCACCACGCGGCTGCCGGAGGGCAGCGCCTCGACGAGTTCACGCACGATCGGGTATGCCTCCCCGTCCTCGACGAAATGCAGGACGGCGACCAGGCACAGGGCGATCGGCCGGTCGAAGTCCAGTGTCTTTGCGGCCTGTTCGAGGATGGCCGCCGGGTCCTTCAGGTCCGCGTCGACGTAGTCCGTACGTCCCTCGGGACCGCTGGTGAGCAGGGCGCGTGCGTGCGCCAGCACCACCGGGTCGTTGTCGACGTAGACGACCCGCGACTCGGGGGCCACGCCCTGGGCGATCTGGTGCACGTTCTCGGCGGTGGGCAGCCCGGTGCCGATGTCGAGGAACTGGCGGATGCCTTCCTCGGTCACCAGGGTGTTCACCGCGCGCCGCATGAAGTCCCGGTTGTGCCGGACGTCGAGGTAGCCGCGCGGGTTGGCGGCGAGTGCGGCGCCCGCCGCCGAGCGGTCCGCGGGATAGTGGTCCTTGCCGCCGAGGAACACGTCGTAGACCCGGGCCGGATGCGCCTTGCTGCTGTCGATCCGCCTGCGCAGCTCGGCGGGATCCTGGCTGAGCGCGTCACCGGACATGGGCGTCTCCCTTGAGGGGTTGGTGAGGCCGGTCGGCGCTCAACAACCTAACGCGCGGACGCACTTGATGTGCCGGGTTCGTGTGGCGGGCTACTCGAGCTCCGTCGTGCCCTCCGGCACCCACCCCTCGCCGCCCAGCGGGAACTCGTACGCCGGGCGCCCGTTGTTGCCGCTGGTGCGGAAGGGGCGCCCCTTGTCGTCCACGGTGAGCGTGCCGCCGCGGGAGCCGCTGGACCACTTCAGCTCCAGGTACCAGTCCACGTCGTACGCGGAGGCGTCGGCGGTGATGTAGTAGACCTCGGGGTCGGACTCGCTCACCTTGAAGGGGAAGTCGCGGTGCCCGGACTCCGGTGTCAGGGCCGGCCGCGCGGCGTCCAGGGCGACCGTGAAGGCTCGCGTCGGTACGCCGCCGCCGCAGCCGACGCCGGGGTAGCCCATCGCGAAGTCGTTCCAGGCGAGCGGTGTCCGCTTGCCCGCGATCCGCACGGTGAGGTCCTCCACGACCACCGTCTCCGCACTCGTCCCCTGCACGGTCAGCCGGAGGTACTGCTTCCCTGACGCGACGGCGCCGGCGGCCCCGGCCCAGGCCGGTGCGTCCTGCTCCGTCGGCGGCGGGCCCACCCGGCCCGCGGGGCGGTCGATCAGGTACCGCTGCGAGCAGGGGCTCTCCCAGGCGTACGGCTCGGCCCGGACGGTGACCGGCACGCCCCCGGCGTCTCCGGTC
>NZ_NEUB01000018.1 GCF_002910825.1 Streptomyces sp. SM1 | reverse complement strand
CGGTCCGGCGGGGGATCCTGCGTGGTGAGCAGCCGGACCGTGCCGGGTGCTACGTGCCGCCGGACGTGGCGACGGTCGCCCGGTGTGCCCTGACGGAACGGGACGGGCTGTGGATCGGGTCGCCGGACGACCGGGGTCTGCCCAGCGTCGGCCGGCACCACTACCCGGACGGCGGCAGGGCGGCCGTGCCCGCCGGCACCGGGGGGCGCGTGTACGGGGTGCTGGAGATCGTCTGGCCCGCCCCGCTGCCGGAGCAGCCGCCGCAGATCGTCCGTCAGGTGGAGGCCCTGGCCGAGCTGTGCGCGCACACCCTGGAGACGTACACGCCGCCGAGCGGCCCGGCCCGGCAGCCGCGGGTGCCGCCGGACGCGGCGGAGCTGACGGATCTGGCCGACGGGCTGTACGACCCGGCCCTCGTCCTCGTGCCGCACCTGGACGCCTCCGGGAACCTGCTGGACTTCCGTATCCAGCATGTCAACGGCCGCTTCCTGGACCCGGCCGGCCGGCCGCGCGCGATGGTCAGCGGCGCGCTGATGCTGGAGGCGTATCCGATGGCCGCCGGGGACAGCGAGCTGTTCCAGCGGATCGAACGGGTGTACGCGACGGGTGAGCCGTTCCGGGCCCGGCGGATGCATCTGACCGCGCTCGTCGGCCAGGTGCCGCTGGCGGCGGTCGCGGACATCAGCGTCAGCCGGCACGGCGACGGGATCCTGTTCATCTGGCGGATCGAGGACGAGACGGCACGGCTGGCGAGCCTGCTCCAGCACGCCCAGCGGCTCGGCCGGATCGGCGGGTTCGAGGAGAACCTGCTGACCGGCGAGATCACCTGGAACGGTCAGCTGTTCGACCTGTACGGGCGCCCGCAGTCGAGTCTTCCGGTGCCGCTGGAGGAGCTGCCCGCGCACGCCCATCCGGACGACGCCGTCGCCGTCGGCCGTTTCCTGCGCACGCTGCTGCACCACCGGCGGCCGGCCTCGGCGGCCTTCCGGCTGCAACGGCCGGACGGGGTGACCCGGCACATCCGGGTGGTGGCCGAGCCGGTGCTGGACACCGACGGCCGGCTGCTCACCACCCGCGGCGCCTACCAGGACATCTCCTCCCAGCACTGGACGGAGGTGGCGCTGGCCGCCACCCGCGACCAGCTGGCGCACACCGAGCAGCACGCCAGTGAACGGGACCGGCTGGCACTGCAGCTGCAGCGCGCCATCATGCCGCCCACCCAGGCGCCGCTGCAGGTGCCCGATCTGGACGTGGCCGTGCGCTACCGGCCCGCGGAGGCGGAGCAGCTGGTGGGCGGCGACTGGTACGACGCCGTGGTGCTGCCGTCCCGGCTGGTGCTGCTGTGCGTGGGCGACGTCGCCGGCCACGGGATAGAGGCCGCGACCAGCATGGTCGTCCTGCGCAACGCGCTGCGCGGGCTCGCCGTCACCGGGGCGGGCCCCGGTCAGCTGCTGTCGTGGCTGAACATCGTGACGCACCATCTGACGGGCGGTGTCAGCGCCACAGCGGTCTGCGGCCTGTACGATCCGGCCTCGCGCATGCTGCGGTGGGCACGCGCGGGCCATCTGCCGCCGGTGCTGGTGCGGGGTTCCGAGGCCGCGCCGCTGCCGATGACGGGCGGGTTGCTGCTGGGTGCCGTACCGGAGGCCTCGTACGAGGAGGCGGAGGTGCGGCTGGCCCCCGAGGACAACCTGCTGATGTACACGGACGGCCTGATCGAGCGCCGGGACCGTACGGTGGAGGAGTCCCTGACGCATCTGCTCGCCACCGCCGCCACGGCCCCGGGCACGCTCGACCAGCGGCTCGACCGCCTGCTCACCTACAGCAGGTCGGACACGGACGACGACACCTGCATCGTGGGTATCCGCGTGGGCTGAGCGCGGTCGCCCGAACGGCGGGCACGCGCGGAGGCATGAGGGGGCGATTCGGGGGTACGCGCGGCTGCGCGACGAAGAGCTTGATCACCTTGTTGGAGGTACTCCGTGCACACTGCCCAGGACCCGTTGTCCGTCGAAGTGACCCTTCCCCGTGAGGATGTGGCCCTTCTCACGGTGGAGGGGTATTTGGACGTCGACACGGCGACCGAGTTCCAGCACCACCTGGCGAACCAGCTCCACCACGGCCGCCGGCACTTTCTGCTCGACCTGTCGGCGGTCCCCTTCATGGACTCGTCCGGGATGAACATCATCCTGCGCGTGTACCAGGAGGCGCGGGAGCTGCCCGGGAGCGTGCACATCATCTCCCCCGCCCCCGCCGTGCGCCGCATCCTGGACCTGACGGGGGTGAGCATCACCGTCCCGGTGTCGGAGAGCGTCGAGGAGGCGCTGGAGCGGGTGGACCGGCAGCCGGAGACGCCCCCGGCCGAGCCGGAGTCCTGAACACATCACACATTCCCGGTGCCCCGAGACGGGCTCGGCGCGAGACGACCACGACGAGGAGAGGAATCAGGTGCCGCAGCACGAAACGGGCGCAACACCCCCGACACCGGCGCAGGAGGTCAGGGACTTCCTCTGGCGGCGCAGTGAGCAGATCGCCCAGCGGTGGGCGGACGAGCCCCTGTTCCGTGCGGTGTTCACGGTCTCGCGCGAGGAGGCGGTGGAGGCCGGCAAGGCGGTGGTCGACGCGCTCGCCCAGGTCGCCGACTCGCAGCGGGTCGAGGACCCGGACGCCGCGGGCTTCACCGGGGTGCGCGAGCAGCTGGCACGGATGGGGGCGGCCCGCTCCCGCGCGGGACTGTCCGCCACCCAGGTGTCGTCCGAGCTGGCCGCGCTGCTGCCGCCGGTGGAGAACCTCCTGGTCGCCGATCTGGAGCAGGAGGAGCCCGAACGACTGCGTGAGGCCTCCACGGCGCTCAGCGTGCTGCTGGGCACGCTGCGTCTGGTGGCCATGCAGACCGCGCTGAGCGAGATCCAGGCGCTCACCGACCGGCAGCGGCTCCAGCTGCTGGAGGTGGCGACACCGGTGATCAAGCTCTGGGACGGCATCGTGGCGGTCCCGCTGATCGGGACGCTGGACAGCGCCCGCAGCCAGGTGGTGATGGAGACGCTGCTGAACGCGGTGGTCGACCAGCACGCCCGGTTCGCGATCCTCGACATCACCGGCGTTCCCACGGTGGACTCGCTGGTGGCCCAGCATCTGATGAAGACGGTCGCCGCGGCCCGGCTGATGGGCGCGGAGTGCGTGGTGTCCGGTATCCGGCCGGCGATCGCGCAGACCATCGTGCACCTCGGTCTGGACCTCGGCACGGTGAAGACCCGGGCCGGTCTCGCGGACGCGCTCGCGTACTGCCTGCACGAGCTGGGGACGAACATCGTGGCGGCGGCGCCCGGCGGAGCGGGCCGCCGGTGAGCGGGGGGTTCTCCCGCCCGATGGCGGGACATGTGCCGGTCCTCAGGCTCGGGGACATGCTGCTGGTGACCCTGCAGGGAGCACTCCACGACAGCATGGCGGACCAGCTCCAGCAGGATCTGGCCGAGACCATCGTCGGCAGCCGCATCAGGGGGGTGGTCATCGACATCTCCGGTGTGGAGATGATCGACTCGTTCCTCGGCCGGGTACTGGCCGAGATCGCCGCCCAGACGGAACTGCTGGCCGCGCGGACCGTGGTGGCCGGAATGCGGCCCGCGGTCGCCATCACCCTGGTGGAACTGGGACTGACCCTGCCGGGACTGCGGACCGCGCTCACCACCGAGGCGGCGATGGAACTCCTCGCACAGCCCATCGTGCCGGTGCGGACCGGCGGCGTGCGCGAGGAGAGTCCGTGATGCACACCGGCGCGGGTGTGGAGGCCCGCCTGCCGATACGGTCGGACATGGATCTGGTATGGGTACGTCAGCATGTGCGGCAGGCCGCCGCCAAGCTCGGCTTCTCCCTGGTGGACCAGACGAAACTGGTGACCGCCGCCAGCGAGCTGGCGCGCAACACACTGGTGCACGGCGGAGGCGGCCGGATGGAGGCGTCGCACGTCACCACCGGCGGGACCGACGGGCTGCGGCTCGCCTTCAGCGACTCGGGACCGGGCATCCCCGATCTCGACCGGGCGCTCAGTGACGGCTACACCTCCGGCGGCGGGCTGGGCATGGGGCTGGGCGGCGCCCGGCGCCTGGTGCACGACTTCGCCGTCGAGACCGCCCCCGGGGCGGGGACCACCGTCCGGGTGACCTCGTGGGTGTCCCGGCCGCCGCGGCTGCGGGGGGACGTCTGATGCCCCGCGTCTGGGACGTACCGGTGCAGGACCCGACCCGGGTGCGTGACGTACGGGTCGCGGCGGAGGAGGCCGCGGCCCTGGCCGGGCTGGACGAGCGGCGCACCGCCGCCGTGTCCCTGGTGGCCACCGAGCTGGCCACCAATCTGCTCAAGTACGGTCAGGCGGGCGGGGTGCTCATCGACGTCGTGGACCCGCCGCTGCCGCGGGAGGGCCGGCCGGGGCGGGCCGTGCAGATCACCGCGCTCGACCACGGGCCGGGCATCGCGGATCCGGCCGTGGCGCAGCGGGACGGGTACTCCTCCAGCGGCTCGCTCGGCGCGGGCCTCGGCACGTGCCGGCGGCTCTCCGACGACTTCGGTCTGCACAGCGTGCCCGGCCGGGGCACCGTGGCGATGGCCCGCATCGGCCCCGAAACCGGCCGTACGGGTCACGGCGGGGAGCGCCCGGGCGACCTCGGTGTGCACGCCGGCGCCGTGAACGTCCCGTTCGCCGGCGCGGCCTTCTCGGGGGACGCCTGGGCCTGGGTCAGGTCCGGCGACCGCGCGACGCTGATGCTCGCCGACGGTCTGGGACACGGGAGCGAGGCGGCCCGTGCGTCGACCGCAGCCGTCGAGGAGCTGCGCCACTGGGCCCGGCTGCCGCCCGCCGAGGCCCTGCACAAACTCCACGACGCCCTGGCCGGTACGCGGGGCGCGGCCGTCGCGGTCGCCCAGCTGGACAGCTGGACGGGCCGGCTGCGCTTCGCGGGGATCGGCAACGTGTCGGCCCGGCTGCGGGAGGGCGACCGCTGGCGGTCCCTGCTGTCCCGGCCGGGCATCGTCGGGGTCCACCAGCCGCACACCGTGCGCGAGGACGAGGTCGCCTGGACCGCCGGGAGCCTGCTGATCCTGCACACGGACGGGCTGCCCGGCCGCTGGACGCCGCCCCCGGACACCGGACAGCCGCCGGCCGACCCGGCCGTGACGGCCGCCGTGACCGTCCGGGACGCCGGCAGTTCCGCGCGCCCGGTGCGGGACGACACCGCCGTGGCCGTGCTGGCCCCCGTCCCGTCGGAGCGCCCATGACACGCAGCTGGCGGATCGACGGCGTCACGGACGCGGCACGCGCCCGTATCGCCGTGGCCCGGCTGGCCGCGGCGTACGGGGTGCCCACCGTGGAGCGGGCCCGGCTGACCGCGGCGCTCAGCGGCCACCTGCGCCAGTGCCTCACCAAGGGCGGCACCTGGGTGCTCACCCTGGAGGGGCCGGGCTCCCCCGCCGGAACGTCCGACCTGCACGCCGTGGTGGCCCCGGTCCCCGGCGCGGGCGCCGCCGGCCGCGCCCCGTGGACGGTGACCGTCCCCTGCGCCGCGACGGGCGAAGTCCCCGGGGAGGACACGGTGACGGACGATCCGGCCGGCCTGTCCGAGGCCCTGCTGGGCGCCGACGAGGACACGGCCGTGGTGCTGGCTCAGCTCGCCGGGCAGGAGGAGCTGGTCGCCTTCCACCGGGAGGAACTGCACCAGACCAATCAGGGCGTCGTGGTACTGCACGCCGAGCTGGACGCGGCGGGACGGGCACAGCAGGCGGCGTTCGCCGCCGAGCGCAGGGCGCGCGAGGAGGCGGAGAAGGCCCGGCACCGGCTGACCTTCCTGGCGGACGCGAGCGCCGCGCTGAACGCCTCGCTGAACCACGACGAGATCGTGCGCCGGCTGCCCGAGCTGCTGGTGCCGCGGTACGCCGAGAGCGTCGACGTATGGCTGTTCGACCACGACCACGACGACGACCGGCACCGGCCCGCCGCCCACTCGGGCGCGGCGGTCCTGGCTGCCCGCACCGGACGCCCGCAGTACGCCGCCGACCATCCCGGGGGCCTGCCCGGGGTGGACGACCGGCCGCCGTCGGCCCTGGCTCCCGAACGGCCGCTGCTGTGCGTCCCGCTGCCGGCGCGCCGGACCCCGCTGGGTGTGCTGACGCTGTCGCCGCCCGGTGAGCGCTGGGACCCGGACGACGCGGTCATGCTGATCGAACTCACCCGGCGGGCCGGCACCGCCATGGACAACGCCCGCCGGTTCGAGCACAACCGGGACATCGCCGAGACGCTGCAGCGCGCCCTGCTCACGGAGCTGCCGACGACGCCGGGCCTGAGCCTGGCGGCGCGCTACCTGCCCGCCACGCACGGGCTGAACATCGGCGGCGACTGGTACGACGCGTTCCGCCAGCGGGACGGCAGCCTGATCACCGTCATCGGCGATGTGACCGGGCACGGGCTGCACGCGGCGGTGATGATGAGCCAGCTGCGCACCGCGCTGCGCGCCTACGCCGTCGACGGCGGCGGGCCCGGCCGGCTGCTGACCCGGCTGCACGGGTATCTGCGCCACCTCCAGCCGGATCTGTTCGCCACCGCGGTCATCGCGCGGTTCCATCCGGACGGGCACACCCTGACATGGGCCGCGGCGGGCCATCCGCCGCCGGTGCTGCGGCTGCCCGACGGACGGGTACGGATCCTGGACGCCAAGCCGGGCGCGATGCTCGGCATCCCGCTGCGTCAGGACATCGCCGACCACACCGAGCGGCTGACGCCCGGTTCGACGCTGGCGCTCTACACCGACGGGCTGGTCGAGCGGCGGGCCCTGGGCATCGACCCGGGCATCGAACGGCTCGCCCAGGCCCTCGGGACGTACGGTTCCGCCGCTCTGGACGCGGACCTGGAGGAGTCGGCGGACCGGATACTCCATCCGCTGCTGAGCGACTCCGAGCGCGAGGACGACGTGTGTCTGCTGCTGTGTCATCTGCACGGCTGAGGCGGGGGCGACGGGTGCGTCCCCGGTGGCTTCCCGGTGCGTTCCCGGGCCGGTGAGGGCATCGTGGTCCTGCACAGGGGCACGCGTCAGGCATCGACGTCCGAGGCAGACCGCCTGGAGCCGCAGGAAGGGATGGACACCGTGACACGACCCAGGATCCTCGTGGTGGGCGCGGGCTTCGCCGGCGTGGAGTGCGTGCGGCGGCTGGAACGCAGGCTCGGTCCGGACGAGGCCGACCTCGCGCTGGTGACACCGTTCTCGTACCAGCTCTATCTGCCCCTGCTCCCCCAGGTGGCCTCCGGGGTGCTGACCCCGCAGTCGGTCGCGCTCTCGCTGCGCCGCAGCGAGAGGTACCGCACCCGGATCATCCCGGGCGGGGCGATCGGCGTGGATCTGCGGTCCAAGGTCTGTGTCGTCCGCATCGTCAACGGCGAGATCCTCAACGAGCCGTACGACTACATCGTGCTGGCCCCCGGAAGCGTCACCCGGACCTTCGACATCCCAGGGCTGACGGACCACGCCTTCGGGATGAAGTCGCTGGCCGAGGCCGCCTACCTCCGCGATCACGTCATCTCCCAGCTCGATCTGGCCGACGCGAGCCACGATCCGGCGGAGCGGGCCTCGCGGCTGCAGTTCGTGGTGGTCGGCGGCGGTTACGCGGGCACCGAGACGGCGGCCTGTCTGCAGCGGCTGACGCACGCCGCCGTGAAGCGCTATCCGCGGCTGGACCCGGGACTGATCAAGTGGCATCTGATCGACATCGCGCCGAAGCTGATGCCGGAGCTGGGCGAGAAGCTGGGCCGCAGCGCGCACGAGATCCTGACCCGGCGCGGCATCGAGATCTCGTTGGGCGTCTCCATCTCGAAGGCGAGCGCCGAGGAGGTCACCTTCACCGACGGCCGGGTGGTGCCCACCCGCACCCTGATCTGGACCGCCGGTGTGGTGGCCAGCCCGCTCATCGCCACGCTCGGCGCGGAGACCGTCCGGGGACGGCTCGCGGTCAACGCGGACATGCGCCTGCCGGGCCACGACGGGGTGTTCGCGCTCGGTGACTCGGCCGCGGTGCCCGATGTGGCCAAGGGCGACGGCGCCGTGTGCCCGCCGACCGCGCAGCACGCGCTGCGGCAGGGCAGGCAGGTGGCCGAGAACGTCATCGCGACCCTGCGGGGCCGGCCGGCCCGGCCGTACGTGCACAGGGACCTCGGGCTGGTGGTGGACCTCGGCGGCACCGACGCGGTGTCCCGGCCGTTCGGTTTCGAACTGCACGGTCTGCCCGCCCAGGCGGTGGCCCGCGGCTACCACTGGTCGGCGCTGCGGACCAACGTCGCCAAGACCCGGGTGATGACCGACTGGCTGCTGAACGCGGTGGCCGGCGACGACTTCGTACGCACCGGGTTCCAGGCGCACCGGCCCGGGAATCTGCGGGACTTCGAGTACCTCGACGCCTATCTGACGCCGGAG
>NZ_NEUB01000274.1 GCF_002910825.1 Streptomyces sp. SM1 | reverse complement strand
CCGGGGTGCGGCGCTCGAACACATCGCGCGGACCGATGCCGAGCCCGGACTCCCTGGCCCGGGTGGCGACGGCGACGGAGGTGAGGCTGTCGCCGCCGAGGGTGAAGAAGTCGTCGTCGGCGCCGGTGCCGGGCACGCCGAGCACGTCGGCGAAGATCTCGCACAGGAGCCGTTCCCGTTCACCGGAGGGTGGCCGCACCCCGGCCGCGGCGGCGACGGGCGGCGCGGGCAGGGCGTTGGTGTCGAGCTTGCCGCTCGGTGTCAGCGGCAGTGCTCCGATCACCAGGACGCGGCCCGGCACCATGGGCGCGGGGAGCACGCCGGCGAGCGCGGCGCGCAGGGAGTCTCCGTCCGGCGGCTCGGCCCCGGGTGCGGGTACGACGTAGCCGACGAGTGCGCCCTCGCGGGCGGTCACGGCCGCCCGGGCCACGCCCGCCATGCCGCCCAGCACCTCCTCGATCTCGGCGGGTTCGACGCGGTTGCCGCGGATCTTGACCTGCCGGTCGGTGCGCCCGAGGTACTCGACGGCGCCGTCGGCGCGGCGTCGCACCAGGTCCCCGGTGCGGTACATGCGGTCACCGGGCGCGCCGAAGGGGTCGGCGACGAACCGTTCGGCGGTCGGTCCCGGCCGGTCGTGGTAGGCGCGCGCCAGCTGGACGCCGCCGAGGTGGAGCTCGCCGGGCACCCCGTCGGGCACCGGGCGCAGGAAGGTGTCCAGCACGTACAGCCGGGTGTTCCACACCGGCCGTCCGATCGGCACGGTGACCTCGCCGCCCCCGTCGCAGGGGAAGTACGTCACGTCCACGGCGGCCTCGGTGGGGCCGTAGAGGTTGTGCAGCGGCACCGGGCCGAGCCCGGGGCGGGTGCTGAGGTCCCGCCAGCGTGCCGCGTCCGCTCCGGGGAGCGCCTCGCCGCTGCAGAAGACCCGGCGCAGGCTCGTCGCCCAGTGCGGCCCGGCCCGGTCCGGCTCCATCGCCCGGAGGAACGCGGCCAGCATGGACGGCACGAAGTGCAGGGTGGTGATCCGCTCGGTGCGGATCAGCTCGGCCAGGTGGGCCGGGTCCCGGTGGCCGCCGGGGCGGGCCAGGACGACGGTGGCGCCCTCCAGCAGGGGCCAGAAGAACTCCCACACCGACACGTCGAACCCGGAGGGCGTCTTCTGCAGTACCCGGTCGTCGGCGGCGAGCGCGTACTCGCCCTGCATCCAGGCGAGCCGGTTGACGATCGCCCGGTGGGTGATCACGACGCCCTTGGGGCGCCCGGTGGAGCCGGAGGTGTAGATCAGGTACGCGGGCCGGTCGGGACCGGCGGGCTCCGCCCGGGTGTCGGGGACGTCCTCGTCGGCGTCGGCGAGCAGGTGCTCGAGGCCGGGCACCCGGGGCAGCCGGCCGGAGGCCGCCGCGGTGGTCACCACGGTGCGGGCGCCGGAGTCGGCGAGCATGAACGCGACCCGTTCGGCGGGGTAGTCGAGGTCGACGGGCAGGTGGGCGGCGCCCGACTTGAGGACGCCCAGCAGTGCGATCACCAGCTCCGCCGACCGTGGTACGGCGACGGCGACGAACCGCTCGGGGCCCGCGCCGCGTGCCCGCAGCCGCCGGGCCAGGGCCTCGGCGCGCCGGTCGAGTTCGGCGTAGGTGAGCGTGACGCCCTCGAAGACGAGCGCCGCGGCGTCCGGGGTACGCGCCGCCCGTGCCGCGAACAGGGAGGCGAGGGTGGCGTCGCCGGGGACCGGGTGCGCGGTGGCGTTCAGCTCGGTGAGGCGCCGCTCCTCGCGCGGGGAGAGCAGGCCGGTACGGGCGACCGTACGGCCGGGTTCGGACACCAGGGTCCGTACCAGGCCGGTGAACCGGTCGGCGAGGCCTGCCACGGCCGTCCGGCCGATGCGTGTCGCGTCGTGCTTGAACCGCAGCCGCAGTCCGCCGTCCCCGGCCGGTCCGGCGATCAGCGCGAGGGGGTAGTGCACGGCGTCCAGGACGTCGACTCCGGTGACACCGAGAGTGTCCGCTGCGTGGTCTGCGGTGAGATCGGCGACCGGCTGGTTCTCGAACACGACCAGGGTGTCGAACAGTTCACCGCCGCCCGCGGCGCGCTGGATGTCGGCGAGGCCCAGGTGCTGGTGGTCCAGCAGCGCCGTGTGCTCGTCCTGGACGCGCCGCAGCAGCCCGGTGAGGGACTCGCCGGGCTCCAGGCGTACGCGGGCGGGGACGGTGTTGACGAACAGGCCGACGGCACGGCCGAGATCGCCTGCCCCGGCACTCCGGCCGGACACCGTGGTGCCGAACACCACGTCCCGGCTACCGGTCGTGCCGCCGAGGAGCAGGGCCCAGAGGCCGTGGACGACCGTACTCGCGGTGAGGCCGTGGGCGCGGGCGCGGGCGGTGAGCCGGGCGGTGAGCTCGTCGGGCAGCCGGATGTCGAGGTGCCCGGGCCCGGCGGGTCTCCGGTCCCCGTCGGCCGTCGCGAGGGAGTCGGCGAGCCGGGTGGGTCCCGGCAGTCCCGACAGCGCCCGCCGCCAGGCGTCGCGCGCCCCGTCGAGGTCCCTCGCGGCGAGCCAGGCCAGGTAGGGGCGCGGATCGAAGGGCTCCGGCAGTTCCCCGCCCCGGTGGGCGGCGAGCAGTTCGCGGTGCAGGACGGAGAGGGACCAGCCGTCGGCGACGATGTGGTGCAGGGTGAGCAGCAGGCGGTGGCGCCGGCCGTCCCGGATCAGGGTGGCCCGCAGCAGCGGTGGCCGGGCGAGGTCGAACGGCCGGGCACGGTCGGCCGCCAGGACGTCGTCCGCTCCGGACCCGTCGGTGTCGGCCACCCGCCAGGGCAGGGTCGCGCGTTCGGCGAGCCGCTGGACGACCCGTCCGTCGGGCAGCTGGCGGAACGAGGCCCGCAGCAGGGGGTGCCGGTCGAGCAGGAGCTGCAGTGTTCCGCGCAGCCGCTCGGGCTCGACCGGGCCCGCGAGGTCGAGGAGTTCCTGGACCAGGTACGGGTCGGCGGCGTCGGTGTCGTACCGCGCGTGGAAGAAGAAGCCCTCCTGGAGCGGGGACACCGGCAGGGCGTCCTCGTCCAGGCGTACCGGGGCGACGGGCGTCGCGGCGGTTCCGGCGCGGTCGGCGGCCCGGGCGAGAGCCGCCACGGTCCGCTGCCGGAACACCTCGCGCGGCGTGATCGTGAGCCCTGCCGCGCGGGCACGGTCGACGAGCCGGATCGCGACGATGCTGTCGCCGCCCAGTTCGAAGAAGCTGTCGTGGACCCCGGCCGAGGGCAGGCCGAGGATCTCGGCGAACAGTCCGGCGAGGATGCTCTCGGTCGGGGTGGCCGGCGCGTCGGTACCGCCGAGGGCGGTCCAGTCAGGTGTGGGCAGGGCGCGGCCGTCGAGTTTGCCGTTGGGCGTCAGCGGGAGCGGGCCGTCGAGGGCGACGACGGCGGACGGCACCATGAAGTCCGGCAGGGTGGCGGCCACCTGGGCCCTCGCGGCCGTCACGGCGGCGTCGTCCTCCGCGACGAGGTAGGCGACCAGGCGCGTCGCGCCCCGGTGGTCGTCACGCGGGAGGACGGCGGCCTGGCCGATGCCGGGGCAGGCCATGAGGGCGCTCTCCACCTCGCCCGGCTCGATCCGGTGACCCCGGATCTTCAGCTGGCCGTCGGCGCGGCCGAGGAACTCCAGATTGCCGTCGGCGGCCCACCGCACCCGGTCGCCGGTGCGGTACATGCGGGTGCCGGGTGTCCCGAACGGGTCCGCGACGAAGCGCCCGGAGGTCAGCGCGGCCCTGCCCAGGTAGCCGCGGGCCAGACCGCGCCCGGCGATGTACAGCTCGCCCTCGGCGCCCACCGGGGCCGGGCGCAGCGCGGTGTCGAGGACGTAGGCGCGGGTGTTGGGGTCGGGGCGGCCGATGGGGACGGGGCCCGGACGGCCCGGGTCGGCGAGCCACAGCGTGGAGTTGACGCTCGCCTCGGTGAGGCCGTAGGCGACGACGACCTTCAGCCGCCCGGCCCAGCGGGCGATCAGCTCGCTCGGCACCGCTTCGGTGCCGACGACGAGGACGGCCCCGTCGGGCAGTTCGCAGTCCCGCGGCAGTGCGGACACCAGGGACGGCGGCAGGATCATGTGGGTGGCGCGGTGCCGGGCGATGTAGTCGGTGAGGGCGGGCCCGGCGACGCGGCGCTCGGCGGGGACGAGGACGATCCGTCCCCCCACGCACAGGGACATGATCAGGTCCCAGACCGTGACGTCGAAGCCGACGGAGGCGAACTGGACGACCCGGCTGCCGGCGTCGACGCCGATCCGGTCGGTGGCGGTCGCGACGAGGCTGCCGACGCCGTCGTGGGTGACGACGACGCCCTTGGGGCGGCCGGTGGAGCCGGAGGTGTAGATGACGTACGCGGCCCGGTCGAGCGGGACGGGCAGGGCGAGGTCGCAGGTGTCCTGGGCGGCGCACGCGTCCGCCGTGGCCGGGTCGTCGAGCAGGACGCGGCCGACGGCGGGCTCGGCGGGGAGGCCGGCGTCCAGGGCCCGCACGGTGACGACGGTGCGGGCTCCCGCGTCGGACAGCATGCGGGCGATGCGGTCGCGGGGATGGCCGGCGTCCAGCGGCAGGTAGGCGGCCCCGGTCTTCAGCACCGCGAGGAGGCAGACGACGAGTTCGGGTGAGCGGGGCAGGGCCACGGCGACGACGTCCTCGGCCCGTACCCCGCGGGACACCAGGAGGCGGGCCAGCCGGTTGGCTCCGGCGTTCAGCTCCGCGTACGTCAGTTGCCGCTCCTCGCAGACCAGCGCGACGGCGTCGGGCGTCCGGCGGGCCCGGTCCTCGAACGCGGCGGGCCAGGTCAGGCCGGGCACCTCGCGCGGTGACACGCCGAGCTCGTCGAGCAGCCGGCCACGTTCCGCGCCGTCGGTGAGGTCGATACGTCCGAAGGGGCGGCCGGGGTCGCCGGCCAGGGAGTCCAGCAGGGTGAGGAAGCGGCGTTCGTGGTCGCGGAGGGTCCGTTCGCCGCAGACCTCGGCGTCCGCGTCGAGGTGCATGCGAAGGCCCCGTCCGTCCGGTGTCCGCACGAAGGTGAAGGCCAGATCGCCGGCCGGGCCGAGCCAGACCGGATGGAGTTCGGCCGTGTGGTCACCGAAACGCAGGCCGGCGGTGCCGGGGAGGATGTTGACGGTCGGGCCCACCAGCTCGGCGAGGCCGTCGGCGAGTCCGAGGTCCCGGGCCAGTTCCTCTGCCCGGTAGCGCCCGTGCTCGACGGCCTCGGCGACGACGCGCCCGGTCTCGGCCGCGAGTTCGGCTCCGGTCGTGCTCGGACGGACCGGTATCCGCAGGGGGACGACGTTGGACACCATGCCGGGCACGGCCGCGGTGCCCTCGTCCCGGCGGGCGGTGACCGGCAGGCCGAGGACGAGGTCCTGGGCGCCGGTGACCCGGTGCACGTAGGCGGCCACGGCGGTGATCAGCAGGCGGGAGGTGCGGACACCCGCGTCCCGGGCGGCGGCGTCCAGCCGGGCGGTGTCCCGCGCGCCGATCACGGTCGAACGCCGGGTCCGCCGCGTCATCGGCGCCGGAGCGCGCTCGACGAGGCGTACGGGCTCCGGGCGGTCCGACATCCGGTCGAGCCAGTGGGCGCGGTCGGCGCGGTGCTGTGCGGAGGCGCGGTACGCCCGGTCGGCCGTGACCAGGCGGGAGAGGGCCCGGCCGGGGGCGGCGGGCGTCCGCCCGGCGTCGGTGTAGATCCGCCCGGCCCGGCGGGTGAGGAGGGCGACGCCCATGCCGTCGAGGACGATGTGGTGGTAGCGCTGGTACCAGAGCACCCGGTCGTCGGTGAGCCGGAGCACCGCCTGGGCGAACAGCGGACCGTGAGCGAGGTCGGCGGGCCGGTCACGGTCGGCGTCCATCCACGCCGTGGCGGTCCGCCGCGGGTCGGGTTCGCCGCGGAGGTCGAGGACGGGCACCTCGAAGGGGACCCGGACGACCGTCTGCCGCGGCTCGCCGTCGCCGGCGGTGACGCGCACGTGCAGTGCCTCGGTCTCCTCGACGGCGCGGCGGACCGAGGCGGCCAGCCGGCCGGGGTCGACGTCGCCGCGCAGTTCGAGGACGAACGCGAGGGTGTAGGCCGAACCGTCCGGCTCGATCTGCTGGGCGAGCCAGATCCCGGACTGCCCGCCGGTCAGGGGCAGTGGTGCCCCGGTCGTCCGGTCCGACTCGGCGTCAAACATCGTAGGAGAGCCCTTCCCTGATGTGCGTCGGTGAGCAGGCGTGACGGTGGTGTTCCGGCGGGCCGGTGCGGCGGTCGGCGGGCCTGCCGGGGCCCGCCGGCCGCCGGCTTCACCTGACGGCCGTGAGCAGTGGCGTGATCTCCTCGATCGCGTAGGGGATCGACAGGACGGTGTTGAAGGAGAACGCAGCGCCGATGTCCGGGTCCTGGTAGGGGACGAACAGGTCGCGCCGGTCCTGGCTGACCTTCAGCTTCCGGTACAGCGGCTCCGCCTTGACGCGGTCGTCGGCGTCGGTGCCGGCGGTGACCCAGACCAGGCGGTCGACGTCGAGCACGTTCAGCTTCTCGGCGCTGAGTTCGGCCACGTTCCAGCCCGGCCTGGCCAGCTTGTCGATCTCCGGCTTCAGCTCGAAGCCCATGTCCTTGAAGAAGATCGCCTTGGGGTCCGTGCTGGTGAACGCCGAGTACTTGCCCGCCTCGAAGCTGTCGGCGACGGCCAGCGTCAGCTTCCCGAACTCCGGGTGTTGGTCACGGACCCGCTCGAACCGCGCGCCGATGTCCGAGATCAGCTTCTCGGCCTGGTGGTCCTTGCCGAGGGCCTTGCCGATCTGACGGGTCATCGCCTCCCAGGGCGCCCCGTAGTCCGGGTAGTCAATGGGCTGGGCCACGACGTCGGTGAACTTCGAGAGCGTGTCGTACTGCTCCTTCTTCATGCCCGAGTACTGGGCGATGACCAGGTCCGGCTGCAGGGCCGCGATCTTCTCCATGTTGTACTCGTCGCGCTCACCGACGATCTCGGGGGTGTCCGAGCCCCAGAGCTCCTTGGTCCAGGGCCACTTGCCGTAGGGCTTCTCCTTGAACCAGTCGACGGCGCCGACGGGCTCGACGCCGAGTGCCAGGACAGCGTCCTGGTCCGACAGGCCGAGCGTGACGACCTTCTTCGGCTCCTTCTCGATGGTCGTGCTGCCGTACTTGTGCTCGACCGTGACCGGGAACACCGCGGACCGCGCGCCCGCGCCGGACGACGACGAGGGGTCCTGCTCCGGGGCGGAGCCGCCGGTCCCGCCCCCACAGGCGGTGAGGGCGAGCGCGGCGACGGCGGCCACGACCGTCCTGGTGAGAGGTCCGGCGATCCGCGCCGGCGCGAGGCGTGTTCCAGTGGACACGTTGGTTCCTTTCACGGGATTTCACAGGGGTGCCGCGCCTGCCGGGCGCGAAGTCCCGGACTGTGCGCGGCGTTGTGTGGGGGAGCCGGATGCGGCGCTATCGGGAGGTGCCGATGCCGTCGGTGAGGGGCCGGTGGGTGCCGGAGGGGCCGGGTCCCCGGCCGAGGACCGAGTCCAGGATCTCGCCGACCCTGATCGCGATGTTGGACAGCAGGGAGGAGGTGATGCCGTGGGTGTGTTCGGTGCCGCCCTGCAGGTAGATGCCGCACCGCAGTTCGGGGCGGGCCGCCACGCGGTAGTCCCGCTCGACGCGGACCCGGCCCTCGTCGTCCCGGTGGCAGAGTCGGGCCGTCTCGCCCAGGAGTGCCAGACCGTCGGCGGGCAGGTATCCCGTGCCGTAGACCACGACGTCGGCGTCGAGCGGGGTCTTCTCGCCGGTGACCAGGGACACGACGGTGGCGTGGACCTTGTCCGGCGTCTCGGTGACGGAGGCGAGCCGGGAGACGTTGTGGAAGTGGAGCCGTTCGGTGCCCAGCACCTTCTCCTGGTACACCCGCCGGTACAGGTCCTCGATGAGATCGTTGTCGACCACCGAGTAGTTGGTGTTCCCGTGGTAGTCCATCAGGGTGCGTTTGACGTCCTCGGGTGCGGTGAAGTACTCGTCGACCGCCCCGGGGTCGAAGATGCGGTTGGCGAAGTTGCTGTCGTCGGCGGGGCTGTACCCGTAGCGGGAGAAGACGGCGTGCACGTCCGCGCCGGGGAAACGGCGGTGCAGATAGGCGACGTTCTCGGCGGCGCTCTGTCCGGCTCCGACGACGACGAAGCACGAGGGGTCGGTGGCCTCCAGGGCGTCGACCCTGCTCAGCAGGTCGGAGTTGTGCCAGACGCGGTCGGAGCGTTCGACGCCGTCCGGCATGCGCGGGCGCAGCCCGGTGCCGATGACCAGGTTGCGGGCCCGGTGGATCACCGGCCCGTCCCCCGAACGGGCCGTCACGTCGAGGTACTCCACCCTCCCGTCGCGCAGGACGGGCTCCACGGCGACCACTTCGTGGCCGTAGGACACCATGTCGTCGACCTTCGCCGCCGCCCACTCGAAGTAGTCGTGGAACTCCTTCCGGAGCGGGAAGAAGCTCTTGTGGTTGACGAAGTCGATCAGGCGTCCCCTGCTCTGCAGGTAGCGCAGGAAGCTGAATTCGCTGGCCGGGTTGCGCAGGGTCACCAGATCCTTGAGGAAGGACACCTGCATCGTCGCGTCGTCGATCAGCATGCCCCGGTGCCAGCCGAAGGTCCGCTGCCGCTCGAAGAAGTGGGCGGTGACCGCCTCCTGCCTCCCGACGCCGGCGTTGTGCTCGCTGAGCGCGATCGCCATCGCCACATTGGACGGGCCGAAGCCGATGCCTATGAGGTCGTGGACCGGTGATGCGTCGCCAGGAAGAACCTGAGCCATGTCACTCCCCTCGTGCGGGCGGCCGGTACTCCGGCCTCGGATGTGCGGGAGGAGGGGCGCGCCGAGCGGAACAGCGGACCCGCAAACTTAGGGAAGCCTAAGCTTCGTTCGCATGACTGTCGACAGGACAAATTGGGACAGTACATGAGTTCGAATTACTGACCGGCCATCAACTCCATTTCAGCAAGGGTCCGTTGTAATATTAGGTAAGCCTTGCTTTACTGACGGTGGCTCAGCCCCTGCCCGAGGAGGAACCGTATGCGGATCGTCATGTTCGGCTGTCAGACCTGGGGCCACCGCACCCTGCGGACCCTGCTGGAATCCGGGCACGACGTGGTGATGGCGGTGACCCACCCCAGGAGCGAGCACGCCTACGAGAGGATCTGGAGCGACTCGGTCGCCGGGCTCGCCGGGGAACACGGCATCCCGGTTCTGATCCGCGACCGTCCCGACGACGAGGAACTGTTCGCGCGGCTCAAGGACGCCGATCCGGACATCATCGTCGCCAACAACTGGCGGACCTGGATCCCCCCGCACGTCTACGGCCTGCCCCGGCACGGAACGCTGAACGTGCACGACTCGCTGCTGCCGAAGTACGCCGGCTTCTCCCCCCTCATCTGGGCCCTCGTCAACGGCGAGACCGAGGTCGGCGTCACCGCCCACCTCATGGACGAGGAACTGGACGCCGGTGACATCGTCCTCCAGCGCGCCGTCCCGGTCGGGCCCACGGACACGGCCACCGACCTGTTCCACCGGACCGTCGACCTGATCGCCCCCGTGACCACGGGAGCCCTCGACCTGATCGCCTCCGGGCAGACCGCGTTCACCCGGCAGGACCGCTCCCTCGCCAGCTTCTTCCACAAGCGGTCCCCCGAGGACAGCCGCATCGACTGGAACTGGCCCGCCGAGGACCTGGAACGCCTCGTCCGCGCCCAGTCCGCCCCCTACCCGAGCGCCTTCACCTTCCACCGGGGCCGGCGCCTCGAGATCCTGTCGTCCGTGGTGTCGCGGGGCCGCTACGGCGGCACACCCGGCCGGGTGTTCTACCGCGAGGGCGACGGGGTGGTGATCGTCGCCGGCGCCGACGCGCGTACCGGCCGCAACCACGGCCTGGCGATCACCCGGGTACGGACCGAGGACGGCCGGGAGCTGGGCGCGACCGAGTACTTCACCTCGATGGGCGGCTATCTCACCGGGCGCCCCTGAGACTTCCGGAGCAGCGGGCGCCGTCTGCGAGAATGGTGCGGTCCCGGAGCGCCGCGGTGTGCGGTGCCCGCCGCACGACTGGAGCACACACGGTGGCGTCACGGCACGCAGTCCCCCTCCCGTTCCCCGGGGACCGCCAGGACCTGCGGGCCGACTGCGCCTCCTGCTTCGGCCTGTGCTGCATGGCCCTGCCCTTCACCCGCTCAGCGGACTTCGCCGTCACCAAGCCGGCCGGGCAGCCCTGCGCGAACCTCCGCACGGACTTCCGCTGCGGCATCCACGAGCGGCTGCGCGGCGAGGGGTACGCCGGCTGCACCGTCTTCGACTGCTTCGGCGCGGGACAGAAGGTGTCCCAGGTGACCTTCGGCGGCACCGACTGGCGCGAGGCGCCGGAGACGGCGAGCGCCATGGCCGGGGTCTTCCCGGTCGTGCGGCAGCTGCAGGAGCTGCTGTGGTACATCACCGAGGCCCTCGGCCTGGCACCGGCCCGCCCCGTGCACAAGGAGCTGCGGCGGGCGCGGGACCGGGTCGACGCCCTGACCCGCGGCAGCGCCGAGTCGATCGCCGCACTGGACGTGAACGCGGTGCGGGGCGAGGTCAACGTACTGCTGCTGCGGGCCGGCGAGCTCGCCCGGGCCCATGTCCCGGGCCGCAGGAGGAACCATCGCGGAGCCGATCTCGTCGGCGCGAAGCTGTCCGGTGCCGGCCTGCGGGGGGCCAGTCTGCGCGGTGCCCTGCTCGTCGCCGCCGACCTCAGCGGAGCGGATCTGCGGGACGCGGACATGATCGGGGCCGATCTGCGCGACGCCGACCTCAGCGGCGCCGACCTCACCGGCGCCCTGTTCCTCACCCAGGCACAGCTGAACGCCGCGAGGGGCGACGCCGCCACCGTGCTGCCTCCCTCGCTCAGCCGCCCTGCCCACTGGTAGACGGCCGCGCCGCCCACGTTGCCGGTCTCACCGATCCCCTTGCCGGTACGAGGCCGGGCCGGACTCCGTGAAGCCGCACGGGAACGCGTCGCGGTCGAGGAACGCCCGCCGCGTCAGAGTCACTTCGCCGTGGTGGCCGGCGGTGCGCGGACCGTCGTCGTGCGTTGTGCCGCCCATGGGGGCGCCCTTCCGTACGGGCGGTCAGCCGGCCGCCGTGTCGAAGCGCAGCCTCACCTGTTCCTCGAGGCGCCGCAGGCTCGACTCCAGGGCGTCGCTCACCTGCTTCTCACCGGGGTCGTGGCTGTCCTCGAAGAACGACAGGTGCACCGTGACCTCGCTCGCCCCGCTGCCGATACCGGCGACCTGGAGCCAGCCGGTGTAGCTGCCCTGGTCACGTGTGCCCCATTCGAGTCGCATCTGTTCCCGCCGGGCGCGCAGCAGGGCGGAGGTGTCCTCGTCGGTACGGTCCTCGTGCACGGTGACGGCGGGCGGTTCCTCCGCGTGCACATGCAGTTCCCGGGGCAGCCAGTCCTCCATCTGGTCGATGTTCGCCGCCTGGTCGAAGACATGCTCGGGCTGTGCGGGCAT
>NZ_NEUB01000273.1 GCF_002910825.1 Streptomyces sp. SM1 | reverse complement strand
GCTTTCTACGTAAGGGGAAGTTAGCCTCTGAACGCCGTTGTGGACAAGGGTCGTCGCGCGGCCGAGTTGTTCGAGGGGGCGAACAAACGGGCGTGGAGCCGTAGGGTCTGCTCGGAACCACGACGAGACGCGCGACCGGAGGACGAGACATGACGGTGACCCTGGCGGACGTGGCGGCTCGCGCACAGGTCTCCCCCGCGACGGTGTCACGCGTGCTCAACGGGAACTATCCCGTGGCCGCGTCCACCCGCGAGCGGGTGCTGAAGGCCGTGGACGAACTCGACTACGTGCTCAACGGACCCGCGAGCGCCCTGGCCGCCGCCACGTCCGACCTGGTCGGCATCCTGGTGAACGACATCGCCGACCCGTTCTTCGGGATCATGGCGAGCGCCATCCAGGGGGAGATCGGAGGGCCGGGCGGGCGCGCGGGCGGGGAGAGACTCGCGGTCGTGTGCAACACCGGGGGCTCGCCCGAACGCGAACTGACCTATCTCACACTGCTCCAGCGGCAGCGGGCGGCGGCGGTGGTGCTGACCGGCGGCGCGATCGAGGACGCGCCGCACAGGGCGGCGATGGACGCGAAGCTGCGGAAGCTGGCGGAGGCCGGGACGCGGGTGGTGCTGTGCGGGCGGCCGCAGGCGCCGGAGACCGGGGCGATCGCGCTGACCTTCGACAACCGGGGCGGGGGGCAGGAACTCACCGAGCTTCTCATCGGGTTGGGGCACCGGCGGCTCGGGTACATCGCGGGGCCCCTGGAACGGACGACGACGCGGCACCGGCTCGAGGGGCACCGTGCGGCGCTGGCGGCGCACGGGATCGAGGAGGACGCGCGGTGGACCGTCCACGGGCGGTACGACCGGCGGTCGGGGTACGAGGCCACGCTCGAGCTGCTGCGGCGGGACCCGTCGTTGACGGCCGTGGTCGCGGCGAACGACTCCGTCGCGCTGGGGGCGTGTGCGGCGCTGCGGGACTCCGGGATGCGGATTCCGGACGATGTGTCGGTGGCGGGGTTCGACGATCTGCCGTTCAGCGTCGACGCGGTGCCGGCGCTGACGACGGTGCGGTTGCCGTTGGCGGAGTCGGGGGCCCGGGCCGGGCGGATCGCGATGGGGCGGGAGGAGGCGCCGCCCGGGGGGATCGCCGTGGTCCGGGGGGAGTTGATGGTGCGGGGGTCTGTGGCGGGGCCTCGGGGG
>NZ_NEUB01000272.1 GCF_002910825.1 Streptomyces sp. SM1 | reverse complement strand
CGGGCCGTGCCACACCCCCCGCCCGGCTCGGACAGGCCCCGGGCCGGTCACCCCGCCACCCGCCGCGCGGCGCTCCCGCGCACTTCCAGGTCCGCCAGCAGCTCCGCCGTCGCCTCCGCCACCGCGTCCACCGCCCGTTCGAACACCTCGCGGTTGTGCGCGGCCGGCTCCCGGAAGCCGGACACCTTCCTCACGTACTGCAGGGCGGCGGCCCGGATCTCCTCCTCCGTGGCCTCCTCGGGCTGTACGGGCGGACGCAGGGTCTTGATACTCCGGCACATGCCCCCAGTGTGACGCGCGGCCCTCCTCCCGTCACGGCGGAAACGGATCCCACGGAAACCTCGGCGACTCGCCTGCGCGACTCGCCACCCAAAATCGAACAGGCGTATCATTGCACCGTGGCTGCGACCTATGACTTTCCGAGTGACCTCCTCGCCGGTCAGGAGGAACTGCATCAGGTCCGGACCGAGTTGTCGGCCCTGCTGAAGCGGCTCCCCTGGTCGGTCGAACCCCTCGACGGGTTCAGCGACGACAACGGCTGGCGCAAGGTC
This sequence comes from Streptomyces sp. SM1, assembly GCF_002910825.1. GTDB lineage: Bacteria > Actinomycetota > Actinomycetes > Streptomycetales > Streptomycetaceae > Streptomyces > Streptomyces okerensis. The sequence continues at coordinate 3,984 of NZ_NEUB01000272.1, read as the reverse complement.
GAGCGCCCCGCCTCGCCCGGCTGGACCGAGGACGAGCAGGCCGAGGTGGAGAAGCTCAGACAGCGGGAGCACGAGCTCGCGGTGTTCGTCAGCACCCACCGCTACTGGGCCGCGGTCACCGGATCCGACCGGATCCACGCCCGCTCCCGGCTCAAGCACAGTCACGGCGACGTTCCGGAGAGCGAGGACGACTAGCCGCAGGGCGGCGGAACACGACGACGGCCCCCGGAGAGTCTCCGGGGGCCGTCGGTCACGGTGGGCGCGGACGGTTTCGAACCGCCGACATCCTGCTTGTAAGGCAGGCGCTCTACCCCTGAGCTACGCACCCGGGACCCGGGCCATGCGCCCAGGTCGAGTCGACAGCCTACACGGGCCGTGGCACGGACCGGCAAACCCGTATCGCGAGGTCCGGCGAGGGCCCGGGCGGCGGCCACCCCCCGGGTCCGCACGGGGCCGCCCCGGGGAAGCCCCGGAGGAACCCCGGGGGGATATCCCCACCCCGGATCCGGTGGCGACCCGGATCCCCCGCCGGGTCCGGCGTCCGTACGGTCGAAGAACGCTCGAACGCGACTGCCGGGCGCCACCGCACGTCCCAGGGGGAGACCGTCATGGCCCGTACGTCCCGCACCACCGCCCGCACCGCACGGACGCGTGCTCTCGCCCTCGCCGGGGCGGCCGTGGTGCTGCTCGCGGGTCTGAGTGCCTGCGGGTCGTCGGCGACCGAGGACGACGAGCCCGACCGCCGCTCCTTCGCGCTGCCGGGCAGCACCCTCACCATCGACTCGGACGACTCCGACCTCGAGATCGTCGCCGTGGACGACCGCCCCTCGGACCGGATCGAGGTCACCCGCTGGTTCCGGGGCAGGGTCGTCATGGGCTCGGACGCGGAGATCACCTGGTCCATGGACGGCGACCGGCTGGTGCTGCGCCAGAAGTGCTCGGGCCTCATCGTCGACTGCGACGCCAGGCACCGCGTCGAGGTGCCGCGCGGTGTGGCCGTCGAGGTCCGGGAGAAGGACGGCACCGTGCGGGCCACGGGCTTCCGCGACGCGCTGCGCATCCGTACGACGGACGGTTCCGTCCATGTCACCGACTCCACCGGCCCTCTCGAGCTGCGCACCGGCGACGGATCCGTGCACGCGGAGGTCTCCTCGCGTACGGTGCGCGCCCACAGCGGCGACGGCTCGGTCCACCTCGAACTCGGCGTCGTGCCGGACCTGGTGGAGTCCCGCAGCGGCGACGGTTCCCTGACCATCGAACTGCCCCGGGCCACCTACCGGGTGGACACCGAGACCGGTGACGGCGGCGAGGACGTGTCCGTGCCGCGCGACGACTCCAGCACCCACGAAGTGACCGCCCGCACCGGCGACGGGAATCTCACGGTCCGCACAGCGAACTGACGGGCCCGTGTGTTCGTCCTTCACCGGTGGGAGAATGGCACCGGGCAGGGCGAACGACAGTACGGGAGAGGGATGTGACGGCGACACCAGCGCGGTCGTACTCACCGTCGGAGCCGCGCGTGCCTCGCATGCGTCGCGCCGTACCTTCTCTCCCGCCGGGGCGGCGCCCCGGCCTGGTTCCCGGGCCCCTGCGGGACGCCCTCGTCGTCGTGGGGCTGCCGCTGGCCCTGGCACTGGTGCTGCCCGCCGCGTTCGCCGGCGGCGGCACCCGGCGCTGGTTCGGCGGGCGGGCCGAGAACCAGCGGGCGGAGGCGCAGGCCGCGAAGGACGCTGCGGCGGCCGCGTTCTACGAACTGGACACGGCCCAGCGCGATCTGCGGATATCCATCGAGACGATCACCGCCGTCGACGCCTCGCCCGCCGCCCGCCGCGCGGTGTCCGACTTCGAGGCGCTGGGCCGGCGGATCGACGAGGCCAGCCACCGGTACATCGACGCCGTGGACGCGTACGACCTGGACCGGGACGATCTGGAGGCGTCGGCGGCCTCCCGGGCGCGCACCGAGCTGACCGCCGCCAAGGAGGAGCTGGGGCGGGTCAAGCAGGAGCTGGACCGGTTCACCGACGGGCTCGGCCCCCTCCTCGGCAAGGCCGAGACGCAGCTGGCCCGGCTCGCGCCCGCCGTCGAACGGGCCCGGCAGGCACTGCTCGCCGCCTCGAACGCCCTCGACACCGCGCGCGGCCCGGGGCTGAGGGCCGACGACCTCGCCGCCCGGCTCGCCGCACTCTCCCCGGAACTCACCAGGCTGAACCAGGGCGCGGGGCAGCACGGCGTGCCGGAGACCCTGCAGCGGGCCGAACACGTCACACGCGAGGCGGAGGCGGTCCGCGCCGAGGCCGAACGGCTGCCGGAGCGGGCCGCCGAGATCGACCGCCGGCTGGTCTCCCTGCGCACCCGCGCCCAGGCGCTCACCACCCGCTCCGGACAGGTCGAGCCGGTGCTCAGCGAGCTGCGCCGCCGCTTCACCGCCGCCTGCTGGCAGGACCTGCAGGGCGTCCCCGACGAGGCCGCGGAGAACGTGAGGCAGGCCGAGAGCAGGCTCACCGCGGCCAGGACCGCCCGCGAGGAGCAGCGCTGGGCGGACGCGACCGCCCTGCTGTCGACCGCGCGGGCACTGCTGAACACGACCGACGAGGCGGTGTCGGCCGCCGGTGACCGGCTGCGGCGGCTGAACGCGGTGCAGAAGGACCCCGAGCAGGAGATCGAACGCACCCGGTTCGCCATCCGGGACGCCCAGCGCCTCGCGATGGCCGGCCGCAACACCCCCGACCCACGCCATGCCCGGCCCCTGGACGACGCCGTGGCCCGGCTGGAGCGGGCCGTCACCGGTCTGGAGGGGCGCCACCCCGACTACTGGCACTTCCTGACGGAGACGGAGGCGGTACGGACGACGGTGGGCCGGGTGGTGGCGCAGATCCGCGAGGAACGGGGCGGCGGCGCCGCGTGACCGGCACGACGGCGGCCGGCCCGGTTAACCTGTGCCCATGCCTCGCTACGAGTACCGCTGCCGGACCTGCGGCGCCACCTTCGAACTGAGCCGCCCCATGGCGGAGTCCTCCGCGCCCGCGGCCTGTCCGGGGGGCCACGACGACACGGTGAAGCTCCTCTCCACGGTCGCGGTGGGCGGCACCGCCCCCGCCCCGTCCACGGGCGGCGGCTGCTGCGGCGGCGGCTGCGGCTGACCGCCACGGCCCACTCCGGCACCGGCCGCCCCTGACCCGGGGCTCCGACGCCGGAAGGGCTGGACGTCAGCCCCACTGCGGGCACCCCTTTGGGGGAGTTCGAGGAGCGGAGGTCCGGGGCAGCGCCCCCGGGGACGGGACCGGGCGTGCGGGGCCCCGCGAGTGCGTGGCGGACGTCCTTCAGGGTCTCTTCAGCTTCGCGTTCTAGCGTGGGGGCATGACAGCCATGGCAGCGCTCACCAGTACAGCGGCCGGTGGCGGGGGCGCCGGGACGCAGTGGGTCAACGACCTCATGGACGCCCTGGGCGCCCCCGGGGCCGGTCTCGCGATCGCGCTGGAGAACCTCTTCCCGCCCCTGCCCAGCGAGGTGATCCTGCCGCTGGCGGGGTTCGCCGTGAGCAGCGGGCGGATGGGCCTGTTCGAGGCGCTGCTGTGGACCACCCTCGGCTCCGTCGTCGGCGCGCTCGCGCTGTACGGGGTGGGCGCGCTGCTCGGCCGGGAGCGGACCGTGGCGATCGCGGGCCGGCTGCCGCTGGTGAAGGTCTCCGACATCCAGAAGACGGAGGCGTGGTTCCTGCGGCACGGGACCAAGGCCGTGTTCTTCGGCCGGATGATCCCGGTCTTCCGGAGTCTGATCTCCGTACCGGCCGGTGTGGAGCGTATGCGGCTGCCGGTCTTCCTCGGGCTGACCGGGCTGGGCAGCGCGATCTGGAACACGGCGTTCGTGCTGGCGGGCTATGCGCTGGGGGACAAATGGGAGCAGGTCACCGCGATCGCCTCGGCGTACTCGAAGGTGGCGCTCGGGGCGGCCGCGCTGGCGGTGCTGGTGTTCGTGGTCATGCGG
>NZ_NEUB01000271.1 GCF_002910825.1 Streptomyces sp. SM1 | reverse complement strand
CGGTGAGGACGGCGACGAGCGGGACGGCGCGCGTCTCCCGGGTCCCGGCGAGGCCGGTCCGGCTGCACAGCGGGTTGCGCCGCCGGAGCCAGAGTCCGCTGATCGCGCGCACCGCCGCACCCCCTCGCCGGTTCGGGTCCTGGAGTTCCCGCAGGTGCCGGAGTTCTCCCGGAGTCGTCATGAAGGCCAACGGACGAAGCCGCGGGCCGGTTCCCGAGTCCGCGGCGGGACCCGCTGCACGGCCTCGACGCGGTCGCCGACCCGGATGGTGCCGGTGGAGACGGGCACCAGGTTCTGCCCGAAGACGAGTCCGCCGCCGGGCCGCTGACGGGCGGCCAGCGAGTGCAGGGGTTCCTTCCCGCGCCGGGCGGTGTGCTGGTCCGTGGTGGTCACCACGCACCGGCCGCTCGGCTTGGCGACGCGGAAGGGGACCTCCCCGATGGTGACGCGCGTCCACCGGTCCTCCTCCCAGGGGCCGGTGCCCTCGATCACCACGTTGGGCCGGAAGCGGTTCATCGGCAGCGGGCCCTCGGCGCGGTGTTCCCCCTCGGCGATCAGGGAGTTGAGACTCTCCAGGGAGGCCGTCGTGGTGAGCAGCAGCGGATAGCCGTCGGCGAAGGAGACCGTCTCGCCCGGCAGCGCGAACCCGGGGTCCACCGGTCTCCGGGTGGCCGGATCGTCCAGGTGCACAAGCCGCACCGGAACGCCCAGATGGGCACTGCACCACGCGTGTACGGCGTCGTCCTCCGCCAGGACCGCCTCGACCTTGTCACCGAAGAGAGCCACCGGGAGGGTCCTGCCGGGCGCCGGTACGCGGGCCGTCACCGGATCGGTGCCGGGTGCGGACAGCCGGACGCCGCCACCGGGCAGGAGCTCGGCGGCGGCCAGGGCCAGACGCGGATGGCGGCGCTGCGTGACGACCCTTCCCCCGTCGTCGATCAGCATCCAGCGCCGGTCCCCGGCCGGACCCCAGGGCTCCACGACGACCTCCCGGAGCGGCAGGCTCCGGAAGGCCTTGACCGGATGAACGTGGATCGAGTGCAGACGCGCCTTTCCCATGGGGTCATCGTGCCATCCGGCACCGACAACCCCGGAAGGGCTCAGTACCCGCGGTACCCCTGGTTGTTGTACGGGTCCTGGTACGGCGCGGGGGCCGGCCGGGGAGCCGCGGGGCGCATCGCCTCGTAGCCGGCCGGCGGGCCCTGGCGCGGCGGCTGCGGCTGCGGGCCGGGGTAGCCGCGCGGCGCGCCGGCCTGCTGCGGGATGTAGGCGGTGTGCGCATGCTGGAGCGGCGCGGGCTGCTGTGCCTGCGGATAGCCGTAGGCGGGCTGGGAGTGAGCCGCCGGGAGGGCGGGCAACGCCGAGGGAAGCGCGGGCAGATGACTGACCGGCGCCTCGTACGCGGCGGGGACCCGGATCGGGGCGATCTGCGGGGTGCCCCGCTCGGCCACGAGCGAGTCGTAGATCGGAGTGTCCGGGAAGGAGGCGGAGTAGTAGCCGCCGCCATAAGTGGAGCGGGGGGAGGTCATGGCACATAAGTTAAGCCCACGATGTGCTTTTGGGGAGACCGGTAAGAGGGTTGTTTTCTGCGCCCGCCGTGACGTGGGATCGCTAATATGAGCGAACTTGGGGAAAACGGGCAATCTGCTGAGCATATTTCGCGTAAAGGCCGAGTTCCGGACCGGTTACCGGCGGTCGACCCCACGGTTTCCCCTTACTCCCCGTGGGAGTTCCCGGCCCGGGGGAATAGGTTGTGCGGACGAAGAACGACGGAAGCCGGGATCTTGCCCGGTGCGGGCGCACCGTGATGGGGGCGGACATGTCAATGTCGAAAGGATCGAACACGCCGGTGCCGGCCACCGCGCTGAGGGTGGAGGTGGGCTGGCGCTCCGGCCCGGGCGTACCCGACGCGGACGCCTCGGCGCTGCTGCTGGCAGGCGGGAAGGTCCGTTCCGACAGCGACTTCGTCTTCTACAACCAGCCCGCCCACTCCTCCGGCGCCGTCCGGCACGAGGGGAAGCGGGAGACCGGCGGCCGGACCACCGACACCGTGCTCGTCGACCTCACACGCGTGGAACCCGGCATCGAGGCCGTGATCCTCGCCGCCTCCTGCGACGGCGGCGCGTTCGGCCAGGTCCCGGATCTGTACGTCGAGGTCCAGGACGCCGCGAGCGGCACCGCGGCGGCGCGCTTCGACAGCGCGGGAGCCACCACGGAGACGGCGTTCGTGCTCGGCGAGTTCTACCGGCGCCAGGGTGCCTGGAAGTTCCGTGCCGTCGGCCAGGGCTACAGCAGCGGCCTCGAGGGCCTCGCCACCGACTACGGCATCAGCGTGGACGAACCGCAGCGCACCGCCCCGCCGGCCCCGACGGCCG
>NZ_NEUB01000270.1 GCF_002910825.1 Streptomyces sp. SM1 | reverse complement strand
AGCAGTACGGGCCGCCCTCGGAGCGGGAGGACTACTGAGACAGCCTCCTGGCCGTCGGGGCCGGGAGCGGGCCGCGGGCCGGCCGCTTCGCTGTCGCGTACCGCGCTTTCCGCCAGCTCGACCAGCGGATCGCCCTGTTCCGTACGGCCGTGCAGGATGGTGGAGTTGGCCTCGGCGTCCGCGCCCGGGAGCGAGACGGCGGAGGCGCCCCCGGAGACCGAGGTGGGCACGGCGGTGCGGGTGGCGGAGGCCAGCAGGGGGTCGGGGAGGACGACGACCGCCGCGATGCCGCCCTGCTTCTGCTCGCGCAGCCGGACACGGACCCCGTGCCGGTGGGCGAGCCGGGCCACCACGTACAGGCCGAGGCCCAGACCGTCCTCGGCCTCCGCGTCGTACGTGGTCTCCGGGTCGAAGTCGGTGAGGCGGGCGTTGAGCCGCTCCAGCCGGTCGCCGGTCATGCCGATGCCCTCGTCCTGGACGGAGAGCATGACCTCGCCGTTCTCCAGGAGCCAGCCGGAGACCTCGACGAGCAGGTCGGGCGGGGAGAACGCCGTGGCGTTCTCCATGAGTTCGGCCAGCAGATGGGACAGGTCGTCCGCCGCGAACCCGGCGATGTGCGCGTGCGGCGGCAGCGCGGCGATCCGGACCCGGTCGTACCGCTCGATCTCGCTGACCGCGGCCCGTACGACGTCGACCAGGGGAACCGGGCCGGCCGTGTGCCGGCCGTGCTCGGTACCGGCGAGGACGAGCAGGTTCTCGCTGTGCCGGCGCATGACGGTGGCGAAGTGGTCGAGCTTGAAGAGGGTGGCGAGCCGGTCGGGGTCGTCCTCGCGCTCCTCCAGGCCCTCGATGACCCCGAGTTGCCGCTCCACCAGTCCGAGCGTGCGCAGCGCGAGGTTGACGAAGGTGCCGCCGATTCCGGCGCGCAGCCTCTCCAGCTGGGCCGCGGACTCGGAGAGTTCGGTGCGCAGTTCCTCGCGGGCGTCGGCCATCTTCTGCCGCTGGCCCACGAGATGCTTGCGGTCGGCCTCCAGGGTGGCGATCCGCTCGGCGAGCCGGCCGGCGTGCGCGTGCAGGGCGTTGACGGAGCGGACGACCTGCGCGAACTCGTCGTTGCGGCCGGTGAAGGCGACCGGCTCCTGAGCCGCGGGGTCCTCCGCCTCGGCGAGACGGGCGGAGCCCCGGCGCAGCACGGACAGCGGGCGGGTGAGCGTGCGGGCCATCGCCGTGGCGATACCGACCGCGAGCAGCATCAGGGCGCCGAGGACGGCGATCCGGATCTCCAGCTCGGTGACGTCGTCGTCGCGCAGCTGGGCGAGGTCCTTGGTGCGCTTGTCGAAGAGCGCGGACTCCACTCCGCGCATCGTCTCGACCCGGGCGGTGAGCGCGGCGCGGAGCTTCTTGGTGCTGGTGTCGAGTTCCGAGTCGGAGAGGGTCGGCTTGTCGGTGAGACGTGCGAGGTACTTCTCGGCGGAGTCGACCTCGGGGCCGTTGACCGTGGAGTCGTAGGAGGCGCGGGCGCTCTGCGGAGCGGCGTCGCGGAAGTCGGCGAGGGCCGCGTCGGAGCGCAGCCGGGCCTGGAGCGCGGCGGCGGTCAGCGCGTCGCGCCGCTCGTCGTCGGCGTCCGAGGACGAGGTCGACGTGGTCGGCAGACCGGTGATCGGGTCGATCACGGTCTCCGTGGTGCTCGGCACGTTCAGCGCGGCGAGCAGCAGTCCGCGGGTGGCGGCGGCCTGCTGGACGGCGGCGTCCAGCTCGGCGAGCGCGTGGGCGCCGGAGCCGGCGCGGGGCGGGGTCAGCTCCGCCAGCCGTTCGGAGAGCCGGTGCAGCCGGGTGATGGCGGTGGAGTACGCCTGATGCGCTTCAAGAGCACTGCTCTTCCCCGTGAGCGCCGCTCTCCGTACGGCCGCCACGGCGTCGAGTTCCTCGCGCAGCGCCTCCGAGGTGTCGGGGTCGGCGCGCAGCTCCTCGACCTGCCGGTCGACCCGGGCGCTGTGCTCCTCGGTGGGCGCCTCGGACCCGGGGCGGCCGGCCGCGATGTAGGGGACGACGTCGTCCCGCTCGTCGGCGAGGGAGTGCGCGAGCGCGAGGGAGTCCTGGGTCCGCTCGGCGAGCGTCACCAGGTCCTGCGAGTCGCTGAGCTGCCCGGAGGCGGCGATCACGGAGGGTGCCCCGGCACCGGCTATCGCGGCGGCCACCACGGCCACGGCGACGATGAGCCGGTTGCGGACATGGGTGGGGCGGCCCCTGCCGACGGTGGGCGTCTGCTCCGCGTCCCCCGTGGAGGCCGTCTGCTTGCCTTTGCGACGAGGCCGCGTCTTCTGCACCGGTGCTCGCATTCCTGACTCGTGTACCCGTGGGCCCGGGTGACGCTCCGTCAACGGGTGCGGGTGTTCACCCCGGGTTCCTGACCGCGCTCGGACAGCGGGGCGCCCCCATCGCTCCCCGACCCTCCCAGTGCCCGTGGGCACTGAATGCGCATCACCTGGCCCGCCACTCGAAGGAGTGAACCCCGGAGGTGAGTTGAGGGGCAAGTTCCGCCGCGCCGTGCGGCCGCCGTGCGCGGGGCGCCGGTTGGACGTCTGCGGCGGGCGGTGGCAGTATTCGCCGCCACGCCTTCCCGGAGCACTGCAATACACCCCAAATCAGGCGGCTGACCTGCGCGGCTACGGGGATCCGGCGACCGTTGCCCACCTTTCGCGGGCCTTGTGGAGAGCTCGTGCAGACTGGCCGGATGCGTACTGAGCTTGTTTCGGAGCCCGGTGATCCGGACCGCCCCAACGAGGACTTCGCGAGCGTCGGGCTCCCGGCTTCCGGACAGGGCGGGGCGCTCGTGGTGCTGGACGGCGTCACACCGCCGGGCGACGGAGGCGGCTGCCTGCATTCGGTGCCCTGGTTCACCGCCCGGCTGGGCGGCGCGCTGACCGAACTGACCGTTTCCCTCCCGGATGTTCCCCTCGCCGAGCTGCTGTCCCGTGCCCTCGCGCGTACCGCCGCGGCCCACGCGACAACCTGTGACCTTTCTCACCCCCGCACGCCGCAGGCAACGGTCGCGGTGGCCCGCTGGTCCCCGGCCCGCGTGGACTGCCTGGTGCTGTCCGACTCGGTCCTGCTCGCCGAGTCCCCCGACGGGACGGTGACCCCGTTCCTCGACGACCGGCTGGACCGGCTGCCCCGTTCGGCCCTGGCCGACCACGCCCAGGTGGACGCCACGCTGCGCAACAAGGAGGGCGGTTTCTTCACCGCGGCGGCGGACCCGTCGGTGGCCTCCCGCGCGGTGACCGGTTCCCTGCCGCGCGGCGAGGTGCGCGCGCTGGCCGCGCTGACGGACGGCGCGGCCCGCTGGGTGGAGAGGTTCCACGGGGGCGGCTGGGCGGACTGCCTCGCCCTGATCCGGGCGCGGGGCCCGCACTCCCTGGTGGACCGGGTACGGACCCTGGAGCGGGCGGACGCGGACCTGGTGCCGCCCCGCCGGGGCAAGACGCACGACGACGCGACGGTGGTCTACGCGGAACTCTCACCCGCGTAGCGGCACCCCGCGGCGGCCCGGTGGCACCGTCCGCCCGGGACGGCGGGGAGTACGGCACACCCGGCGGGCGGACCCGCGGCGCTCACCTCTCCATCCCCCGGTTCAGCTGGTTCAGCAGCCGGGCGAGTTCCGTGACCTCCGCCGGGTCCCAGTCGGCGAGCCGGCCGGCGTACCGCCCGCGGCGGGCCTCGCGGACCCTGCTCACCCGCCGCCTCCCCTCCCCGGTGAGGGCGACCAGCCAGGCGCGGCCGTCGGCGGGGTCCGGCTCGCGGCCGACCAGTCCGAGCTCCTCCAGTGCGCGCAGCTGACGGGACATCGTCGCCTTGCCGACGCCGATGTAGCCGGCCAGTTCGGTGGCCCGCTGCCGGCCGCACTCATCCAGACGGACCAGCAGCCCGTACGCGGACGGCTCCAGGTCGGGATGGACCGCGCGGGCCATCTCCCCCTGACTGGCCCGGGCGCGCCGCAGCAGCACCGTCAACTCGCGCTCCAGGGCGAGGAACGCGGGCTGTTCCACATCGGGCTCGGGCTCCGGCGAGGCGGCGTGTTCCCCGCCTCCGTTTCCGTCTTCGTGCACGTCCGCCCCTGCCTCGGTCTTCCCGTTCGATCAGTTGCCCGCCAAGTGGCGACGTCGCCACGGCTCCACCAGTATTTCGCAGGCGTAGACCAACGGCAGCTGGTGGCACCTCCCACGCCTCTTCGGACAGCGGGGGAGGCCGGCCCGCCCGCCGCCGTGATCCACGTGGCCCTTTCTCTACCAGGCGATGACGTGGCATGCCCACTACGTGCGATGTGGGTCACATTCCGGTATCGCCTCCGCCGACCTTCGGAGATGCGTCATGCCCGTGCACAGATCCGGACGATCCGGATTCACCCGTATACCCGCGCTCACGGCCGCCGGTGCGGTCCTGCTCGCGGTCCTCGTCCTCCCCCGCGCGGCCGCCGCGGACGAATCGGCTCCCACCGTGCCACCGCGCGGCTCGGCCCACATGGGCATGGGCGTGGTCGCCCACGACGGCCGGGGCGGCCTTCCCACCGCGCGCTCCACCCAGACGGAGGGCGTGGACGTCTCCAGCCACCAGGGCACCGTCGCCTGGCCGACCCTGTGGAAGAGCGGGGTCCGGTGGGCCTACGCCAAGGCCACGGAGGGCACGTACTACACCAACCCGTACCACTCCCAGCAGTACAACGGCTCCTACGACGCCGGCATGATCCGCGGCGCGTACCACTTCGCCACCCCCGACACGGCGAGCGGCGCCGCCCAGGCCGACTACTTCGTGAACCGCGGCGGCGCCTGGTCCGCCGACGGCCGGACCCTGCCCGGCGTCCTCGACATCGAGTGGAACCCGTACGGCGACGCCTGCTACGGCAAGTCCGCGACCGCGATGGTGAGCTGGATCCGCGACTTCCTGAACCAGTACAAGGCGCGCACCGGCCGCAACGCCGTCGTCTACACGGCCACCAGCTGGTGGAAGCAGTGCACCGGCAACTACGCCGGCTTCGCCTCCACCACACCGCTGTGGATCGCCCGGTACGCCTCCACGGCGGGCGAACTCCCCGCCGGCTGGGCCGCGTACACGATGTGGCAGTACACCTCGACAGGGCCGACCGTCGGCGACCACGACCGCTTCAACGGCACCCTCGACCGGGTACGGGCCTTCGCGGCCGGCTGATCCGGTCCCGGGCGGGAGAAAGCCCGGGTCTCCCTCCCGGGACCCGGGCTCCCCTCTTCCGGCCGTCTCGGTCACGCGGCGACCGGAACCTCCGGCGCCGCGCCGCTCACGGCGGGCGACAGCGCCAGCTCCAGGACCTGGCGGACGTCGGTGACGGCGTGGACGTCCAGCTTGTCCAGCACCTCCGCCGGGACGTCGTCCAGGTCGGGCTCGTTGCGCCTGGGGATGATGACGGTGGTGATCCCCGCGCGGTGGGCGGCGAGCAGCTTCTGCTTCACCCCGCCGATCGGCAGCACCCGCCCGGTCAGCGAGACCTCACCGGTCATCGCCACATCGGTGCGGACCAGCCGGCCGGAGAGCAGCGAGGCCAGGGCGGTCGTCATGGTGACGCCCGCGCTCGGACCGTCCTTGGGCACCGCGCCCGCCGGGAAGTGGATGTGCGCGCCCCGGTCCTTCAGGTCGCCCACCGGAAGCTCCAGTTCGGCGCCGTGACTGCGCAGGAAGCTCAGCGCGATCTGCGCGGACTCCTTCATCACGTCACCCAGCTGGCCGGTCAGGGTGAGCCCCGACGCCCCCGTCTCCGGGTCGGCCAGGGACGCCTCCACGTAGAGGACGTCCCCGCCGGCGCCGGTCACCGCGAGGCCGGTGGCGACACCGGGGACGGCGGTACGGCGCTCGGCCGGGTCCTGGGCGGACTCGGGCACGTGGTGCGGACGCCCGATCAGGTCCCGCAGGTCGCCCTCCGTCACGGTGAACGGCAGCTCCCGCTCGCCCAGTTCGTGCCGGGCCGCGACCTTGCGCAGCAGCCGCGCGATGGACCGTTCCAGGGTGCGCACGCCCGCCTCACGGGTGTACTCGCCGGCCAGCCTGCGCAGCGCGCCCTCGTCGATCGTGACCTCGTCCCGGTCCAGCCCCGCGCGCTCCAGCTGACGCGGGAGCAGGTGGTCGCGGGCGATGACGACCTTCTCGTCCTCGGTGTAGCCGTCGAGACGCACCAGCTCCATACGGTCGAGCAGGGCCTCCGGGATGGCTTCGAGGACGTTGGCCGTCGCGAGGAACACGACGTCGGACAGGTCGAGCTCGACCTCCAGGTAGTGGTCCCGGAAGGTGTGGTTCTGCGCCGGGTCGAGGACTTCCAGCAGGGCCGCGGCCGGGTCGCCGCGGAAGTCGGAGCCGACCTTGTCGATCTCGTCCAGCAGGACGACCGGGTTCATCGAACCGGCCTCCTTGACCGCCCGTACGATCCGGCCGGGCAGCGCGCCGACGTAGGTACGGCGGTGGCCGCGGATCTCGGCCTCGTCGCGGACGCCGCCGAGGGCGACGCGGACGAACTTGCGGCCCATCGCGTGGGCGACGGACTCCCCGAGCGAGGTCTTGCCGACGCCGGGCGGGCCCACCAGGGCCAGTACCGCGCCACCGCGCCGTCCGCCGACGACGCCCAGACCCCGGTCGCCGCGCCGCTTGCGCACCGCCAGGTACTCGGTGATCCGCTCCTTCACGTCGTCCAGGCCCGAGTGCTCGGCGTCCAGGACCGCCCGGGCGCCCCGGATGTCGTACGCGTCCTCGGTGCGCTCGCTCCACGGCATCTCCAGGACCGTGTCGAGCCAGGTGCGGATCCAGGAGCCCTCCGGCGACTGGTCCGAGGACCGCTCCAGCTTGTCGACCTCCTTGAGCGCGGCCGCACGGACGTGCTCCGGCAGGTCGGCGGCCTCCACGCGGGCACGGTAGTCGTCGGACTCCTCGCCCTCCTGCTCCCCGTTGAGTTCGCGCAGTTCCTTGCGGACGGCTTCCAGCTGGCGGCGCAGCAGGAACTCGCGCTGCTGCTTGTCGACGCCCTCCTGGACGTCCTTGGCGATGGTCTCGGCGACGTCCTGCTCGGCGAGGTGGTCGCGCAGCTGCTGTACGGCGAGCTTCAGCCGGGCCACCGGGTCGGTGGTCTCCAGCAGGACGACCTTCTGTTCGGTGGTCAGGAACGGCGAGTAGCCGGAGTTGTCGGCGAGCGCGGAGACGTCGTCGATGGCCTGGACACGGTCGACGACCTGCCAGGCACCGCGCTTGCGCAGCCAGGCGGTGGCGAGCGCCTTGTACTCCTTGACGAGTTCGCTCACGTGACCGGGCTCGGGGTATCCCCGGCCGGAGGCTGGGGAAGGGTCCGGCACGCTCTCGTCGATCCGTGTCCCCTCCACCCACAGCGCCGCGCCCGGCCCGGTGGTCCCGGCGCCGATGCGCACGCGGCCCCGGCCGCGGATCAGGGCGCCCGGGTCACCGTCCGCGAGCCTGCCGACCTGCTCGACCGTGCCGAGCACGCCGGTACCCGCGTAGGTCCCGTCGACGCGTGGCACCAGGAGCACCTTCGGCTTTCCCGGGGCCGTGCCGGCGGCGGCCTGGGCGGCCTCCACGGCGGCGCGCACCTCGGAATCGCTCAGGTCCAGCGGAACCACCATCCCGGGCAGCACGACCTCGTCGTCGAGCGGCAGCACCGGCAGGGCGAGCGGTGTGGACTCAGTAGCCATGATCTCCCCTTCGGCAGTCAAGTTGAGCTATGCCGACTCAATACAGGGGAGCCGCCGAATGTTCCCGGGGCCGCGTTCGCTCTGAGCGATCATCACTTCGGGCCCGGAAGGCCAGGACCACCGTGAAAACGGAGCTGTCAGGATGAACGCATGTCCACCCCGTACGACATTCCCGAAGCCCCCGAAGTCCTGGACCGCCGCGAGGGTCCGTACGGCGAGGTCGTGCTGCGCAGGCACGGCGGCCTGCTGCAGATCATCGCCAACGGCTGCTTCCTGATGGACACCTCCGACGGCCGTTCGGAACGACGGCTGGTCGACGCCGCGCTGGCCGCCCTCGACGCGCGCGTCGAGGACCCGCGGGTCCTGATCGGCGGTCTCGGGGTGGGCTTCTCGCTCGCACACGCGGCGGGACAGCCCCGGTGGGGGCGGATCACCGTGGTGGAGCGGGAACCGTCCATCATCGAGTGGCACCGCGCGGGGCCGCTGTCCGAGCTCTCCGCGCGGGCCCTGGCCGACCCCCGCGCGGAGATCGTCGAGACGGACCTCGTCGCGTACGTCCATGAGACATCCGACACGTTCGACGCGCTGTGCCTCGACATCGACAACGGGCCCGACTGGACCGTCACCGAGGACAACGACGGGCTCTACTCGGCGGCCGGACTCGAAGCCTGCGCCCGGGTGTTGAACCCGCACGGGGTGCTCGCGGTCTGGTCGGCCCAACCGTCCCCGGAATTCGAGGGAACCATGCGGAATGCCGGGTTCCGTCACGTGCGTACCGAAGAGATCCCCGTTGCCCGGGGCGTTCCGGACGTCGTGCACATCGGAGTCCGCCCTGGATAGCAAAGCCGCGGTGGATCCCCGTACGCTGCTGCCCTGACCCGGATCGTTCAAGCGTCAATCGCAGTGATGCGCAGACGACGGATCACCCCACGGATTCCGGAAAAAAGCACACCTCAGGGGCGGGCCATGGAGCAGACACAGACCTCCCACAACGGCACGGCGGCGCCCACACCCGGCGCACAGCGCCGGATCCTGGTGGTCGAGGACGACGCGACGATCGTGGACGCCATCGCGACCCGCCTTCGCGCCGAGGGATTCCTGGTGCAAACGGCGGGCGACGGTCCGTCGGCGGTGGACACCGCGGAGGCGTGGCAGCCCGACCTGCTGATCCTCGACATCATGCTGCCCGGCTTCGACGGCCTGGAGGTCTGCCGGCGTGTACAGGCCCAGCGCCCGGTGCCGGTCATGATGCTCACCGCGCGGGACGACGAGACCGACATGCTGGTCGGGCTGGGCGTCGGCGCCGACGACTACATGACGAAGCCGTTCTCCATGCGGGAGCTGGCGGCACGCGTGCACGTGCTGCTGCGCCGCATGGAGCGCGCGGCCCTCGCGGCCACCACACCGCGCAGCGGCATCCTGCGCCTCGGCGAACTGGAGATCGACCACGCCCAGCGCAGGGTGCGGGTGCGCAGCGAGGACGTCCACCTGACGCCCACCGAGTTCGATCTCCTGGTATGCCTGGCGAACACCCCCCGCGCGGTGCTCTCGCGTGAGCAGCTGCTGGCCGAGGTCTGGGACTGGGCGGACGCCTCCGGCACCCGCACCGTCGACAGCCACATCAAGGCGCTGCGCCGGAAGATCGGCGCCGAGCGGATCCGTACCGTGCACGGTGTGGGCTACGCCCTGGAGACGCCGAACCCATGACCGGCGGTCCGGCCGGACGCAGCGGCCCCGGAGGCTCCCAGCCCTGGGGCGGTGTGCGCCCGTTCTCGATCAAGACCAAGCTGGGCGCGCTGGTCGTCGTCTCCGTCCTGATCACCACGGGGCTGTCGGTGATCGCCGTGCACACCAAGACGGAGCTGCGCTTCATCACGGTCTTCTCGATGATCGCCACCCTCCTCATCACGCAGTTCGTGGCCCACTCGCTCACCGCGCCGCTCGACGACATGAACGCCGTGGCCCGGTCCATCTCGCACGGCGACTACACCCGCCGGGTGCGGGAGAACCGCCGGGACGAGCTGGGCGACCTGGCCCAGACGATCAACGTGATGGCGGACGAGCTGGAGGCCCAGGACCGCCGGCGCAAGGAGCTGGTGGCCAACGTCTCGCACGAGCTGCGCACGCCCATCGCGGGGCTCCGCGCGGTGCTGGAGAACATCGTCGACGGCGTCACCCGGGCCGATCCCGAGACGATGCGCACGGCCCTGAAGCAGACCGAGCGGCTCGGCCGGCTCGTGGAGACGCTGCTGGACCTGTCCCGGCTGGACAACGGGGTCGTCCCGCTGAAGAAGCGCCGCTTCGAGGTGTGGCCGTACCTGTCCGGCGTGCTCAAGGAGGCCAACATGGTCGCCTCCGCCCGCGCGGGCATGGCCTCCGGATCCGGCAGCCACACCCGTACGGACGTCCATCTGCACCTCGACGTGTCGCCGCCGGAGCTCACCGCGCTCGCCGACCCGGAACGCATCCACCAGGTCGTCTCCAACCTGATCGACAACGCGGTGAAGCACAGCCCGCCGCACGGCCGGGTGACGGTCCGTGCGCGGCGCGGAGACCGGCCGGACTCCCTCGAGCTGGAGGTGCTGGACGAGGGCCCGGGCATTCCGCGGGCCGAGTGGCACCGGGTCTTCGAACGGTTCAACCGGGGCAACGTGAACCGGCCGCACGGCCCGGGCAGCGACGGCGGCACCGGTCTCGGCCTCGCGATCGCCCGCTGGGCCGTCGATCTGCACGGCGGCCGGATCGGAGTGGCCGAATCCGAGCGGGGATGCCGCATTCTCATCACTCTTCCGGGAACGTCTTCCGTACCGAGTTGACGTAAAGTTCAAAGCGGAGCCGCAAGATCCATCCGTGTTCGCACTGACGGACACGTGTGATCGGGCTCAGACCCGCGTGAGCTGCGCGTCGGGTCCGGGCCGAGCGATCCCTGAATCCGCCGGAAGAACCGGAACCACGCTTGTTTCCCGCCATTTCTCGCGCCGAAACACCTGCGGGGATGTGACTTACACGACGATGAACGGGCCCGGTCTGACCTTCTCGCTCTCAGGGGCGTAGCCTTTATTTCCGCTGTCCATCATCTTGCGAAGCGGAAGAGGGCGGTTGACGCCGTGTCGCCACAGTCCCCCAGTAACTCGAGCATCTCGACCGACACCGACCACGCGGGCAAGAACCCCGCCGCGGCCTTCGGTGCCAACGAATGGCTCGTCGACGAGATCTACCAGCAGTACCTCCAGGACCCGAACTCGGTCGACCGAGCCTGGTGGGACTTCTTCGCCGACTACAAGCCGGGCGCGCCTGCGACCTCGGCTCCGGC
>NZ_NEUB01000269.1 GCF_002910825.1 Streptomyces sp. SM1 | reverse complement strand
GGGTTGTCCCTGTTCGTGTCGACGAGGCACACCGACTGCCAGGTGCCCAGTTCCAGGCGTCCGTTCAGCACCGGGAGCGTCGCGTGGGGCGGCACGAAGGCGGGCAGGACGTGGTCGCGGCCGTGGCCGGGGGTGCCGTGCCGGTGCTGCCAGCGGTCGTCGGCGGGCAGAAGGGTGTGCAGGGCGGACAGGAGGTCGTCGTCGCTGCCGGCGCCGGTCTCGATGACGGCGATCCCGGCCGTGGCGTGCGGCACGAAGATGTTCAGCAGGCCGTCGCGGCCGGCCGCCGCCTCCCGCAGGAAGGACTCGCAGTCTCCGGTGAGGTCCACGACCCGCTCGTCGGAGCCGGTGGCGATGTTCAGGACTCGGGTGGTGAAGGCATCGGGCATGCCCTCCATCCTGGCCGACGCGGGCGGCTTCGCGCGGGAGCACGGAGGGGAAGATCCACGACCCCGGCACTGTTGGTAGAAGCGTGAACAACATGCGCGAGGTCGAGGTGGTCGTCGTGGGCGCGGGACAGGCCGGCCTGTCGAGCGCCTATCACCTGCGGCGGACCGGATTCGAGCCGGACCGCGACTTCGTGGTGCTGGACCACTCCCCCGGCCCCGGCGGCGCCTGGCAGTTCCGCTGGCCCTCGCTCACCTACGGCAAGGTGCACGGGATGCACGCGCTGCCCGGCATGGAACTCGTCGGCGCCGATCCCGCGCGGGCCTCGTCCGAGGTGATCAGCGACTACTTCGACCACTATGAGCAGAGGTTCGACCTGCGGGTACGCCGGCCGGTGGACGTGCGGGCGGTACGGGAGGGGCCCGACGGGCGGCTGCTGGTAAAGACCCCGGACGGCTCCTGGGCGGCGCGGGCGCTGATCAGCGCCACCGGCACCTGGGACCGGCCGTTCTGGCCGCGCTATCCGGGCCAGGAGACGTTCCGGGGGCGACAGCTGCACACCGCGCGGTACCCGGGGCCGGAGGCGTTCGCCGGGCAGCGGGTGGTCGTGGTGGGGGGCGGCGCCTCGGGCACCCAGCATCTGCTGGAGATCGCCCCGTACGCGGCGGCCACGACGTGGGTCACCCGGCGGCCCCCGGTCTTCCGTGAGGGCCCCTTCGACGAGGAGGCCGGACGGGCGGCCGTGGCGCTCGTCGAGGAGCGGGTGCGGCAGGGGCTGCCGCCGCGCAGTGTCGTCTCGGTCACGGGGCTGCCGCTCAACGATGCGATCCGCGAGGGACTGGCCACCGGTGTGCTCGACCGGCAGCCGATGTTCGACCGGATCACTCCGGACGGTGTGGAGTGGACCCGGAGGTCTCCCCTGCCCGAGCACGGCCGAGAGCCGGGGGGAAGGCGGCGGGTAGCGGCCGACGTCATCCTGTGGGCGACCGGGTTCCGGCCCGCCGTCGACCATCTCGCGCCGCTGCGCCTGCGGGAGTCCGGCGGCGGCGTCCGGATCGACGGCACGCGGGCGGTCGCCGACCCGCGCGTCCACCTGG
>NZ_NEUB01000268.1 GCF_002910825.1 Streptomyces sp. SM1 | reverse complement strand
GGGTGCGGTCACCGGTCCGTGCCGCTGCCGGGTCCGTTGCCGTCGCCCGTGCTCGGGCGGGCTGCTGCCTTACGCGCGTCCGCCGCGTCGTTGAGTACGGCGGTCAGGCGGTGGGCCGTGGACAGGTTCACCCGGCCCAGCTCCAGGAGCGGGCGGTGCACCGTGGACGTCGTGCAGGACGCCAGCTCCGGTCCCAGGGACGGCAGGGTGATGCCGTGCAGGGCGAGGGCGGCGCTGAGCTCGTCGGAGACGGCGAGTGCGGAGGCCAGAGGGTTGTCCGGGAACGGATAGGCGAACGGGACGGTCGGGAGGGGGTGTTCGGTCTGGGTGGGGAAGGGGTGATTGTTGCTGTTCATGCCTACAGGGTGCTGATGTCGGGCTACGCTCGGTAGAGGTCGCGTGCCAGCAACGGAGTTGCGGGCAGTGAGCGGCACTTGGCCCCGTGGAGTCGGCGGGCGCGCGCAGGGAACACCGCAAGGGGGCACAGCCGATGGCCGGCCGGCAGAACCGCCACCAGGACGTGGACCCGTTCACCTCACCGAGGACCTTCTTCGGCAGTGAACTCCGCCGGGCCCGCGAGGCCGCCGGTCTCTCCCAGGACCAGCTCGGCGAGCGGGTCTTCTGCTCCGGCACGTACATCGGCCAGTTCGAGTCCGCGACCAGGCGTCCGCAGCCGGACCTGTCCCGGCTCCTGGACGAGGTCCTCGGCACAGGTGAGCACTTCCAGCGCCTGTGCGAACTGGCCCGCAAGTCCAAGCACGCCGACTACTTCGCGGACGCGGCGGAGCTGGAGACACGGGCCAAGACGATCAGCGAGTACGCGCCGATGCTGGTGCCGGGGTTGTTGCAGACGGAGGGGTACGCGCGGGCGATCACGACGGCGACCATGCCCTACGCCACGGCGGAGGTGGTGGACGGGTATGTGAGAGCGCGGCTTGAGCGGCAGAAGATCTTGGCTGATCCTGCAAGGCCGTTGCTGTGGGTCGTGCTGAACGAGACTGTGCTGAGGGTGCCGGTGGGAGGGCCTGCCGTGATGGCCTCACAGCTTCAGCACGTTGTTGGGATGGCTCAGGCGCACACAGTCATGGTGCAAGTGCTGCCGTTCGTGCGTGCAGCTGAGGCATTCATGACCAGCATGGCTTCGATCATGACGTTCGCGGATGCTCCCCCCGCTGTGTACGTGGAAGCACCATGGACGGGCCAACTGATCGAGGAACCGGCCCTCGTTGATCTCTGCACGAGGTCGTACGATCTCGTCAGGGCCGCTGCGCTGTCGCCGGCGGAGTCTCTGACCTTGATCGAATCGTCAGCGAAGGACTGTACCAATCATGAGCATCACACCTGATCTGAGCACGGTTGTCTGGCGTAAGTCGTCCTACAGCGACGGCTCGGGTGGTAGCTGCATCGAGGTCGTCGATGGGTTGCAGGGAGTGGTCCCGGTGCGTGACAGCAAGGTTTCTGATGGCGCCGTGCTCCTCATCGCGAGTACTGGCTGGTCGACCTTCGTGAACTCAGTGAAGAAAGGTCGATGACGCAAGCTTGACATCCTTGCTACTCACGAGTTGTAGGTCCCCTGCGCCCGCTCCAGGCCCTCGGTCACCAGACACTCCACCGCGTCCGCCGCCCGGTCCACGAAGTAGTCCAGCTCCTTGCGCTCCGCCGGCGAGAAGTCCTTCAGCACGAAGTCCGCCACCTGCATCCGCCCCGGCGGCCTGCCGATCCCGAACCGCACCCGGTGGTAGTCCCGCCCGAACGCAGCCGTCAGCGACTTCAGTCCGTTGTGACCGTTGTCGCCGCCGCCCAGCTTCAGCCGCAGGGTCCCGTAGTCGATGTCCAGCTCGTCGTGGATCGCGACCACCCGCTCCACCGGGACCTTGTAGAAGTCCCGCAGCGCGTTCACCGGCCCGCCCGACAGATTCATGTACGACATCGGCTTCGCCAGGATCACCCGGCGGCCGGCCGGTCCCGGAGGACCGGTCCGGCCCTCGACCACCTGTGCCTGCGCCTTGCCCGCCCGCTTGAACCGGCCACCGATCCGCTCCGCCAGCAGATCCGCCACCATGAATCCCACGTTGTGCCGGTTCATCGCGTACCCCGGCCCCGGATTGCCCAGCCCCACGATCAGCCAGGGCCCCGCCGCACCCGCCGCATCCGTCGTCACGCCCATGTCTCCTTCATCCGCGTCATCCGCCGCGTCATCCGCGTACCTGCGACCTCGTACACGTCGGCCGCTGCCCCGGAACGGAACAGCGGCCGACACAACGACGACTCAAGAGGACGATCAGGCCTCGGCGGCCTCGTCGCCCTCGCCCTCGGAGGCCTCCTCGGCCTGCGCGGCCAGCACCTGGAGTACCACCGTGTCCCCGTCGACGGCCAGCGTCGCACCGGAGGGAAGCGGGATGTCCTTGGCGAGGACGGTGGCACCGGCCGACAGACCCTGGACGGACACCGTCACACCGTCGGGGATGTCCATCGCCTGGGCCTCG
This sequence comes from Streptomyces sp. SM1, assembly GCF_002910825.1. GTDB lineage: Bacteria > Actinomycetota > Actinomycetes > Streptomycetales > Streptomycetaceae > Streptomyces > Streptomyces okerensis. The sequence goes on along the minus strand of NZ_NEUB01000268.1, from coordinate 7,775 downwards.
ACCGGCAGCGTCGGCAGGACATGCTCCAGCAGGTTGCCGCCCGGGGCCAGTTCACCCTCGGTCTGCACGTAGACCTCGACCTGGACCTGTTCGCCACGCTTGACCTTCAGCAGGTCCACGTGCTCCAGGAAGCCCTTCAGCGGGTCGCGCTGCACGGCCTTCGGGATCGCCAGCTGGCGCTCCTTGCCGTCGATGTCGAGCTCGATCAGCACGTTCGGCGTACGCAGCGCCAGCAGCAGCTCGTGGCCCGGAAGGGTGATGTGCAGCGGCTCGAGACCGTGCTCGTACACCACACCGGGAACGTTGTTGTCACGGCGGATACGGCGCGCGGCACCCTTGCCGAACTCGGTGCGCGTCGCGGCGGAGATCTTCACCTCGGACATGGTCACTCACTCCTCGAAGTCAGAAACGGACGTGGTCACCCGGCCACGAACGGCCTGCTACGAAGAGCGCGTCGATAACGGACCGCCGTACAGGCTTCGGAACGAAGCGGTACGGCCTCCCTCGCCGAGCAACTCGAGCAGTCTACTCGGACCAGGAGGCCGTACCCAAAACGATCATCGGGACCCGCACGGGTGCCCGATTACAGAACCCTTACTGCTCGTCGAACAGGCTGGTCACCGAGCCGTCCTGGAACACCTCGCGCGCCGCGCGCGCGATGGTCGGCGCGATCGACAGCACCTTGATCTTGTCCAGGCTCTCACTCAGCTCGACCGGGGTGGGCAGCGTGTCCGTGAACACGAACTCACTCACCTTCGAGTTCTTCAGCCGGTCCGCCGCCGGACCCGACAGCACGCCGTGCGTCGCCGTCACGATGACGTCCTCCGCGCCGTGCGCGAACAGCGCGTCCGCCGCCGCACAGATCGTGCCACCGGTGTCGATCATGTCGTCCACCAGCACGCACACGCGGCCCTTCACCTCGCCGACCACCTCGTGCACGGTGACCTGGTTCGCCACGTCCTTGTCCCGGCGCTTGTGCACGATCGCCAGCGGCGCACCCAGCCGGTCGCACCAGCGGTCGGCCACGCGCACCCGGCCCGCGTCCGGGGACACCACCGTCAGCTTCGAGCGGTCCACCTTCGCGCCCACGTAGTCCGCCAGCAGCGGCAGCGCGAACAGGTGGTCGACGGGTCCGTCGAAGAAGCCCTGGATCTGGTCCGTGTGCAGATCCACCGCCAGCAGCCGCGTCGCACCCGCCGTCTTCATCAGGTCCGCGATCAGACGCGCCGAGATGGGTTCACGGCCCCGGTGCTTCTTGTCCTGCCGCGCGTAACCGTAGAACGGCAGGATCACCGTGATCGACCGCGCCGACGCACGCTTCAGCGCGTCGATCATGATCAACTGCTCCATGATCCACTTGTTGATCGGAGCGGTGTGGCTCTGCATCAGGAAACAGTCGGCACCACGGGCCGACTCCTGATACCGCACGTAGATCTCGCCGTTGGCGAAGTCGAAGGCCTTCGTCGGGACGACGTCGACCTCCAACTGGCGGGCGACCTCCTCGGCAAGCTCGGGGTGTGCGCGGCCGGAGAAGAGCATCATCTTCTTCTCGCCGGTCGTCTTGATCCCGGTCACAGCACGTTCTCCTCAGAGGTGTCTCAGCAGGTGGGGTGCATAGCTGCACTTGTCACGGTACGCCGTGTCCGGACCGGCGAAATCCGGTCAGCCCTCCTCGGCCGACTCCCGGGAAGCCTCCTCCGCGGCCTTCGCCGCGGCGCTCCCCGGACGCTTGCGGGCCACCCAGCCCTCGATATTCCGCTGCTGGCCCCGGGCCACGGCCAGCGAACCGGGCGGTACGTCCTTCGTGATCACCGAGCCGGCGGCCGTGTAGGCGCCGTCCCCGACCGTGACCGGTGCCACAAACATGTTGTCCGAACCCGTCTTGCAATGTGAGCCGACGGTCGTGTGGTGCTTGTGCTCCCCGTCATAGTTGACGAACACGCTTGCCGCACCGATGTTCGAGAACGCGCCGATCGTCGCGTCGCCCACGTACGACAGGTGCGGGACCTTCGTCCCCTCACCGATCGACGCGTTCTTCGTCTCCACATACGTGCCGATCTTGCCCTTGCGCGCCAGCCGCGTCCCCGGACGCAGATACGCGAACGGCCCGACACTCGCCTCCGGACCCACGTCGGCGCCCACCGCCACCGTGTTGTCGACCCGCGCGCCCTCGCCCACCCAGGTGTCCGTCAGCCGCGTGTTCGGACCGACCTCGGCCCCCTCGGCGAGATGCGTCGCACCGTGCAGCTGCGTACCGGGGTGGACCAGGACGTCCCGCTCGAACGACACCGTCGCGTCCACCCACGTCGTCGCGGGGTCGACGACGGTCACGCCGGACAGCATCGCGGCCGTCAGCAGCCGGTCGTTCAGGATCCGCCGCGCCTCCGACAGCTGCACGCGGTTGTTGATCCCCGCGATCTCCCGGTGGTCGCCCGCCACCGAGGCACCCACCCGGTGCCCCGCCTCACGCAGGATCCCGAGGACGTCCGTCAGGTACTCCTCGCCCTGGCTGTTGTCCGTACGCACCCGCTTCAGCGCGTCCGCGAGCAACGCCCCGTCGAACGCGAACACACCCGAGTTGATCTCCCGGACCGCCAGCACCTCCGCCGACGCGTCCTTGTGCTCCACGATCGCCGTCACCGCACCGGTGCCGTCACGGACGATCCGCCCGTAACCCGTCGCGTCCGGCACCTCGGCCGTCAGCACGGTCACCGCGTTGCCGTCGGCGGAGTGCGTGTCGGACAGCCGCCGCAGCGTCCCGCCCGTCAGCAGCGGGGTGTCACCGCACACGACGACCACGGTCCCGTCCACGGAGCCGCCCAGCTCCTCCAGACCCATCCGCACGGCGTGACCGGTGCCGTTCTGCTCCTCCTGCACCGCGGTGCGGACGGCGGGGGCGATCGCGGCCAGGTGCGCGGTCACCTTCTCGCGGGCGTGGCCCACGACGACGACGAGGTTCTCCGGCTCGAGTTCGCCGGCGGCGGTGAGTACATGGCCCACCAGGGAACGGCCACAGATGTCGTGCAGGACCTTCGGTGTGGCCGACTTCATACGGGTGCCCTCACCCGCTGCGAGTACGACGACGGCTGCCGGGCGATTGGCGCTCACGGGATGCCCTTCGGCTGTTCGGGGAGGGGGTGACATCCGCAGGATACCGGGGTGGGTGTGGCGGGACATGAGTGCGGGCCCTGACGCACATGTCAGGGCCCGGACCGTGCAGCTCCCCCATCAGGATTTGAACCTGAACTTAAGGGACCAAAACCCTCAGTGCTGCCTGGTTACACCATGGGGGACGGAACCCGGCCGAACCTGACGGCCGGCCAGGCCGCCGAGTCGGCACCCAACACTATGCCGTACCCGGAGCCCTCGATGCGACGGTACCGATCGGCGCCCCGGCCCGTGGTGCCGGGTCCGGGCCGGCGGCGGTCCGGTGCGACGGATTCCGGGGCGTACCGCGCCCGGACGGTCACCGCGTGTGGTGCCGGGCCGGAGGTGGAAACTCACCGGATACGGGGCGGGGGACGCCCTTAGGCTTGGGTGCATGACCACGACGGGGGAAGAGCCTGCGACGGCCCGGGGCGGGCCGTGGTGGTGGGAACGGCGGCGAAGTGCCGTGCTGGATGTGGGCCTGGCGGTGGCGTCCGCGCTGGAGTGCGGCGCCGAGGGGATCCCGTTCGCGTGGGCGGCGGGGATTCCGGTGCCCGTGGGGGTCGTCTTCGGCCTGCTGGCCGGGTCGGTGCTGCTGGTACGGCGGAAGTGGCCGATCGCGGTGGTGCTGGTGGCGATCGCGGTCACGCCGGCGTCGATGGGTTTCCTGCTGGGGATCGTGGGTCTGTACTCGCTGGCGGCGTCGGACCTGCCGCGTCGGATCATCGGTTCGCTGGCCGGGATGCAGCTGGCCGCGGTGCTCATCGTGATGTTCGTGCGGTTGCGGCAGGACCTCGCGCGCGAGGAGGTGGACGTCGGGGACTGGATCGTGCCGTTCGCGTCGGTGACGACGGCGTTGGGTGTGACGGCTCCGCCCCTGCTGCTGGGGCTGTACGTGGGGGCGCGGCGGCGGCTGATGGAGAGCCTGCGGGAGCGGGCGGACAGTCTGGAGCGGGAGCTTCAGCTGCTGGCGGAGCGGGCCGAGGAGCGGGCGGAGTGGGCGCGGGGCGAGGAGCGGACCCGGATCGCCCGTGAGATGCACGACGTGGTGGCGCACCGGGTGAGTCTGATGGTGGTGCACGCGGCGGCGTTGCAGGCGGTCGCGCGGAAGGATCCGGAGAAGGCGGTGCGGAATGCCGCGCTGGTGGGGGACATGGGGCGGCAGGCCTTGACGGAGCTGCGGGAGATGCTGGGCGTGCTGCGGTCCTCCGCGGGCGGGCGGCCGCGGGAGCGGGTGTCGGTGCCGCTGGCGGCGGTGGGGGTGGCCGCGGCGGCTGCGGCCTCGCGGGCGGTGGGTGGGACGGCGGGCCCGGGCGAGGGGCCGTGTCTGTCGGAGATCGAGGAACTGGTGGGGCAGTCGGCGGCCGCGGGAATGGTCGTGGACCTGTCGGTGATGGGGGAGAGCCGCTCGTGCGGGCCGGAGGTGGAGTCGACGGCGTACCGGGTGGTGCAGGAGGCGTTGACGAACGTCCACAAGCATGCGGCGGGTGCGAAGACGTATGTGCGTCTGGCGTACCGGGTGTCCGAGATCGCGATGCAGGTGGAGAACGGGCCGCCACCGGAGGCCGGGGTCGGGGCGTCGGCGGGACTGCCGTCCGGCGGGAACGGTCTCGTGGGGATGCGGGAGCGGGTGTCGGCGCTGGGCGGGGTGTTCGTGTCCGGGCCGACGGACGCGGGGGGTTTTCGGGTGTCGGCGGTGATTCCGGCGTCGTAGGGCCCGGGACGGCCGGTCAGCCGGCGGTGAGACGGGCGGGCCGGAGGCCGGTGACGAGGGTGGTGATGCCCTGGTCGATGGTGGGGCCGAGATACCAGTCGCCGGTGTGGTCGAGGGAGTAGACGCGGCCCTGGGCGTCGATGGCGAGGAGCGCGTGGGTTCCGGTCTCGGCGCCGAGGGGGCAGACCTCGGTGTCGAGGGCGCGGCCGAGGTCGGCGAGGGTACGGGCGGCGTGAAGGCCGTGCAGGGGGTCGAGGTGGACCCTGGTGGGGGCGATGTGGCGGCCCGGGCCGGTGGGGTCCAGGTGAAGTCCGCCGAATTCGGCCCAGGCCTCGACCGCCGCGGGGAAGACGGCGTGGCGGTGCCCTGCGGGTGAGGTGTGGTCGCGGAGGGTGTCGGCCCAGATCTCGGCCTGTTTGATGTCCCAGCGCCCGGGTTGCCATCCGGCGGTGCGCAGGGCGGCGTCGACGGGTACGGCGAAGCGGGTCGTCGAGGTGCGGTCGGTGTGCATCTGCTCTTCGTTCGTCGTGGTCGGTGGAGGGTGGTTCAGCCGTCGGTGGCGGCGGGGTCGACCGTGCGGACGCCGAAGTGGGCGGTGAGGGCGGTGCAGGCGCGGCAGGGGGCGGCGTAGCTGCCGTGGAGGGGGTCGCCGTCCTCGCGGATGTGGCGGGTGGTGAGTTTCGCCTGTTTGAGCGCTCTGCGTGCCTCGCCGTTCGTCATGGGTTTTCGTGCGGCGCGTTTACTGCGTGCGGCGTCGGCGGCGGCGATGCGCCGGGAGATGAGGATGGCTTCGGCGCAGCGGCCGGTGAAGCGGTCGCGCTGGTCGCTGGTGAGGGTGTCGAGGAAGTCCTGGACGAGGGGGTGCAGGGCCGGCGGCGTGTCGCCGCGCGCGGGCGTGCCGGTGAGGGTGGTGCCGCGGAGGGAGAGGGCGGCGGCGATGGTCGGGAGGATGCCGTCGCGGCGGTGCCGGAGAGTGGGGGCGTGGGAGGCGTCGGTGGCGCTCCAGCCGACGCGCGGGTCGCCGGAGCGAGGGTCGCCGGATGGGCCGGTGTGTGTCCCCGTCTGTGTCACGTTCATGATCGTCATCCCCTCCCGAGCATCCCCCCGGAGGTCACAGAGTGCCAAACCGGGTGGCTGATGTGGAAGCTGGGGCGTGGCGACACGCCCGGGTTTGGGCGGGCTGTCACGGGAGGGTGACGGTTGGTCACGGAAGCGGAGGGGTGGGCGGCCGGTGCCGGTGACCGGTCGGGGCGTACCGCATAGGCTGTCGGCACCGCGGTCCCGCGGCGTTCCGCGCGGTTGCCCGTGCGGCCGCCGGGAGGGCCGGGGCGGTAAGCAGTTGAGACAGACGTGACCGTCGAATACGTTCCGTAACCGTCCGAAGGGGGCGGCGCGGTTCGTACAGAGTGCCGCAGGGGGCAACCGCCATGACGACAGGTCGGCTCGGGCTGGGGTCGCCTCCCGGCCGCCAGGCCGGGGGAGAGGTTGCGCCGCCGAACGCGGCCTATGCGGGGCAGGTCGTGCACTTCCCGGATCCGGTGCGGGCGGCCCGTCATCCGAGGGGGGTGCGGGTGGACGAGCGCGGGTATCCCGTCTTTTCGCCCTACGCGCGCGTGGCGGTGGAGATCGCCGACCCACCGGAGGGTTTCGGTGTCGACGAGTTGCGTCTGACCGACTACGTGTCGGCGAACGCGGCGTCCGCGGCGAGTGGTCACGCGTTGTGGGACACGGTGCCCGCGGTGGCGACGCCGCACGGCTGGACGTGGCATCACGTGGTGGGGTCGCGGCGGCTGGAGCTGGTGCCGGTCGAGGTGAAGGCGTTGCTGCGGCATCACGGCGGTGTGGCGACGTCGGCGGTCGATCACGGCAAGCGGGGCACCCGGCCGCTGCAGGAGACGCGTCCGGCGCATTTCGGGCTGCCGAAGTCGGGTGTGGCGGTGACGGAGTCGCTGGTGCTGGGCGTCGAGGAGGATCTCGGGTACCGGCTGCCGGGCGCCTACCGGTCGTTCCTGAAGGCGGCGGGCGGGTGTGCGCCGGTGGGGACGGCGCTGGACGCGGAACTGGGTCTGCTGCTGGACCAGCCGTTCTTCACGGTGCGGGACGAGGCGGCGGTCAACGACCTGGTCTATGTGAACAAGTGCCTGCGTGACCATCTGACCAAGGACTACCTGTGCGTGGCCTTCGCGCAGGGCGGTCTGCTGGCGGTGAAGGTGCGGGGCGAGCGGCAGGGTTCGGTGTGGTTCTGCGCGTACGACGACGTGCGGGACGTGGATCCGTCGGTGCCGCCGGCCGAGCGGGTGGAGCGGCTGCTGTTGCCGTGCGGTGAGGACTTCGACGTGTTCCTGTCGCGGCTCGCGGGATCTCCGCCGGAGCTGGAGACGGTGGCGAATCTGATGGTGGACGGCGGGTTCGCGCGTGTCGTTCCGGTTGCGGCTGGGGAGTGAGGCTCGGCGATGGTGACGTTCGCGCAGGCGCAGGAGCGCGCTGAGGAGTGGGTCAACGGGGATGTGCCGTCGTACCAGCACCGTGCGGTGCGGGTACGGGAGTTCGACCTCGGGTTCGTGGTGTGGGCGGAGGACCGTGCGGACGGACCCCGTTCGGACGGTGGCGCGCAGCGGCTGGTGATCGCCCGGGACAGTGGTGAGGCGACGCTGTGGCCGGGGCTGCCGGTGGGTGAGGTGATCCGCCGGTACGAGGAGGAGTACGGCCGTGACGCGGAGGCGCCGGAGCCGGCGCCCGCGGCGCGGGTGGATCTGAACCAGACGTCGTTCCTGCTGAGTCCGCCGGAGTGGTTGCAGGAGGCGGCGGACCGGCTGGGGATTCCGGATCGGCGGGGCGAGGGTTCCGGGGGTGCCGCGGCCGCGGCTTCCGCGGGGGCGTCCGGGGCGGGCCCGGTTCCGGGCGAGGCCGCGGG
>NZ_NEUB01000267.1 GCF_002910825.1 Streptomyces sp. SM1 | reverse complement strand
CCGGTCCCCGCGGGTCAGGGCAGCGCCCTGCACAAGGCGTCGAGGGTGCCGGCCCAGGCGTGGTCCGGTGGGGTCCCGTAGCCGACGACCAGGGCGTCTGCCGGGGTGGTGCCGGTGGCGGGGTGGCGGTAGCAGGTGAGGCCGTGGACCGCCAGGCCCTGCCAGGTGGCTGCCTGGACGACGGACTGTTCGGTGCCGGGTGGTAGTTGCAGCACCGCGTGGAGACCGGCCGCGATGCCGGTGACGTGGACGTCGGGGGCCCGGTCGGCGAGGGCCTGGACCAGGGCGTCCCTGCGGCGGCGGTAGCGCAGGCGGGCGGCGCGGACGTGGCGGTCGTAGGCGCCGGAGGTGAGGAACTCGGCGAGGGTGAGCTGTTCGACGACGCTGACGGAGTGGGGGGTGACGTCCGGCACCAGCCGGGGCGGCACGACCATCCAGCCCAGGCGCAGGCCGGGGGCGAGGGACTTGCTGGCCGTGCCGAGGTACACCACGTGGTCGGGGTCGAGGTCCTGGAGGGCGCCGACGGCCTGGCGGTCGTAGCGGAACTCGCCGTCGTAGTCGTCCTCCAGGATCAGGCCGCCGGTGCGGCGGGCCCAGTCGATGACGGCGGCGCGGCGTCCGGGGCGCAGGGCACCGCCCAGGGGGAACTGGTGGGCGGGGCTGAGGAGCACCGCGTCCGCGTCGGCCGGGATCTCCGTGCGGGTGCCGAGGTCGTCGTGGGGCAGCGGGACGGTGCGCAGGCCGGCGCGGGCGGCCAGGTCCCGGTGGACGTCCAGGCCGTGGGACTCCACGGCGAGGGT
>NZ_NEUB01000017.1 GCF_002910825.1 Streptomyces sp. SM1 | reverse complement strand
TGTCGTCCTCGCTGGGGCGCCGGTCGACGGGCAGGCTCGCGGCCGCCCTGCGCTCGTCGCCCGGCTGGAAGACCAGACCGGTCTCGAACAGGGCGAGGTCGTGCGAGCCCCGGCCGTCGTTGCGGCGCAGCGCGCCGAGCAGACCCGGCAGCAGCGTGGTGCGCAGTGCGGGCTCCTCGTCGCTGAGCGGGTTGACCAGCCTGACCACACGGCGGGCCGGGTCGTCGGCGTCGAGACCGAGCTGGTCGAAGACCTGCTCACTGACGAACGGGTAGTTCGGCGCCTCGACGTACCCGGCGCCGGCGAGCGCGCGGCCGACGCGGCGGTGCAGCCGCTGGCGGCCGGTCAGTCCCCGGCCGGCGGGCGGCCTGGGCAGCGTGGAGGGCAGGTTCTCGTAGCCCTCCAGCCGGATGACCTCTTCGGCGAGGTCGTTCGGGTCGGTGAGGTCGGGCCGCCAGGACGGCACGGTGACGATCAGCTCGTCCTGCCCGCCCGTCTCCCGGCCACCGCCCCTCGACGACGCGTTCCACGCGGCAGAATTTCCATAGACGTCACAACCGACCTGCTGGAGGCGGCGTACGACGGTCTCCCGGCCGTACGTCACCCCCGCGACCCTGTCGGGGTGGTCGGCGGCGACGGTGATGGTGTGCGGCGCGGCCGGGGCGACGACCTCGGTGACACCGGCCTCGGCGGTGCCGCCGGCGAGCAGCACCAGCAGGTCGACGGTGCGCTGCGCGGCAGCGGCGGCGGCCTGCGGGTCCACGCCGCGCTCGAAGCGGCGGGAGGCCTCCGAGGACAGCTTGTGGCGGCGGGCGGTGCGCGCGACGGACACCTGGTCGAAGTGGGCGGCCTCGATCACCACGTCGCCGGTCGACTTCTCGAGGTCGTCGTGGTCGGCGATCTCGGTGTCGGCGCCGCCCATCACACCGGCGAGGCCGATCGGGCCGCGGTCGTCGGTGATGACCAGGTCCTCGGCGTGCAGCGTCCGCTCGACGCCGTCGAGGGTGACGATCCTCTCGCCCTCCGCCGCGCGGCGCACGCCGATGGTGCCCTGGACGAGACCCCGGTCGTAGGCGTGCAGCGGCTGGCCGAGCTCCATCATCACGTAGTTGGTGACGTCGACGGCGAGGGAGATCGGGCGCATGCCGACCTTCTGGAGCCGGCGCTTCAGCCAGATCGGGGAGCGCGCCTCGGGTCTGAGGCCGGTCACCGTGCGGGCGGTGAAGCGGTCGCAGCCGGCCGGGTCGGAGACCTCGACCGGGTAGCCGAACGCGTTCGGTCCCGGCACGTCGAGGAGGGCCGGGTCGCGCAGCGGCAGGCCGTAGGCGATGGCGGTCTCGCGGGCGACGCCGCGGATGGACAGGCAGTCGCCGCGGTTGGCGGTGACGGCGATGTCCAGGACCTCGTCGACGAGTTCCAGCAGTTCGATGGCGTCCTTGCCGACCTCGGTCTCCGGCGGCAGCACGATGATGCCGTGGGTGCCGTCGTCGCCCATGCCCAGCTCGTCGCTGGAACAGATCATGCCGTGCGACGTCTTGCCGTACGTCTTGCGGGCGCTGATCGAGAAGCCGCCGGGCAGGGTGGCGCCGGGGAGGACCACGACGACCTTGTCGCCGGCGGCGAAGTTGCGGGCGCCGCAGACGATCTCCTGGGGCTCACCGGTGCCGTTGGCCTGTCCGACGTCGACGGTGCAGAAGCGGATCGGCTTCTTGAAGCCCTCCAGCTCCTCGACGGTCAGCACCTGGCCGACGACGAGGGGACCCTTGAGGTCGGCGCCGAGGTGCTCGACGGTCTCGACCTCGAGGCCCGCCGAAATGAGCTTGGCCTGTACGTCCCGGCCGGTCTCCGTCGCCGGCAGGTCGACGTACTCCCGCAGCCAGGAAAGCGGGATCCGCATCAGATCTCCATCCCGAACGGCCGGGTGAACCGGACGTCACCCTCGACCATGTCTCGCATGTCCTCGACGTTGTGGCGGAACATCAGCATCCGCTCGATCCCGAACCCGAAGGCGAAGCCGCTGTACTTCTCGGGGTCGACGCCGCAGGCGGTGAGCACCCTCGGGTTGACCATGCCGCAGCCGCCGAGCTCGATCCAGCCCTCGCTGGAGCAGGTGCGGCAGGGCCGGTCGGGGTTGCCGACGGACGCGCCCCTGCAGACGTAGCAGAGCATGTCCATCTCGGCGGAGGGCTCGGTGAAGGGGAAGAAGTTCGGCCGCAGCCGGGTCTTCATCTCCGCGCCGAACAGCGACTGGACCATGTGGTCCAGGGTGCCCTTGAGGTCCGCCATGGTCAGGCCCTCGTCGATGGCGAGCAGCTCGACCTGGTGGAAGACGGGGGTGTGCGTGGCGTCCAGCTCGTCGGTGCGGTACACCCGGCCGGGGCAGATCACGTAGACCGGCAGCTCACGGTCGAGCGCGGAGCGGATCTGCACGGGCGAGGTGTGGGTGCGCAGCACGACACCGGACCCGGTGCCGCCCGAGCCCGCGGCGGAGCCGCTGTCGGATGCAGTCGCCACGAAGAACGTGTCGGCCTCGCCGCGGGCCGGGTGGTCCGGGCCGATGTTGAGGGCGTCGAAGTTGAACCACTCGGCCTCGGCCTCGGGGCCCTCGGCGACCTCGTAGCCCATGGCCACGAAGATGTCCTCGATGCGCTCGGAGAGCGTGGTCAGCGGGTGCCGGGCGCCGGCCGGTACGCGGTCGTGGGGCAGCGTGACGTCCACGGCCTCCTCGACCAGGACGCGCGCGTCGCGCTCGGCCTCCAGCTCGGTCTGGCGGGCGGCGAGGCCCTTGTTGACGGCACCGCGCGCCTGGCCGACGCGCTTGCCGGCGTCGGCCTTCGCGTGCGGCGGCAGTGCGCCGATCTCGCGGTTGGCCAGGGCCAGCGGGGAGGTACCGCCGGTGTGGGCGACCTTGGCCTCCTGGAGCGCGTCGAGGGAGTCCGCGGCGGCGAAGGCGGCGAGCGCCTCGTCCCGCATGCGCTCGATCTGTTCCGGTTTCAACGCCTCGACCTCGACCGGGTCGTACGACTTATTCGGTGCCGACATCTCTTCCCGTGCTTCCGTTGGCTGGCTGATGGTCCCCGTCATCGACTCGTGGACGAAACACCCGCGTGGTGTCGTCTGGTTCTTCGTCCTCGGGACGCAAAGGTGCCAAAGGCCGAGTCTAACGGGGCTGGGGAACGCCTATGCGCCCGTGGGGCCCGGTGGGCGTCTCAGGTGAGATACGCCGGTGCCGCCACGGGCAACGTAAATCGGAACTCGGCGCCGCCGCCGGGGGCGCGTCCGACCGTGATGGTGCCGCCGTGGGCTTCGACGATGCCCTTGACGATGTACAGCCCGAGGCCCGTCCCGCCGCGCTTGCTGCCCCGCCAGAAGCGGGTGAAGACGCGGTTCATGGACTCCTCCGGAATGCCGGGCCCCTCGTCGCTCACCGTGACCGACGTGGCTGCGGTCTCCACGGTCGCGGCGCTTTCGGCGGTCTCCCGTTCCCGTGGGGAGGCCGAGGGCGTGATGTCGATTGTGACGGTTCCCTCGCCGTGCCGCACCGCGTTTTCCAGCAGGTTGCTCAGCACCTGGTCGACCTTGTCGGGGTCGGCCCACAGGTCGGGCAGCGGGTGCTGCACCCGCAGGAGGAACCGGTCGGCCTGCTGCCCGGCGGCGACGTGGGCCTGGATGTGGCGTCCGACGGCGGCCCCGATGTCGACGGGCTGGCGCCGCACCTCCAGGCGCCCGGAGTCGATGCGGGATATGTCGAGCAGTTCGGCGATGAGCCGGGTGACCCGGTCGGCGTCGGCGTCGACGGTCTCCAGCATCAGCCGTTTCTGGTCGTCGGTGAACCGCTCCCACTTGGCGAGCAGCGTGGCGGTGAAACCCTTGACCGAGGTGAGCGGGGAGCGCAGTTCGTGGGCGACGGTGGCGATCAGCTCGGCGTGGCTGCGCTCGGTGCGGCGCCTGGCCTCGGTGTCGCGCAGGGTGACGACGACGCGGCGCACGGGTCCGGTGGGCCGGGTGCGGACGTAGCGCGCGGAGACGAGGACCTCGCGGCCGCCGTGCAGCAGGAGGTTGCGTTCGGGCTGGCCGACCCGGATGGCGAGGCCTCCGTAGGGGTCGGTGAGCTGCCACCAGCGGCGGCCCTCCAGGTCCTCTAACGGCAGGGCCGTCTCCAGCGGCTGTCCGAGGGCCTGTTCGGCGGGTACGGCGGTGATGCGGACGGCCGCCGCGTTGAAGCAGATCACCCGGCCGTGCTCGTCGGCGACGACGAGTCCGTCGGGGAGCTGGTCGGGGTCGATACCGAGTTCGGCGAGATCACCGGGCCGGGGCGCGGGCGGGCGGGCGGCCCGCTGTGCTCCCGGTGCGCTGCTCGTGCCGATACTCATCCCCGTACCCCACCTCTCCGGACTTCCGCGGGGCGCCCCGTGCTCGGGACCGGCCGAGAGCTTGGGGAGGGTCCCCGGGCTGGTCACCTTACTGGTTTCCGGTGACGGAGCGGCACCCTCCGGCGGCGCGCTGTGCACGTGCCGACGCGTAGAGACATACGGCGGCGGCGGTGGCCAGGTTCAGACTCTCCGCCCTTCCGTGGATGGGGACGCGGACGACGGCGTCGGTGAGCGCGCGGGTCTCCTCGGGCAGGCCCCAGGCCTCGTTGCCGAAGACCCAGGCGGTCGGGCCGCCCATGGTGCCCTTGTCGAGCTCGTCGTCGAGGTCCCGGTCCCCGGCGCCGTCGGCGGCGAGCAGCCGTACGCCCGCGTCCCGCAGTCCCGTCACGGCCCGTCCGACGGGGACGCCGACGGCGACGGGCAGGTGGAACAGCGAGCCGACGGAGGCGCGTACGGCCTTGGGGTTGTACAGGTCGACGGAGGCGTCGGTGAGGACGACGGCCTCGGCTCCGGCGGCGTCGGCGCAGCGCAGCACGGTGCCGGCGTTCCCGGGGTCGCGTACGTGCGCGAGGACGGCGACGAGGCGGGGCCGGGCGGCGAGGATCTCCTCGAACGGCGTGTCCAGGAACCGGCACACCCCGACGAGCCCCTGCGGGGTGACGGTGGTGGAGATGTCGGCGATGACCTGCTCGGAGGCCAGGTGTACGCGGGCACCGGCTGCCCGGGCGGCGCCGGTGATGTCGGCGTACCGCTCGGCGGCCTCGGGGGTGGCGAACAGTTCCACGAGCGTGGCGAGGCCGCCGCCCCGGTGCGCCGCGGCCTCCCGCACGGCCTGCGGTCCCTCGGCGAGGAACAGCCGCTCCTTCCCCCGGAAGTTCCGCTTGCCGAGCCGCCGGGCGGCGGCGACACGGGAGGAACGGGGGGAGATCAGCTCGGGGCTGACGGGGGCCATCTTCTTCACTTCCGGGAGATCTCGGACAGGCTGCATGTTCCGGGCAACGGGACTGCGGCGCCCTCAGGGGCGCGGGGCGGTATCGATATGCGGCTCCGCCGCGTGGGCGCGACCGGCCACAACGGACCCGCAGCCGAACAGCCGCGACCGACGACCGCAACACCAGGACCCGCAGGCAGCGAAGCCTGCGGGTCCTGCACTCACGTCCGGCTCAGAGCCGGCGCGGCGTCACGCGGCCTTCGGCGCGTTGACGTCCGCCGGCAGCGCCTTCTGCGCGACCTCGACGAGCGCCGCGAAGGCGGTCGCGTCGTTGACGGCCAGCTCGGCCAGGATCTTGCGGTCGACCTCGACGTTCGCGGCCTTCAGACCCTGGATGAAGCGGTTGTAGGTGATGCCGTTGGCGCGGGCAGCGGCGTTGATGCGCTGGATCCACAGCTGGCGGAAGTCACCCTTGCGCTTCTTGCGGTCGTTGTAGTTGTAGACCAGCGAGTGGGTGACCTGCTCCTTGGCCTTGCGGTACAGGCGCGAACGCTGACCGCGGTAGCCGGAGGCCTGCTCGAGGATCGCCCGGCGCTTCTTGTGGGCGTTGACTGCCCGCTTGACGCGTGCCACTTGTTAACTCCTTGTAGCGGGGCCGTGGTTGTGCCCACACGGCCCGAAATCGATTGGGTCCCGGTCTGACGTGCCTGTGGCGCTCGCGCGCCGGGGCGTCACTTGCCGAGAAGCTTCTTGATCTTCGCGGCGTCGCCCGGGGCCATCTCGGCGTTGCCGGTGAGGCGACGCGTCACGCGGGACGACTTGTGCTCGAGCAGGTGGCGCTTGCCGGCACGCTCGCGGAGCACCTTGCCGGAGCCGGTGATCTTGAAGCGCTTGCTGGCACCGCTGTGCGACTTGTTCTTCGGCATAGCGCCGTTCTCTCCTCGTCGGTGGCGCTCCGGTGCCCGGTCGTGAAACCGGGCACGGTGGAGCGTCGTACTTGTATTCGGTTGCTCCTGGGGGCGGCGCCCCCGGGGGTCACGCCTCGGCCGAAGCCTCGGCGTTCGCGACGTCGTCGGAGTCCGCGGCGTTCGCGGCGTCGGGGTCCGCGGCGTTCATCGAACGGCCGGGGTTGGCCTTCGCCTCCGCCTTGCGGGCTTCCTGCGCCTGGCGGGCCTCGGCCATCGCCTCGGTCTTCTTCTTGTGCGGACCGAGAACCATGATCATGTTTCGGCCGTCCTGCTTCGGGTTCGACTCCACGAAGCCGAGGTCGGCCACGTCCTCCGCGAGCCGCTGCAGCAGCCGGTAGCCGAGCTCCGGCCGGGACTGCTCGCGACCACGGAACATGATCGTGATCTTGACCTTGTCGCCCTGCTTGAGGAACCGGACGACGTGACCCTTCTTGGTGTCATAGTCGTGCGGGTCGATCTTCGGCCGGAGCTTCATCTCCTTGATGACCGTGTGCGCCTGGTTCTTGCGCGCCTCACGGGCCTTCATGGCCGACTCGTACTTGAACTTCCCGTAGTCCATGAGCTTGCACACGGGCGGACGGGCGTTCGCCGCGACCTCGACGAGATCGAGGTCGTACTCCTGCGCAAGCTCCAGGGCCTTGGCAAGCGGGACAATCCCGACCTGCTCGCCGCTGGGACCGACAAGTCGCACCTCGGGAACGCGAATCCGGTCGTTGATGCGGGGCTCGGCGCTGATGGATCCTCCTCGGTAGCACCACGCGACGGTCTGGCGGACAGCCGCGTAACGTCTCTGTTCGTTGGACCTGACCGGGCCGGAGCATGCAGAACGCCCCGGACGGTCACAGGCGGGGCTCCTCGAACTACCGGAGCACCGCCACGGGGACCGCGGGGCGCGTTATCGGGCGGATCGCCGTCTCGGGGACGAGGGACCGCCTGACCGGTGACCCGCCGCCCTGAGAGCGGCCAGGTGGGAGTTCGAAGCCTCCACTTGTGGGCCGGACTCGTGCGCCGTGAGGCATACGGGTCCGACCGGTCGTTACACAAGGTTAGCAGCTCCCGGTGAGGTGCACCAACCGGCCGTCTCCGGCCTCCTGGCGTCGAGGGGGCCTGCGGCTGCGCCTATCGTGTGGGGCATGAGTGACTCCCCCTCCTCGGACACCCCCGAGGCCACCGGCAACCCCGACTTCGACGCCATGACCCGCGACATCGCGGAGGTCCCGGCGGTCGAGGTGATCGTGACGGTCGCCGTCAATCTGATGAGCGCCGCCGCGGTGAAGCTCGGTCTGACCGAGGAGGGCGACAAGTTCAAGGACCTGGACGAGGCCCGCAAGCTGGTGCACGCGCTGGCCGGTCTGCTGGACGCCTCCGCGACCGAGATCAGCTCCTTCCACGCGGCCCCGCTGCGCGACGGTCTGAAGTCGCTCCAGCTCGCCTTCCGCGAGGCCTCGCTGGTCGCGGACGAGCCGGGCCAGGGGCCGGGCGAGAAGTACACGGGCGCGGTCTACGGCTAGGACCTCAGGGACGTACGTACAGGGGCTCGCCGGGCGGCGTCGCCTCGGCCGGCAGGAACGCCAGGTCGAGGCCGCGCACCAGG
>NZ_NEUB01000266.1 GCF_002910825.1 Streptomyces sp. SM1 | reverse complement strand
CGGCGCCGGCGTCCAGTACGTCACGGATCAGCGCGGCGGCGAGCAGCTCCTCCAGGCCGACGGGAACGGTGCCCGTACCGCTCCGCGCGGACGGCGTGCCCTCGGGGTGCGCCGCGGGCGACATGCCCTCGGGGTGCGCACGCCGGCGGCCGGCCGGCCCACCGTCGCTCTGCCGTTCACCCATGTCCGTTCCCGTCCCTGCTCGATCCCGCCCGGTCCACCCGGCCCCACACCACCCAACCGACCCGCCCGGACCGGCTCGGTCCCGCCCGGTTCTGGCCAGTTCGGCCAGTCCGACCAGTTTCCGGCCCGTTGGCCGGGTCCTGCTTCACCTGCCCGGTCCCGCCCGCTCGCCCGGTCCTACCCGGCCGGACCGGGCGTGTACCGACCACGCGGGCCCGGCCGGTCAGCCGG
>NZ_NEUB01000265.1 GCF_002910825.1 Streptomyces sp. SM1 | reverse complement strand
GCGACGGCGAGGCAGCGCAGCGCCGGCCACGCGGACGACGCGTGCCGCAGCCCCCGCTCCCAACTGCGCTCCGCCTGGGCCCGGTCCCCGGCGTGCCACTGGGCGACGCCCAGGTGGTACTCGGTGAGAGGCGTCGCGGGCGCGGTCTCCAGCATGTCCCGCCAGTGCCGCGCGACGAGCGTCCCGCCGGGTGGCCGGCCGGCGGCCGTCTCCGGGAACGAACCGGCGCGCAGCAGGTGCAGCCAGGGCTCCTGCTCCTCGGTCAGCGTGGTCCCGTCGAAGGGGGTGCCGGGCAGCTTCCAGCCGGCCCGCAGCACTTCCAGCGCGCCCCAGCCGGAACCCGTCGCGAGCCGCTCGCCGGGTTCGGTGTCGGCGTACGGCTGCCAGGCGGCGTACGCGGCGTCGACCCCGGCACGCGGCAGGACCGTTTCGAGCCGGGTCTCCGCCTCGGCCAGCACACCGCTCCGCTCCCCTTCAGGCGGCGCGTCGAACGGTCCGTACGCCTCCAGCCAGGACACCTCGCTCTCCGCGTCCAGCGCGACGTGTTCCAGCTGGGTGCGGGCGAGTCCGGCCTGGATCTCGCAGTAGCCGCCGGTGCCGGGCTCGGTGAGCCACCGCTGCCAGCTCCGCCCGCCGGGTCCCCGGCCCCACACGAACAGCTTGCGGCCGCGCAGGACGTCGGTGGAGGTCTGCACGAGGCCGTGTCCGTCGGCGTCCAGTGCGGCGATCCAGCGCCTGCGGTCGTCGGGAACGTCGTAGAAGTAGTCGGCGGGGTAGGTGCTGCGGGGCGGGTGGGTACGGTCCACGCCGTCGTGTTCCGGGACGGGCACCCGGCTCAGGCGCTGCTCGTAGCCGATGGGGGCACCTCCCACGCCGTTCAGGCAGTGGGGGAGATAGGCCCGCTCCGCGGGGGCGAGGACGCGGCACTCCTCGGGGACGGCGATGTTGGACCACCAGTAGGTCGGCACCGGCTTCTCGTGCGGGTTGCGGATCCGGACGCCGACGTACAGGAAGTCGGAGCCGTCCGGCAGCCACAGATCGACCTGGAAGGGCAGGTCGCGCAGCCGTTCCCACTCCCACAGGCGCAGCATCTCCCCGCCGTCGGGGGCCGGGACGCGGGCGGCGTGCACGGGTGAGCAGGACAGGGTGGTGTGGCCGGTGGCACCGATGTTCCATTCGATGCCGCCGGAGAACCAGGCACCGTTGAGGGCGAAGTTGGCGGGCTGGAACACCGGGTTGCGGTAGAGGAGTTCACGGCCGGTGGGCCTGTGCACGAGGGAGGCGATCCGGCCGCCCAGGGCGGGCAGCACGGTGGCGCGCAGCCGGTCGTTCTCGATCACGAGGGCGTCGACGGGCCGGGGCTCGCGGTCGCGGTCGTAGCCGTCCCGGACGGGGACGGGCAGCAGGCTGTGCAGGGGTGCGTGGCCGATCTGCCGCGCCATGTCGCGCGGCAGGCCGGCCTTGTCGCGGTCCTCGATACGGTGCATCTCGTCGAGGGGGCGCAGCGGGGGCAGCGGGTTGTCGGGGCCCAGGGATGCGGCGGGCAGTGTCAGTACCTCACGTCGGATCGTCGTCACGATCTCCATGGAAGCCGCCCGGCGTCCGCCTGAACAGGGTCGCTACGGGCCGGGTTCGCGCGAAGGCGGTGACCACCCGTGTCGGTGAGCAGGGCGCCGGCCGTCGCGTCGGGGTCGGGGTCGTGGTCGGAGGGGGCGTCCACGACGGCGATGTTCCGCATGCCGGTCATCGTCACGTACGGGGAGTCCGTTCCTCAACGACATGCGTCATCTCACTGGTGACCGCCCAGCGTTCGTGGTCGCGCCAGGCGCCGTCGATGTAGAGCATCTTCGGGGAGAAGCCCTCCAGGCGGAATCCGCAGGCGCGGGCCAGGGCGATGGAGGCCGCGTTGCCGGGCTGCACGTTGATCTCCAGCCGGTGCAGCCGCATCGGGCCGAAGGCGTACCGCACGACGAGGTCAAGCCCCTCGCGCATCAGTCCGCGCCCCGCCGCGTGCGCGAAGGCGCCGTAGCCGAGCGCGCCGCACAGGAAGCCGCCCGCGACGATGTTGTTGATGTTGATGAACCCGGCGAGGGCCCCGTCCGCCTCCTTCTCGCAGACCAGGAACCCCGCCTTGGTGCGGTCCTCGATCAGCCGCCCCACGTACGCGGCGTACGCGGCCGCGCTGTCCGGCGGGAACAGCCAGGGGTGGTGCAGGTCCTTGCTCTCCCGGGCGCGCGCGGTGAACTCGGCGCCGTCCGCGTGGGTGAAGTGACGCAGCCCCACGCGGGCACTCTCGGCGAGGTAGCGGGAAGCGGTGTGCGGCACCCTGCCACCCTACGACGCGCCGCCGGACCCGCGCGCGGCGTCGGCTCCCGCCCGCCGTGGTCCGGGCGGTGCTTCAGCTCAGCGCCGGTTCGTCCAGCGTCAGCGTGCCCGCGTCGGCGTCGAGTTCCGCCGTGACACCGAAGGGCACGGTGAGCGCGTCGTCGCAGTGGCCGAACCCGAACTGCTCGGCCACCGGCACGCCGAGGCCGCCGAGCCGGTCGGCGAGCAGCGCCCGTACCCCCTCGTACGGCTCGCACTGCGCCCACGAGCCGAGCAGCAGGCCGCTCACCCCGTCCAGCAGGCCGGCCCGCAGCAGCTGGGTGAGGTAGCGGTCGATCCGGTAGGTCTCCTCCCCCACGTCCTCCAGGCACAGCAGTCCGCCGCGCGCCGTGGGTCTGGCGTGCGGGGTGCCGAGGCCGGCGGCGAGCAGGGAGAGGCAGCCGCCGAGGGTGACGCCGCGCGCCCGTCCGGGGACGAGCGCGGTGCCGTCGGAGGTGAGGGTGCGGACCTTCTCGGGGGCGAAGAGGGTGGCCCTGAGGTGGTCCTGGGCCCGCGCGCTCTTGACGAAGTCGAGGCCCGCGGCCATCGGCCCGTGCAGGGTGACGAGGCCGAGCCGGACCGCGTACGCCTCGTGCAGGGCGGTGATGTCGCTGAATCCGACGAACACCTTCGGTCCGGCCGCCCGCATCGCCTCCCAGTCGAGCGCGTCGACCATGCGCTGGACGCCGTAGCCGCCGCGGGCGCAGATCACCGCGTCGACGGACGGGTCGCACCAGGCGGACTGCAGATCGGCGGCCCGGTCGGCGTCGCTGCCCGCGAGATAGCCGAACCGGCCGTCCCGGCCGAGG
>NZ_NEUB01000264.1 GCF_002910825.1 Streptomyces sp. SM1 | reverse complement strand
TCCGTCGCCGCCGCGGCGACCACCAGGGGGGTGCCGGCGCGGAGCAGCACCGTGCGCAGGTGCTGCTGGAACGGGGTCGGGGGGATGGCGCGCCAGGGGGTGTCGGGTGCGGGCAGCGTGTGGGAGAGGGCGAGGGCGGTCAGTCCCGCCAGGTCGTGCGGTACGTGCGCGGCGCGGTGGCCGGTGGTGACGAGCGTGCAGCCCCGTGTCTCGAGCTCCGCGCGGAGGTTGCGCCGGGGCATCAGGTGCAGCCGGCGGGGCTGGTCGTAGGGCAGCCACCAGCGGCCGAACAGGGCGGCGAAGGCACAGCGGGGGTCCAGGGTCTCGATGAGCAGATGCCCGCCGGGGCGCAGCGCGTCCAGGGCCGCGTGGAGCTCCGCGCGGGGGTCGGTGGTGTGTTCCAGGTGGTGCAGCATGCTGACCACGTCGTAGCGGCCGGCCAGCCGGGCCATGATCCCGGGATCGGTCAGCGGCCCGATGTGGGCCTCCTCGACACGTTCGAGGGTACGGGCCTGCTCGACCCGCGCGGTGAGGTCGGTGCCGTCGAAGGCGGTGTACGGGAAGAACTCCCGCGCGGTCTGCGGGAACCGGGCGAGTCCGGTGCCGACGTCCAGCCAGCTCTCGGGTTCGCCGAAGGGGAGCATCGCGCGGGCGGCGGCGCGGCGGCGGTGCCGTACCGCGTGCAGGGCGAGGACCCGTTCGGTGGCGGGGTCCCGGGGGGCGCCCCGTACGGCCCGCCGGTAGAAGGCGAGGCCCTCGGCGGTGAGGCGGGGGTTCTGGAAGGTGTGGCCGCAGTCCCGGCATTCGTCGACGGTGAACAGGCCGGGCCGGTGCCGTCGCAGGTCGCCGGTTCTCAGCCGGTTGCGCAGCCGCGCGGAGCCGCACCAGGGGCAGTCCGCGCGGCGCGGCTCGTGCACCCGCGCGGAGCCGTGGTGGACGGGGATCGCGGTGTCTGGGGTGGGTGCGGACATGGGCGGCTCCCTGCGTGAGGGCGTACGGCGCGGAGGCGGGGGGACGTACGGGGCGGGCGGGACGGACTGATGGATGTCCGGCAACACATGGCAAAACGTTACGGACGGGAGCGCCTTCCGGGGCGCAACGCCACCGGGGTGGCGTGGTGGGGCCGGGAGCGGGCGCGCGGCGCCTCACCGGGGCCGCGTGGTGTTCGATCAGGGCCGGTACTGTTCGGCGAATGAGCTCGCTTAATCTCGACGACTTCACCGATCTGATCGAGCGTCCGGACGGCGGGGTGCGCCGCGACGCGGAGGCCCGGCGGGAGCGCCTGGCCGTGCCGCCCGGGTCGCTGGGCCGGCTCGACGACCTGGGTGAGTGGCTGGCGGCGGCGCAGTCCGCGGTGCCGGTGCGGCCGATCGAACGGCCGCGTGTGGTGCTGTTCGCCGGTGATCACGGGATCGCCGGGCTGGACGTCTCCGCGCGGGCCGCGGGCAGCGCCGTGGAGCTGGTGCGGGAGGTGCTGGACGGCGGCCGTCCGGTGTCCGTGCTGGCGCGGCGGCTGGCGGTGCCGGTGCGGGTGGTCGACATGGCCCTGGACTGCGACCCCGGGTCACTGCCCGAGGACGTCGTACGGCACCGGGTCCGGCGGGGCAGCGGGCGTATCGACATCGAGGACGCGCTCAGCGCGGAGGAGGCCGAGGCGGCGTTCCTCGCGGGGATGGCCGTGGCCGACGAGGAGGCCGACTCCGGTACGGATCTGGTGGTGCTCGGCGATGTGAGCGTGGGCGGGACCACCGCGGCGGGCGTGCTGGTGGCGGCGCTGTGCGGGACGGACGCGTCGGTGGTGACCGGGCGCGGGGGGCTGGCGATCGACGACCTGGCGTGGATGCGCAAGTGTGCGGCGATCCGTGACGCGCTGCGGCGGGCGCGGCCGGCGCTGGGCGATCAGCTGCGGCTGCTGGCGACGGTGGGCGGGGCCGACCTGACCGCGATGACGGGCTTCCTGTTGCAGGCGGCGGTGCGGAAGCTGCCGGTCGTGCTGGACGGGGTGGTGACGGCGGCGTGTGCGCTGGTGGCGCAGCGGGTGGCGTTCCGGGCACCGGACTGGTGGGTGGCGGCGCACGCGAGTGGTGAGCCGGGGCAGGCGAAGGCGCTGGACCGGATGGCCCTGGAACCGCTGCTGCCCCAGGGGGTGACCGTGGGGGAGGGTGCGGGTGCGTTGCTGGCGCTCCCTCTGGTGCTGGCGGCGGCGGCGCTGGCGGC
>NZ_NEUB01000263.1 GCF_002910825.1 Streptomyces sp. SM1 | reverse complement strand
GGCGCGCGCGGACTCGGTGGCCGGCGCGGCCGCGCCGGTGGCCTCGCCCTCGCGGACCCCGGAGCGGGTGGACGCGGTCCGGCTGATCAAGGCGGACCCGGCGGTCTCGGCGCAGGTCAAGCGGGAGCTCAAGCCGTGTGTGGCCGACGAGTACCCCATCGACGTGAGCTACGGGAACCTCACCGGAGGAGCCGTCGACGATGTCGTCGTCAACGTGCTGACCTGCGGGGACGCGGTGGGTGTCGGCTCGTACGTGTACCGCGGCCAGGGAGGCGCGTACGTGAACGTGTTCTCCGCCGAGGAGCCTCCGGTGTACGCGGAGATCGACCGCGGGGACCTCGTGGTGACCAAACAGGTGTACGACCGTGGCGACCCGGTGTCGAGTCCGTCCGGCGAGAACGTGATCACGTACCGCTGGGCGTCGAGCAAGTTCGGCGAGGAGTACCGCACGCACAACGACTACGGTCAGGTGGCCGGCCCGGTGCCCTCGCCGATGCCCGGCAGCTGAGACATGGCTCACGGAACGAACCGGCGGGGCCTCTCCGGCCGATGAAAGGGATGAACCCTTCGCGCGGCTCACGCGTCCGTGGGGTGGGCCGAGAAAAACACCCCGGGCGGGCCGAGTGGACTCCGTTCGAACCGACCCGGGACCACACGAGGACTGAGAGCACCGGGATGGCAGACCAGACCCACGTCCTGTTCGTCGAGGACGACGACGTCATCCGCGAGGCCACCCAGCTCGCCCTGGAGCGGGACGGCTTCGCGGTCACCGCGATGCCCGACGGGCTGTCCGGCCTCGAGGCGTTCCGGACCGACCGGCCGGACATCGCGCTCCTCGACGTCATGGTGCCGGGGCTGGACGGGGTCAGCCTGTGCCGGCGCATCCGGGACGAGTCGATGGTGCCGGTGATCATGCTGTCCGCGCGGGCCGACGCCATCGATGTGGTGCTGGGGCTGGAGGCCGGCGCCGACGACTACGTGACCAAGCCGTTCGACGGTGCCGTTCTGGTGGCCCGGATCCGCGCGGTGCTGCGCCGCTTCGGTCGGGCGGAGGGCGGCAAGGGGGAGGCTGCGTCCCCGGACGACGGGGGCATGCTCTCCTTCGGGGAGCTGGACATCGACACGGAGGGCATGGAGGTGCGCAGAGCCGGGCAGCCGGTGGCGCTGACACCGACCGAGATGCGGCTGCTGCTGGAGTTCTCCGCGACGCCGGGGACCGTGCTCTCCCGCGACAAACTGCTGGAGCGGGTGTGGGAGTACGGCTGGGGCGGTGACACGCGGGTCGTCGACGTCCATGTGCAGCGACTTCGTACGAAGATCGGCCAGGACCGTATCGAGACGGTCCGCGGCTTCGGCTACAAGCTGAAGGCCTGAGCGGGCGGATGCGGGGGTACTTCCGGCGCCTGGTGACGGCGCGCGTCGACCGGGTGGGGATCGGTGCGGGGCTGAGGTGGAAGCTCAGTGCGGCCATCGCGGTGGTCGGAGCGCTGGTGGCGCTCGTGCTGAGCCTGGTGGTGCACAACGCCGCGCGGGTCTCGATGCTGGACAACGCGCGCGATCTGGCCGACGAGCGGATCATGATCGCCCAGCGCAACTACGAGCTCTCCGGGCGGCTGAACTTCCCCAACACCAAGATCGACGACCCGCGGCTGCCGGGGGAGCTGCGGGAGAAGGTCGAGGCGGGGAGGCGGGCGACCTATGTGACCGACCGGAGCGGCGCGCCGGACATCTGGGCGGCCGTGCCGCTGAAGAACGGGCATGTGCTGTCCCTGCACTCCGGTTTCACCGACCGCAGTTCGGACATCCTCACGGACCTCGACCAGGCCCTGGTGATCGGTTCCATCGCGGTCGTACTGGGCGGCAGCGCGCTCGGCGTGCTCGTGGGCGGGCGTCTGTCGCGGCGGCTGCGCAAGGCGGCCGGTGCCGCCAACCGGGTCGCCAGGGGCGAGACGGACGTCCGGGTGCGGGAGGCCATCGGCGGGGTGGTGCGGGACGAGACCGACGACCTGGCCAGCGCGGTGGACGCCATGGCGGACGCGCTGCGGCTGCGGCTGGAGGCCGAGCGCAGGGTCACCGCCGACATCGCGCACGAGCTGCGCACACCGGTGACGGGTCTGCTGACCGCGGCCGAGCTGCTGCCGCCCGGCCGGCCCACGGAGCTGGTGCTGGACCGGGCGAAGGCGATGCGCACCCTCGTGGAGGACGTGCTGGAGGTGGCCCGGCTGGACAGCGCGTCCGAGCGGGCGGAGCTGCAGGACATCCTGCTCGGTGAGTTCGTCACCCGGCGGGTCGCCGCGAAGGATCCGGACGTCACCGTGCGCGTGGTGCACGAGTCGGAGGTCACCACCGATCCCCGGCGACTGGAGCGGGTGCTGTTCAACCTGCTCACCAACGCCGCCCGGCACGGCAGGCCGCCCATCGAGGTCACCGTCGAGGGCCGGGTCATCCGGGTCCGCGACCACGGGCCCGGCTTTCCCGAGGGACTGCTCGCCGAGGGGCCGAGCCGCTTCCGCACCGGCAGCGCGGACCGGGCCGGCCGCGGTCACGGCCTGGGCCTGACCATCGCGGCCGGTCAGGCCCGGGTACTGGGCGCGCGGCTGACCTTCCGCAACGTACGGCCGGCGGGGGCGCCGGACGGTGAG
>NZ_NEUB01000262.1 GCF_002910825.1 Streptomyces sp. SM1 | reverse complement strand
GGACGGCGGCGTCCGGCTCCGGGGGTACGGCCGTCGGCCGGGCGTGCGCGTGACTACGATTGGGGCCGCCGGCGGCCAGCAGGGCCGCGCGGCCACACCGACCGTCGGGAAGGCCATGCTGAACAAGTACGCGCGTGCATTCTTCACGCGTGTCCTCACACCGTTCGCCGCGTTTCTCATCCGGCGGGGGGTCAGCCCGGACACGGTCACGCTCATCGGCACCGCCGGTGTGGTCGCGGGCGCGCTGGTCTTCTACCCCATGGGGGAGTTCTTCTGGGGCACGGTCGTCATCACCCTGTTCGTGTTCTCCGACCTCGTCGACGGCAACATGGCACGCCAGCTCGGCCGGTCCAGCCGCTGGGGTGCCTTCCTGGACTCCACTCTCGACCGGGTCGCGGACGGAGCCGTCTTCGGCGGCTTCGCCCTGTGGTACGCGGGCGGCGGTGACGACATCGCGCTCTGCGCCGTCTCGATCTTCTGCCTGGCCAGCGGGCAGGTCGTGTCGTACACCAAGGCGCGCGGCGAGTCGATCGGCCTCCCGGTCGCCGTCAACGGTCTGGTCGAGCGGGCCGAGCGGCTGGTGATCTCGCTGGTCGCCGCCGGCCTCGCCGGCCTGCACGCCTTCGGTGTGCCCGGCATCCAGTACCTGCTGCCCGTCGCCCTGTGGATCGTCGCCGTGGGCAGCCTGGTCACGCTGATCCAGCGGGTCGTCACCGTGCGCCGGGAGTCCGCCGAGGCGGAGGCCGCGGAAGCCGCGGAGGCGCAGGACGCCCGGGGGAGCGAGGCCGCCAAGTGAGCGCCCAGGAGCGGCTCACCGACACCCTGTACGGCGTCGGCTGGGGCACCGTCAGATCCCTCCCCGAGCCGGTCGCCGTGCGCCTGGGGAGGACCATCGCCGACGTCACGTGGAAGCGGCGCGGCAAGGGCGTGCTCCGGCTGGAGAGCAACTACGCGCGCGTGGTGCCGGACGCGGGGCCCGAGCGGCTCGCCGAACTCTCCCGCGCGGGCATGCGGTCGTACCTGCGCTACTGGATGGAGTCCTTCCGGCTGCCCGCCTGGAGCGCCGAGCGCGTAGCGGCGGGCGTCGACGTCCTGGACCTCCACCACCTGCACGACGGCATGGCGGCCGGCAAGGGCGTCGTCGTCGCGCTGCCGCACCTCGCCAACTGGGACCTCGCCGGAGCCTGGCTCACCACGAAGCTCGGCATACCGTTCACCACCGTCGCCGAGCGGCTGAAGCCGGAGACGCTGTACGACCGGTTCGTCGCCTACCGCGAGGGCCTCGGAATGGAGGTCCTGCCGCACAGCGGCGGCTCGGCCTTCGGCACCCTCGCCCGGCGGCTGCGCGACGGCGGACTGGTCTGCCTGGTCGCCGACCGCGACCTGTCCTCCTCCGGCGTCGAGGTCGACTTCTTCGGCGAGACCGCCCGGATGCCCGCCGGCCCCGCCCTGCTGGCCCAGCAGACCGGGGCCCGGCTGCTGCCGGTGACCCTCTGGTACGACGACTCGCCGACGATGCGGGGCCGAGTCCATCCGCCGGTCGAGGTCCCCGGGTCAGGCACGCGGCCCGAGAAGACGTCTGTCATGACACAGGCGCTGGCCGACGCCTTCGCCACGGGCATCGCCGAACACCCGGAGGACTGGCACATGCTGCAGCGTCTGTGGCTCAAGGACCTCGACCCCGCGCCGGACCCCGTGACGGCTCCCGAGAAGGACCGGAAGGGGACCTCGTGAGGATCGGCATCGTCTGCCCGTACTCCTGGGACGTACCGGGCGGCGTCCAGTTCCACATCCGCGACCTGGCCGAGTACTTCATCCGCCTCGGCCACCATGTGTCCGTCCTGGCCCCGGCCGACGACGACACCCCGCTGCCGCCCTACGTCGTCTCGGCCGGCCGCGCGGTGCCGGTTCCGTACAACGGCTCGGTGGCCCGGCTCAACTTCGGATTCCTCTCCGCCGCGCGGGTGCGGCGCTGGCTGCACGAGGGCGCCTTCGACGTCGTCCACATCCACGAGCCGACCTCGCCCTCGCTCGGCCTGCTCACCTGCTGGGCGGCCGAGGGACCCATCGTCGCGACCTTCCACACCTCCAACCCGCGCTCCCGCGCGATGATCGCCGCGTACTCGATCCTCCAGGCGGCCCTGGAGAAGATCAGCGCGCGGATCGCGGTGAGCGAGTACGCCCGGCGCACCCTGGTGGAGCACCTGGGCGGTGACGCGGTGGTCATCCCCAACGGTGTCGACGTCGACTTCTTCGCGAAGGCCGGGCCGCGGCCCGAATGGCAGGGCGACACGATCGGCTTCATCGGCCGGATCGACGAACCCCGCAAGGGGCTGCCGGTGCTGATGAAGGCCCTGCCGAAGATCCTCGCCGCCCGCCCGCAGACGCGCCTGCTGGTCGCCGGACGGGGTGACGAGGAGGAGGCGGTCGAGTCGCTGCCGAAGGAACTGCGCCCGCGCGTGGAGTTCCTCGGCATGGTCAGCGACGAGGACAAGGCCCGCCTCCTGCGCAGCGTCGACGTGTACGTGGCGCCCAACACCGGTGGCGAGAGCTTCGGCATCATCCTGGTCGAGGCGTTGTCCGCGGGTGCGCCGGTGCTCGCCGCCGACCTGGACGCCTTCGCCCAGGTCCTCGACGGGGGTGCGGCGGGCGAACTGTTCGCCAACGAGGACGCCGACGCGCTCGCCGAGGCCGCGCTGCGGCTCCTCCGGGACCCGGAACGCCGCGCGGAACTGAGCGAACGGGG
This sequence comes from Streptomyces sp. SM1, assembly GCF_002910825.1. Taxonomy (GTDB): domain Bacteria; phylum Actinomycetota; class Actinomycetes; order Streptomycetales; family Streptomycetaceae; genus Streptomyces; species Streptomyces okerensis. Next base: position 1,583 of record NZ_NEUB01000262.1, on the reverse strand, counting down.
CAGCGCCCACGTCCGCCGCTTCGACTGGTCGACCGTCGGCGCGGACATCCTGTCGGTGTACGAGACGGTCACGGCGGGCGCGGCGGCGGTCGCGGCGGACGACCGCGCGACGGGCCTCAGGGCCCGCCTGGGCCTGGCCAGGGACTGAGAACGGACGGCACCCCACCTCTCACGTCCCGTGGCCCGGAACGGCCGCCGTCCGGTGGGGCTCGGCGCCGCCCGGGTTGTGCGGCACCGAGCCGTCGGAGCTGGAGGGCTTGCCCGGGCCCGGGTTCGTTCGGGGGCCGGTCATCACCCGACGGTGCTGTGCCGCCGTCCCGGCCGCGGGCGTGCGGGCGTGCGGGCCGAGGGTGCCCCCTCCCCGGCTGGGGCTCGACCGCCGTGACCCGCCGTGACCCGCCGCGGTGTGCCGTCCGGGCCGGAGATCCGGCCCGGCGGCTGTCGCCGGCCGTCTGATGGGGCTCGGGCGCGGCTGGGGTGTGTCGCGTTGTGTCGTTCGGGACGACGGGGGCCGGGGCGAGGCGTGGTCGGGAGGGTGCCCGCCGCCTTCTCGGACTCCGCCGCAGCGTGCCGTTCGGCAGCGGAGCCCGGGTCGGGGCTCCGGGGGTTCGCCCTCCGTCCGGTGGGGCTCGGTGGGGTTGGGGTGTGTCGCGTTGTGTCGTTCGGGATGACGGGGGCCGGGGCGAGGTGTGGTCCGGAGGCCGCCTGCTCCTTTCCCGCACCCCGCCGCACCGGTGTCGTCCGGGTCGAGAGGGTTCGGGCCGGGGAGTCCGGGGGGCGGCCACCACGTGGCCGGGTGGACGGCCGGGACCCGCCGTAGCGCGGCCGTGCGGGACGGCGAGGGGCTGAGGGCAGGGCCCCAGGGACGGCAACCACCGTCGGCGGTACTAGCCTTGCCGCCCGTGACCGCAACCCTCATCTGGATCCTCGTCGCCCTTGTCGCCATCGGCCTCTACCTGAGCTGGACGGCGGGGCGGCTGGACCGGCTGCACGCCCGTATCGACGCAGCCCGCGCCGCGCTCGACGCGCAGCTTCTGCGCCGTGCCTCCGTGGCCCAGGAACTGGCCACCTCCGGGGTGCTCGACCCCGCCGCCTCGATCGTGCTCTACGAAGCGGCGCACGCCGCGCGGCAGGCGGTCGAGGAGCAGCGCGAGGTCGCCGAGAGCGAACTGAGCCAGGCCCTGCGGGCGGTCTTCGCGGACGCGCACCAGGTGGACGCGGTCAGGGAGGCGCCCGGAGGGGAAGACGCGGCCCTGGAGCTCGCCGAGGCGGTCCGCAGGGCGCCGATGGCACGCCGCTTCCACAACGACGCCGTACGGGCCGCACGGGCCCTGCGACGGCACCGCAAGGTGCGCTGGTTCCGGCTGGCCGGTCACGCCCCCTTCCCGCTGGCCTTCGAGATGGACGACGAGCCCCCCGCTGCACTGATCGAACGGGCGGCCTGACCGCGGGATCCGGTCGGCGCCTCACGACGGACGGCCGTCCCGCGGACGGACGGTCGTCGCCCGAGGCAGCCGACTGCCGCGCGGAGCGGCGGAGCGAGCGGACGGCGTCGCCCGGGGCGGCGGACTTGCCGTGTGGGG
>NZ_NEUB01000016.1 GCF_002910825.1 Streptomyces sp. SM1 | reverse complement strand
TTCCTCCCGGACGGCAGGACGAGCGAGGACGCGGGACGGTCCCCATCGAGCGGCGCCGATCCTCGCACGTGCCTCCCGAGGCCGCGCAAGCCCTCTGTCACCGATCGGCCGTCATGTCCGCCTTGCCTCCGGAGTCCCAGGTGTCACCCCTGGTCCGGTATCGGCAGCGGTCGCTTCCCGATCGCCGCCGCCATCACCTCCGGGAACCGATCGGGTGTGCAGGCGAACGCCGGTGTGCCGAGCGCGGCGAGTGCGGCCGCGTGTTCCCCGTCGTAGGCGGGCGCCCCTTCGTCGGACAGCGCGAGCAGCGCCACGAACTGCACCCCCGACGCCTTCATCGCCGCCACCCGCTTGAGCATCTCGTCGCGTATGCCCCCTTCGTAGAGGTCGCTGATCAGCACGACCACCGTCTCCGCCGGGCGGGTGATCCGCGACTGGCAGTACGCCAGCGCCCGGTTGATGTCCGTACCGCCGCCGAGCCGGGTGCCGAAGAGGACGTCGACGGGGTCGTCGAGCCGGTCGGTGAGGTCGGCCACCGCCGTGTCGAAGACGACGAGCCGCGTGTCGAGCGACCGCATGGACGCGAGGACCGCCCCGAACACCGACGCGTACACGACGGACGCCGCCATCGAACCGGACTGGTCGAGGCAGAGGACGATCTCCTTCTTCACCGACCGCGCGGCATGCCCGTAGCCGATGAGCCGTTCGGGAACGATCGTCCGGTACTCCGGGAGGTAGTGCTTGAGGTTGGCCGCGATCGTGCGGTTCCAGTCGATGTCGTGGTGGTGTGGCCGGCTGACGCGGGCGCTGCGGTCGAGGGCGCCGGTGAGGGTGGCCCGGGTGCGGGTGGCGATCCGCTTCTCCAGGTCCTGGACGACCTTGCGCACGACGGCCCGTGCCGTCTCCTTCGTGGTCTCCGGCATGGCCTTGTTCAGCGACAGCAGGGTGCCGACGAGGTGGACGTCGGCCTCGACCGCCTCCAGCATCTCCGGTTCCAGCAGAAGCGTGGCGAGCCCGAGCCGGTCGATGGCGTCGCGCTGCATGACCTGGACGACGGAGGAGGGGAAGTAGGCGCGGATGTCCCCGAGCCAGCGGGCCACCGACGGCGCCGAGGCCCCGAGCCCCGCCGAGCGGTCCCTGCCCGCCCGCGGTCCGTCACCCTTGCCGTAGAGGGCGGTGAGTGTCCCGTCCATCGCGGCGTCCCGCCCGGAGAGCACACAGCCGGTGCCGTCGGCCGGGTCCCCGCCGAGCACGAGCCGCCATCTGCGCAGCCGCTCCTGTGCCGGGTCCGTGGTCGTGTCCGCCATGCCCGTCTCCCCCGCTCGGCGTGTGTCCGTCATCCCGCCCCTTCCGCCCCTCCCGTCGTCCCCGGCGGTCCGGCGTCCGGCTCCTCGCCGTCCGCGTCCGGGCCCAGCAGCAGCCGCAGTACCGGCAGCACGGCGTCCGTCCGCGCGGTGTCGAGTCCGGTCGCGAAGCCGGCCGTGCCCGCATGCCCGGCTGTCGCGCTCGCACGGGCCCCCGGCCCCCGCCGGACCAGTTCGCCGAGAGTGCGCCGCACCCCTGGCTGGTACGCCGAGAACGTGCGCCGCAGCAACGGCAGCACGTCCGTGAACGCCTCCGCCGGTACGCCCGTCAGCCAGGCGTCGACGAGGCCGAGCAGCCGTTCGTCGTGGACCAGAAGCAGCCCGCCGCCGGACCCCCGGCCGACGAACCCCTCGATCCACGCGGCCGCGTCCGCCGGCGGTGTGCCCGGCGACAGCACGAGCCCCATGAGCCGCGCCGCCTCGTCCCGCGCCAGCTCGCCGTCGTCCAGCAGGAGCCGCACCGACCGGCCCCGGATGACACCCGGCACGGTGTCCCGGGTGGACAGTCTCCGCAGCACCGACCGCCAGCGGGAGCGCAGCTCTCCGTGCCCCGGAGCGGATTCGCCGAGGAGGCCGACCGCTCCGTGCACCGCGTCGACATGGCTCCGCATCTCCTCGGCGGCGTCCGCGTCCAGTGCGGCGCAGGCCCGCGGCAGCCCGACGAAGACCCGCTCGGCGAGTCCGGCGGCGACGCCGGCCAGCGCGACGGTGTCCGTGCCCCGCACATCGCCGTAGCGCAGCGAACGGACCAGGGCGGGCAGCGCCCGGGCGAGATGGCCGACGTCCGTGTCGAGGGCGGCGCGGTCGGCGAGCACCCGCATCACCGTGGGCAGTGCCTCGGACAGCCCGGCCAGCAGGCAGTGTTCGGCGAGCCCGGTGACCGTGTCGAGGCTTCGCGCGGCGACGGCGTCCGTCTCCGCCCTGGCGGTCGCGGCGGCGTGCACGGTCGTCCCCCACACCCCCGCCTCGGCGACCCGCACGGACAGTTCCGGCTCCCAGCGCAGCCGCCAGGTCTCCCGGAAGGTCCCGGTGGCGCCGTGCGAGACGGCCGGCTCGCCCCAGCCGATGCCGAGCAGCCGAAGCCGGTGCAGCAGTCTGCTGCGCTCCGCGTCGGTCCCCTTGCGCAGGTCCAGCTCCAGCTCCCGCCCGGCCGCCTGCGGTTTCAGCCGCAGGCGGCGCTGGATCCGCGCGAGGTCGCGCTGCAAGGGCACGGCGGGCGCCGTGGCCGGCACCTCCCCCAGGACGTCTCCGACGACCAGCCGGTCGTGCACCAGCGCCAACGGCACGTCGGAGCCTTCGCACATCACCGCCCGTACCGCGTCGGTCGTCTCGCGCAGCCCGGCCAGCGGACGTCCGCGCATCGCGGCGAGGGTCTCCGCCAGCCGTACGGCCTCGATGACATGCGCGGACGAGACGACCCGGTCCTCCGCACGCAGCAGCCCGGCCACCTTGGTCAGCCATCGCTCCACCGGCCGGTCCGGGGCGGCGAAGAGATGCCCGTACCAGCCCGGTGAGTCGATGCCCGCGCCGTAGCCGCTCGACCGGGAGAGCCTGTGGTGGGTCCACGGCACCCAGGTCATGTCCGCCTTCACCTTGGGCAGCCCCCTCAGCAGGGCCCGGTCGGCGGCGACGGGCGTTCCGCGCCGCAGCGCCGGCACGTGCCAGGCCCCGCACACCACGGCCACGCCGTCCCCGAACTCCCGTCGCGCCGCGCGGATCCGCAGCCGCATATGGGCCTCGCGCACGAGGTCCCGGTGGTGCCCGCCGCTGCCGTACTCCTCCCGCAGCGCGGTCATGGCCTCCTCCAGCACGGTGAACGGCGCGACCGGGTCCCCCTTCCCCACGCCCCGGTGCTCGACGACGTCCTCCCACCACCGCTCGGCGTCGTCGTACCCGGCCGTCGCGGCCGGCACGCCGGGGGGATCGACCCGCACGTCGGCCGCCGGCACGGCACCCGCGTCCCCGTCTCCGGTGCCGGCCTCGTCACCGGCCTCGTCACCGGGGCCCTCCGCCCCGGCGGGCAGCCGTTCGTCCTCCGTCCCCGGGTCGTCCTCACCGTCCGGGGCCGTACCGCGCCGCCGGCTCCCGTCTCCCGGGCCCGCCGCAGGCCGGGTCACGCCCCCCTCCCCGTCGCTCTCCCCGTCCCTCTCCCAGGCCAGCGTGTGTGCCGCCGGCAGGTCGATGAAACGGGCCGGGACGCCGTGTTCCAGCGCCCAGCGGATCGCCACCCACTCCGGGGAGAACCCGGCCAGCGGCCAGAAGGCCGAGCGGCCGGGCTCGTCCACCGCGTGGGCGAGCAGGGCGACGGGCGGCCGCATGTCCTCCTCGGCGGCGAGCGGGATCAGCGCGTCCGCCTCCGGCGGTCCCTCGATCAGCACGACGCGCGGCCGCACCTCCTCCAGCACCGCCCGCACCGCCCGCGCCGACCCGGGGCCGTGATGCCGCACCCCGAGCAGCAGCGGCCCCACGGCGTCCGCGTTCTCTCCGCTCACGCGCCGGCCTCCCGGCAGGCCCGGTAGAAGTCCTTCCAGCCGTCGCGCTCCCGGACGACGGTTTCCAGGTACTCCTGCCAGACGACGCGGTCCGCCGCCGGGTCGCGGACGACCGCGCCGAGGATGCCCGCGGCGACGTCCCCGGCCCGCAGCACGCCGTCGCCGAAGTGGGCGGCCAGCGCCAGGCCGCCCGTGACGACGGAGATCGCCTCGGCCGTCGACAGCGTGCCGCTGGGCGACTTGAGCCTGGTGCGGCCGTCGGCCGTGATCCCGTCGCGCAGCTCGCGGAAGACGGTGACGACACGGCGGATCTCGTCGATGCCGTCGGGCACGGCGGGGAGGTCGAGGGAGCGGCCGATCTGGTCGACGCGGCGCGAGACGATGTCGACCTCCGCCTCCGGGGTCTCCGGCAGCGGCAGCACCACGGTGTTGAACCGCCGGCGCAGGGCGCTGGACAGCTCGTTGACCCCGCGGTCGCGGTCGTTGGCCGTGGCGATCAGGTTGAAGCCGCGGACCGCCTGCACCTCCTGGCCGAGTTCCGGTATCGGCAGCGTCTTCTCCGACAGGATCGTGATCAGCGAGTCCTGGACGTCGGGCGGGATACGGGTCAGCTCCTCGACACGGGCCGTCATGCCCTCCGCCATGGCCCGCATCACCGGACTGGGCACGAGGGCGTCCCGGCCGGGGCCGTGGGCGAGCAGCCGGGCGTAGTTCCAGCCGTAGCGGATGGCCTCTTCCGGTGTGCCGGCCGTGCCCTGCACCAGCAGGGTGGAGTCACCGCTGACCGCGGCGGCCAGATGCTCGGAGACCCAGGTCTTCGCCGTGCCGGGCACCCCGAGGAGCAGGAGGGCGCGATCGGTGGCGAGGGTGCTGACCGCGACCTCGACGATCCGGCGCGGGCCGACGTACTTCGGCGTGATCACCGTGCCGTCCGGCAGAGTGCCGCCGAGCAGATAGGTGGCGACGGACCACGGCGACAGCCGCCAGCGGGCAGGACGCGGGCGGTCGTCCCGCGCGGCCAGCGCGGCGAGTTCGGCGGCGAAGACGTCCTCCGCGTGCGGCCGCAGCGCCTGCGTCGCGGCCTGCGCCGTACGCCCGGGGGCGGCGCTCGGGGGCGGGTCCGAGGGCGTGTCCGGTGGTGTGGCCGCAGGAGCGGTTGCGGGCGCGGGTGTGGTCGCGGGCGCGCCGTTCCGGCTCGGGTCGACGGATGTCGGTTCGACAGGCACAGTCATGGCTGAGTCCCCCTCCAGCTCGGCCGGTTCGGATCTGTCACCAACCGTGCACCACGCCACTGACAATCGCCCTGACCTGCACCGATGCCTTCTCCGGGCCAGTTGTCAGTGGCGGCGTCTAGTTTCGGTGGCATGACTGAGCAGGGGGCGCGCTGGACCGCGGACCGGGTGCTGGCACTGGCGCCTGACGCCGCGTCACGTGCGGCGGGAAGCGAACTCGGCGCGGCCGGGCCGTGGTCGGCGGCCGGCCGTTCCGGCGCGGGGGTGGTGTGGGGACTGTGCGAGGGCAGCGGCGGCACGCCGTACCGGACGGCCGTCGACGTCGCGGACGCCTCCGCACTCGCGTTCACGTGCAGTTGTCCGAGTGCGGGGTTCCCGTGCGAGCACGCGCTCGGTCTGCTGCTGCGCTGGGCGGAAGGAGAGGAAGGGGTGCCGCGGGCGGAGGCGCCGGAGTGGGCCCAACAGTGGATCACTGACCGCCGCACCCGCGCCGAGAGGGACCGGGCCGCGGATGCCCGGGGTTCCGCCGACCCCGGGGCGGCGCGGCGCAGGGCGGAGCGCCGGGCCGAGCGGGTCACGGCGGGCGCCGAGGAACTGGAGCAGCGTCTGGCGGATCTGCTCCGGGGCGGTCTGGCCGCGGCCGGGCAGGCGGGGTACGGGCTGTGGGAGGAGACCGCGGCCCGCATGGTCGACGCCCAGGCGCAGGGGCTGGCCGCCCGGGTGCGGGAGCTGGGGGCGCTCCCGGACACCGGGCCGGGCCGTCCGGTGCGGCTGTTGGAGGAGTGTGCGCTGCTCCATCTGCTGGCCCACGCCTGGCTGCGCCGTGACCGGCTGCCGGAGGGGCTTGCCGCGACCGTCCGCTCGCGCGTCGGTCTGCCCGCCTCGGCCGACGGCCCGCCGGTCCGGGACCACTGGCTGGTCCTCGCCCAGTACGACACCCCGGACAGCCGGCTGACGACCCGCCGTATCTGGCTGTACGGCACCGGCTCCGGGCGTACGGCGCTGCTCCTCTCGTACGGCGCGGCGGGCCGCGCCCCGGAGCTCGCGCTGCCGGCCGGCCTGGCCCTGGACGCCGAGCTGTCCGCCTACCCGGGGGGAGGGCAGCCGAGGGCGGCGCTGGGAGAACGGTTCGCACCGCCCGCGCCGACCACCGTGCGGCCGCCCGGCATCACGACGGCCCGGGCTCTCGCCCGCTACGGCGAGGCGCTGTGCGACGACCCGTGGCTGGAGTCGGTCCCGGTGACGCTGGACCGGGTGATACCGGCCCCGGACGAGGTCGGGAACGGGGGCGGCTGGCAGCTGGCCGACGAGGACGCGGCGCTGCCGCTCTCCCCGGCCGCGCTGTCCCGGCCGGGCCTGTGGCGCCTGGTCGCCCTCTCGGGCGGCGCCCCGGTCAGGGTCTTCGGTGAGTGCGGCCATCAGGGATTCACTCCTCTGGCGGCATGGCCCGAGGGGCCCGGCGAGGCGGTGCCGCTGTGCTGAGCGGTGCGCTCACCCCGTTCGCGTCACCCTCGGGCATCTTTCGGACATCACTGGACACTCGGTGCGCATGAGTGTCCGACCGCACCGGGCCCCCCGCCGGAGAGGAAGCTCATGAGCAGGACCACCGCCGCC
>NZ_NEUB01000261.1 GCF_002910825.1 Streptomyces sp. SM1 | reverse complement strand
AGGTGACGTAGACGAGGTCGCCGTCGACGGCGACCTCGTCTACGTCACCTCCTTCGAGGTGCACGCCCTCGACGTGGCCACCGGCCGGCGCCGCTTCAAGACCCGCGACGTCGCCTGGTCGATGGCGGTCGCCGACGGCCGTATCCACGCCTCCGACGGCCCCACCCTGTTCGCCCTCGACGCCCGCGACGGCGGAGACCTGTGGCGGCTGTCCACGGACGCCTGGGTGTACTCCCTGAAGGCCGACCGCGGCACCGTCGTCACCGGCACGCGCGGCGGCGGTGTCCAGGCCCGGGAGGCGGCCACCGGTCAGAAGCTGTGGGAGATCACCGGCTGCCAGACCGACTTCGAGTCCCCGGAGGCCGGTCCCTCCGTCCACGACGGCACCGTCTACCTCTGGCAGGACGCCCGCCTGCGCGCCCTCGACGCCCGCACCGGCGACGAGCGCTGGTCGTACCCCATCGGTGACGCGGCCTCCTGCGGCGGGGTCCCGGTCCGCCTCACCCACGGCCCCGACGGGCACGTCTACGTCTGCGCCGGAACCCGCGTCCTCGCCATCGACGTCACCGGCGGCCACGTCCGCTGGCACTTCGAGGCCCCGGCGGTCTTCCTCTGCCCGCCCGCCTTCGTCCCCGGTCCGGCCGTGACCGGCGGCGGCGTCTACCTCGCCGACTACCTCGGTACGGTCTACGCCCTCGACGCCACCGACGGCCGTGACCGCTGGCGCATCGCCACCGAGTCCCGCGCCTCCGTCGAACCGGTCCTGGTCGCCGCCGGCCACGTCCACGTGGGCAGCGGCAAGGGCCTCTACACCCTGGACGCGGTCACCGGCACGCCCCAGTGGCGCTTCCAGTCGGGCGGCGAGATCGTGGGCGCCCCCGCGGTCGCCGAGGGCCGTATCCACTTCGGTTCCAGTGACCACCTGCTGTACACCCTGAAGGCCGACGACGGCCGCCTGAGGTGGAAGCTGGCGACCGGCGGCGAGATCACCGGTTCCCCGGTGGTCCGGGACGGCGTGGTCTACGCGTGCAGCAAGGACCGCTGTGTGTACGCGCTGGACGCGGAGAAGGGGACGGGAACGGCCCGCACGACGTAGGCCGGGCCGTCGGGTGCGGGCCGGCGCGTCAGAGAGCCGCCGGGGCGTACGGGTCCGGGTCGCAGCCGGCGACCCGGGTGACGTACGTCCCCTCGCCCACGCGGACCCGGGCGGTCGCCGTCTCGCCCGCCAGGACGGTGACGTCCTGGGTACGGGAGACGAGCCGGGTGCCGTCGTCGTCCTCGAAGGCCACCGTGACGGTGAAGGTGCCGGTGACCGTGTTGCGGTTGGTGACCTCGACCGTGGCGTACCCGGTCTTCTGCGAGGCGCAGGTCAGCAGGTCCACGACGGCGTCCCTGAGGGGCGGGGGCGTGCTGCCGGCGTCGCCGCCGCTGCCACCCGTGCCGTCGTGGTCGTCATCGCCGTGGTCCCGGTGTGATCCTCCGCCGGAACCGGATGACGAGTCGTGGTTCTGGGACGAACTGCTGCAGCCTCCTCCTCCTCCTCCTCCTCCTCCGTCGCCGCTGCTGCCGCCGTGGCCCCGGCCGGCCGAGAAGCCGGTGAGGGTGAGGACGACGAGTGCCGAGACGGCCGTGAGCCTGAGTGTGTTCCCCCGTTGCCGCATGGCCCTCAGGCCAGCGAGATGCCTGTCACGGGCATGTCACCGTCCGTCAACACCCGGGTGCCCGGCCGCCGTACGGGGGAGCCGTCCCGGACACGCGTCGGCCGCGGCGGCTCCCCCTCCGCGCCGCCGCGGCCGAATCCCCTGCGGAACTGGTCTACTTGCCGTCCCGGTCCAGGTCCAGGGCGGGCGGAGCCGGCATGTTGTTGTCCATCGTCGTGATGGTGCCCTCGGCGGGCTCGCCGGGCATGTTGCTGTCCTGCGTGGTCGCGGTCCCGTCCGACGCCGGAGGGCTGGGCATGTTGTTGTCCAGCGGCTTGGCGTCCGAGTCCCTCATGCTGTCGGCCATCGAGTTGCTCCCCTTCTGTCGTGACAAGTGCGAGGCGCCCGCCCGGAAGCTCCCCCGAGCACTGCCGGGAGGGCGCCTGGAGCCGCACAGTAACCACTGGGGCTCCTGGTCACCCGCCTGCCCCCCGACGCGACGGCGTGACACGGACGATTGTGCCCGGCGGCGATAAACGAACGCTGAACGCCGTCGACCCCGGTGCGCAGCCGCCGGGTTCAGGCCGTGGCCGCCGGGGCGAGCAGCGACCGGACCGAGAGGGCCTCGGGGGCGCCGTTGGCCTCGTAGAGCCCGAGCGCCTCGCGCCAGCACGCCCTCGCCCGGTCGGCCTGGCCCAGCTCCGCCAGGGCCTGACCCAGCAGCGTCAGGACGTTGCCGCGCATACGGTCACCGCCGATGCAGCCCAGTGCCAGCGCCTGTTCCGCGTGCCGGGCCGCCTGAGCCGGACGGCGGTCGGCCCGGTGCGCCTCGGCGATCCTGAACTGCGTGGTTCCCTCCCAGAGACGCTGGCGGTGCTCCGTGAAGATGGTCAGTGCCCTGGAGAACTGGCCGAGCGCCTCCGTGTGCCGGCCGGCCGCGGCCTGAGCGACACCCAGGGCGTAATGCCCGTTGGCGAGGCGCATCGTGCTGCCCACCGCGATGTGCCGGGACAGCCCGTGCTGGGCGAACTCGACCGCCTTGCCGGTGTTGCCCATGCCCATGTGGGCCCGGGAGAGGTTGCACAACGCGGTCGCTTCGCAGAGGCCGTTGCCGGCCGCCCGGAACCCCTCTATCGCCTGGTCGAAGAAGGCCTTGCCGTCCGCGTACCGGTGCTGGTGGAGGGCGATGAGTCCCCGGTCCTGCGCGGCCCAGCTCGCCGCGGTCGGGTCGCCGGCGGAAGCGGCCCGCTCCATGGCGGCGCGCGCCTCGTGCTCGGCCTCCTCGATACGTCCGGACACCAGCAGGACCCCGGTGAGGGTGTTGCGGGCCCGGCCCTCCGCGCGCGCGTCACCGGCGTCCCGCGCGGCCTGGCGGACGGCGACGGCGGTGACCTCGTACTGACGGGAGTTGGTGCCCGACTCGGCCAGGTCGCGTGAGGCCCACAGGAGGTCGATGCCGCCGCGCAGCCTGACGGAGCCCGCGGTCTGCCGCACACAGGCGAGCAGGTTCGCCGACTCGGTGTACAGCCAGTCCAGGGCGGCGGACCCGTCGGTGAAGGCCAGGCCCGGATACCCGGTGGGTTCGAGGTCGTCCACCAGCCGGTCGCCCGGCCGCTCGATCGCGTACACCCCCGCCGCCGTCGCCAGGTAGAAGTCCAGCAGCCGCGACAGCGCCGACTCCCGCTCGCTCGGCGGCTGTTCGTCACGTTCCGCGCAGGCACGCGCGTAGAGCCGTACGAGGTCGTGGAAGCGGTAGCGGCCCGGAGCCGCCGACTCCAGCAGCGAGGTGTCGACCAGGGACTCCAGCAGGTCCTCGGTGTCCTGCGGAGGGAGGTCCAGCACCGCCGCCGCCGCCGCGAGCGAGATGTCCGGGCCGTCCGCCAGGCCCAGCAGGCGGAAGGCGCGGGCCTGGGAGGGTTCCAGTTGTCCGTAGCCCAGCTCGAACGTCGCCTTCACCGCGAGGTCGCCCGCCTGGAGTTCGTCCAGGCGGCGGCGTTCGTCGGCGAGCTTGGCCGCCAGGACCGAGACCGTCCAGGTGCGGCGGGCCGCGAGCCGGGACGCCGCGATCCTGATCGCCAGCGGCAGGAAGCCGCAGGCCGCCACCACGTCCAGCGCCGCCTGGCGCTCCGACGCGACCCGCTCCTCGCCCACGATCCTCGTGAAGAGCGCCAGCGCCTCCTCCGGCGACATCACGTCCAGGTCGACCAGGTGCGCGCCGGCCAGGTCCACCATCCGGACGCGGGAGGTCACCAGGGCCGCGCAGCCCGCCGTGCCGGGCAGCAGGGGCCGCACCTGGGCCGCGTCGCGCGCGTTGTCCAGCACGAGCAGGATCCTGCGTCCGTCCAGCAGGGAGCGGTACAGCGCGGCCCGCTCCTCCAGGGAGTCCGGGATCGCCGAGTCCGCGGTGCCGAGGGCGCGCAGGAAGGAGCCCAGGACTGTCTCCGGTTCCGCGGCACGCGCGCCGGCGCCCTGGAGGTCGACGTACAACTGGCCGTCGGGGAAGGCGGTTCGGGCCTGGTGGGCCACGTGGACCGCGAGGGTCGTCTTGCCGACGCCGCCGATGCCGGCCAGTGCGGAGACGGCCATCACCCGTCCCCCGGAGCCGGACGCCGAGGCCAGTACCCCGCCCAGCTCCCGCACGAAGGACGCGCGTCCGGTGAAGTCCGGGACGGTCGCCGGAAGCTGGGCCGGCCGGACGGGGGCCGCCACCGGTTCCGTCACGGGGGCGGAGGGCTCCGCCAGGTGCGGGTCGGCGCGGAGGATGCGGCGCTGGAGCTCCTGGAGGCCGGGGCGCGGGTCGACGCCGAGCTCGTCGGCGAGCAGACGGCGCGTGTCCGCGTACACGGCGAGCGCCTCCGCCTGGCGGCCGCTGCGGTACAGCGCCAGCATCAGCAGCTCGCGCAGGCGTTCACGGAGGGGGTGGGCGGCCGTGAGCGCCGTCAACTCCGAGACCGCCGCGGCGTGGCAGCCCTGTGCCAGGTCCATGTCCAGTCGTGACTCGAGGAGTTGCAGCCGCCACTCCTCCAGGCGGACCCGCTGGGCCTGCGCGTAGGGGCCGGGCACCCCGGCCAGCGTCTCGCCGTCCCACAGGGCCAGGGCCCGGTCGAGCGCCTCGCGGGCGCGGCTCAGCTTCCCGGCGCCGCTGGACTTCTCCGCCCGGGTCGCCAGCTCCTGCGCCGTCGCCAGGTCCAGCGCCCCCTCGCCGAGCCCGCGCACCGCGTACCCGCCGGACTCGCTGACCAGGATCCCGGGGTCCAGCACCTTCCGCAGCCGGGAGGCGTACGTACGCACCGCCGCCAGCGCCTGGGAGGGCGGCTCCTCGCCCCACAGCGCGTCGATCAGCTCGGCCGCCGTGACCGTACGGCCCTCGTGCAGCAACAGGGCCGCGAGCAGGGCGCGTTGCTGAGGGCTTCCGGTGGGGACCGGTTCGTCGTCGCGCCACGCGCGCACCGGGCCGAGCACGCCGAAACGCAGCGTCACGGGCTCTGTCGAGGAGCCGGGACGCGGCTGCTCCTGTCCTCGCGGCACACCGTCCATGCAGTCCCCCTCATGCATCCTGAACAACTACGTCAGTCTGCCTTCTCGAGGCGGTCGCGTCAGCTCCGGGAGACACCGATCACATGGGGACCGGCGGGCCACCACCGAGCCCACACATCTTCGTCCTCAGCCGTCCAGATCCACGCGCACGGTGAGGAGTCCGGCTCCGAAAGCCCGTACGGCGGCGCTGTTGAGGCGGGGCAGGAGACGCAGCCGGGCGGCGGGGTCGTCGTCGGGCAGGAGATGGGCGGTGCCGGTGTGCCGGCGGCCGCGGAGGCGCACCCGCACCCGGGGGTCGGCCTTGATGTTGCGGACGTAACCCGACCGCTCGCCGAACTCCGGGACCAGCCAGAAGGAGTCACCCACCCGCCGTCCGCCCACCGGGGTGCGACGGGGCAGGCCGGAGACCCGGCCCGTGGTCTCCAGCACCGTCTGGAACGGCAGCCGGCGCAGGACCGGGTTGATCCGGCGCTGGATGGCGGCGGCCGTCCGGTACTTGCGTTCGGCGTGCGGGGTCGCGGAAGTCATCGTGCGGGAGCCTGCCGGCGGGCGGAGCGAAACGGGCCGGTGGTTCCGGCCGATCTCGCCGCCGGGGCCACCCCAGGGCGGAAGGGGGCCGTGCGCCGGAACCCGACCGGTCGGTATGGACAGGCGGGACGCGCGGGGGTATGCATGGAGCCGTCGTCCGCGTACGAAAGGCAAGGCCGCTCATGCGTATCGCCGTCACCATCTTCCTCACCGACGAGACGATCACCCCGGTCCGGCTCGCGCGTGAGCTGGAGCAGCGCGGGTTCGCCGGGCTGTACCTGCCGGAGCACACGCACATCCCCGTCGAGCGGACCAGCCCGTACCCGGCGGGCGGTGAGCTGCCGCGCGAGTACGGCCGCACCCTCGACCCGTTCGTCGCGCTCGGGCAGGCCGCCGCCGTCAGCGAGCGGCTGGAACTCGGCACCGGCATCACGCTCGCCGCCCAGCGCGACCCGATCGACCTGGCCAAGCAGGTGGCCACGCTCGACCACCTCTCCGGCGGCCGGTTCACGCTCGGTCTCGGCTTCGGCTGGAACGCCGAGGAGGCCGCCGACCACGGCGTGCGGTGGCGTACCCGTCGCGAGCTGGTGCGCGACCGGATGGGTCTGATGCGGGCCCTGTGGTCGGAGGAACCGACCGCTTACGAAGGGGAGTTCGGTAGCGTCCGGGCCAGCTTCGCGCACCCCAAGCCGGTGCGGAAGCCGCGCGGCCCGGTGGTCGGCCCGCGCACGCTGGTCGGCGGGGCGGCCGGACCCAAACTGTTCACGCACATCTGCGAGTACGCCGACGGCTGGCTGCCGATCGGCGGGCGGGGCCTGACGGAGTCGCTGCCGCTGCTGCGCACCGCCTGGGCGGACGCGGGCCGGGACCCGCAGGCCCTGCAGGTCGTGCCGTACGCCGTCGTTCCCAGCGCCGGCAAGCTGGCCCACTTCGCCGGACTGGGCATCGAGGAGACCGTGGTGCAGCTCCCGGCGGCGGGGGAGGCGGAGGTGCTGCGGACACTGGACGCCTACCAGCCGTACGTGGACGCGGCGGACGAGGTGGACCGGCAGGGGTCCTGATCACCCCGAACGTATGCTCAAAGAATGACGACTTCCGCGACCTCCGGCACGGGCGGCCCGACCGACAGTTCCCTGCGCCGCGCCCTCAGACGTGCCCGGGACGGCGTCTCCCTGGATGTCACCGAGGCGGCGGTCCTGCTCCAGGCGCGCGGTGCGCACCTGGAGGACCTCTCGGCGTCGGCCGCCCGGGTACGGGACGCGGGGCTGGAGGCGGCCGGGCGGGCCGGCGTCATCACGTACTCGAAGAGCGTCTTCGTCCCGCTGACCCGGCTGTGCCGGGACACGTGCCACTACTGCACGTTCGTCACCGTGCCCGGCAAGCTGCGCCGGGCCGGGCACGGGGTGTTCATGTCGCCGGACGAGGTGCTGGACATCGCCCGCAAGGGCGCCGCCGCCGGCTGCAAGGAAGCCCTCATCACCCTCGGCGACAAGCCCGAGGACCGCTGGCCCGAGGCGCGCGAGTGGCTCGACGCGCACGGCTACGACGACACGATCGCCTACGTGCGCGCCATCTCGATCCGCATCCTGGAGGAGACGGGACTCCTCCCGCACCTCAACCCCGGCGTCATGACCTGGACGGACTTCCAGCGGCTCAAGCCGGTCGCCCCGTCCATGGGCATGATGCTGGAGACCACCGCCACCCGGCTGTGGTCCGAGCCGGGCGGCCCCCACCACGGCTCCCCGGACAAGGAACCCGCCGTACGGCTGAGGGTCCTCGAGGACGCGGGGCGCTCCTCGGTCCCCTTCACCTCCGGCATCCTCATCGGCATCGGCGAGACCTACGAGGAGCGCGCGGAATCGCTGTTCGCGCTGCGGAAGGTCTCCCGGGCCCACCACGGCATCCAGGAACTGATCATCCAGAACTTCCGCGCCAAGCCGGACACCGCGATGCGCGGCATGCCGGACGCGGAACTGGACGAACTGGCCGCCACCGTCGCCGTCGCCCGGCTGCTCCTCGGTCCCTCCGCCTGCCTCCAGGCCCCGCCGAACCTGGTCGACGCCGAGTACGGGCGGCTGATCGCGGCCGGCATCGACGACTGGGGCGGCGTCTCCCCGCTCACCATCGACCACGTCAACCCCGAGCGGCCGTGGCCGCGGATCGGGGAACTGGCCGAGACATCCCGGGCGGCCGGTTTCGAACTGCGTGAACGGCTCTGCGTCTACCCGGAGTTCGTACGGCGCGGCGAGCCCTGGCTGGACCCGCGGCTGCGCCCGCACGTCGCCGCGCTCGCCGACCCGGAGACGGGCCTGGCCCGCCCCGACGCGTCCCCGCGGGGGCTGCCCTGGCAGGAGCCGGACGAGGCGTTCACCGCGGCCGGCCGCACCGATCTGCACCGCACCATCGACACCGAGGGCCGCACCGGCGACCGCCGCGACGACTTCGACGAGGTGTACGGCGACTGGGACGCGCTGCGTGAGGCCGCCGCCCCCGGAATGGTTCCCGAGCGCATCGACACCGACGTGCGCGGGGCCCTGCGCACGGCGGCCGACGACCCGACCCGGCTCACGGACGCGGAGGCCCTCGCGCTGCTGCACGCCGACGGCCCGGCGCTGGACGCGCTGTGCCGGGTGGCGGACGACGTCCGCACGTCGGTGGTGGGCGACGACGTGACGTACATCGTCACCCGCAACATCAACTTCACCAACGTCTGTTACACCGGCTGCCGCTTCTGCGCCTTCGCCCAGCGCCGTACGGACGCCGACGCGTACACCCTGTCCCTGGACCAGGTCGCCGACCGGGCGCAGCAGGCGTGGGACGTGGGCGCGGTGGAGGTCTGCATGCAGGGCGGGATCCACCCGGACCTGCCGGGCACCGCCTACTTCGACATCGCGCGGGCGGTGAAGGAGCGCGTCCCCGGCATGCATGTGCACGCCTTCTCCCCGATGGAGGTGGTGAACGGCGCGAGCCGCACCGGGCTGTCGATCCGGGAGTGGCTGACGGCGGCGAAGGAGGCCGGCCTGGACACCATCCCGGGGACGGCCGCGGAGATCCTCGACGACGAGGTCCGCTGGATCCTCACCAAGGGCAAACTCCCGGCGGCGACCTGGACCGAGGTGGTCACCACCGCCCACGAGCTGGGCATCCGGTCCTCCTCGACGATGATGTACGGCCATGTCGACCAGCCACGGCACTGGCTCGGGCATCTGCGCACCCTGGCCGGCATCCAGCAGCGGACCGGCGGCTTCACGGAGTTCGTGACCCTTCCCTTCGTGCACACCAACGCCCCCGTCTACCTGGCCGGCATCGCCCGTCCGGGCCCGACGGTCCGCGACAACCGGGCGGTCACGGCGATGGCCCGCCTCCTGCTGCACCCGCACATCCCGAACATCCAGACGAGCTGGGTCAAACTGGGCGCGGAGGGCGCGGCGGAGATGCTCCGCTCGGGGGCGAACGACCTCGGCGGCACGCTGATGGAGGAGACCATCTCGCGGATGGCGGGCTCGTCCTACGGCAGCTACAAGTCGGTCAAGGACCTGATCGCGGTCGCGGAGGCCGCGGGCCGCCCCGCCAGGCCCCGTACCACCCTCTACGGCGAGGTCCCGGAGGAGCGCCGCCGCGCGGCGGAGACCTCGGACGGCCACCTGCCGGAGCTGCTGCCGGTCCTGGACTGAGCGGGGCGCCGGCGACGCCGGCGGTAGGATGATCCGACGCGCGTTCGGGACCCGTAGCTGAGGAGATACGTACCGGTGTCTGCCCGACTTCCTTCGTGGGCCTGGGTGACCGGGCTGACCACGGGGGCGATAGCCGTGGTGGGGTTCCTGGCCGTACAGGCGGACCAGGGGACGAAGCCCACCGCCGCCACGAGCCGGCCGAGCGCGTCGGCCACGGCGGACGCGAAGCCGTCCGCCGAACCGGAGAAGAAGAAGCCGGCGGCGGTCCCGGCCGACTCCGGTACCGGCCGCCGGATCGTCTACTCCCTCGACCAGAAGCGTGTGTGGCTGGTCGACGCCAGCGACGCCGCCCGCAGGACCTTCACGGTGTGGCCGGGCACGGTCTCCCCGGACCCCGGCACCTACGCGATCGGCACCCGCACGGAGGCCACCACCGGCAGCGACGGGGTGGAGGTCGAGCACATCATGTACTTCACCGCCGAGTCGGGCGTCTCGGTCGCCTTCTCCAACGCGGTCGACGGCTCCTCACCCCCGCCCGCCGCCCCGGACGCGAAGACCGGCGGAATCCGCGTGACCAAGAACGACGGCAGGGCCCTGTGGACCTTCGGCACGACGGGCACGACGGTACGGGTGGTCGGGTAGCCGGGCGGGCCACGCACCGGCGCACGGCACGTGTGGCCAGTCGGTGTCCTTCGTCTGCGCGTGGACGCGCAGACGAAGTGAACCGTGTGCCGCGCCTCGTCGACGAGGTGACGGACGCGCCGCCTGCCGTCACCTCGTACTCCCACTGCGGGTGGTCCTGACCGCCGAGGTGGCCCAGGGCCAGTCTGCCGCGGAGCCGGTGCCGACGGTCGGGATCCGCTCGGCACAGCGGATCACGGCGCAGAGCCTCGAAGTAGCGGCGGGCGTTTCCCGGCGCCTCCGCACCCAGTTCGCCCCAGCCTTTCAGCCGCCTCGTTCGTGGCGAACCGCAGGCGCCACTCGCCGTCCACCGGCGGCGGAGCGACGTCGTCGCCGCGCTTGGGGCTCACGGCGCCGACACCTCGCCGTGGTCCTCGTCCGGCAGCCGACGGGTGAGCTGTGCTGTGAGCTCGGGATCGGCCAGGACGCACGCCGTCGCACGCCACTCGACGACGAGGCGGTGGAGGTTGCCGTGGACATCCAGTTGAGCCGCGTCGTACGTGGCGTCGATGAGGTCGGCCACGAATTCCTTCGACTCCTGCGCGGACAGGTGTATTCGGAACGTATTCCGAAGTCAATCGGAGGGCTGCGGGACCTCACCGACCGTCCGCGTCCCCGGCAGGTGGACGACCAGCAGAACCACGCCGCTGAGGACGAAGACGCGCAGGGCCGCGTCCAGGCCGTTCCAGTCCTGCGACTGCCACATCGCGAACCACTCGCCGCCGATCGCCGTGAAGCCGGCGCCGAACAGGAGCATGACCATCAGCAGGCCGTAGGTGGAGAAGCGGCGGGCGCCCGGGTGGTCGTGGCGGGCCCAGAGCCAGGTGCCGTAGGCCAGCACCAGCGCGGCGGCCGTCTCCCAGACGACGATCAGGACGTAAGCGGCGTCCTGCACGCCCTCGTTCGTGACCGCCCGCCACATCAGGTCGTCGTCCTTGAACGTGGTGTCCATGGCCAGGACATGCCGCACGAACTCCTGGTTCGTCCCGAAGTCCGTGATGTTCCCCAACGCGACCAGCGCCATGTAGGGGGCGACGGAGGCGGTGAGGAGGGTGGCGGCGAGGGGAAGCGCGCCGCGTGGCGTCGTGGAGGTCATGGCGGTTCAATTCCCGTTGCCAGGACGGCTATCCGTACGCGGTGAGCCAGCATGAGGGCCGGACGGACATGGACGAGGGGACGCACGCGTGGTGCGGGCACGGCTGTCGATGCAGCAGATCGTCCAGCGGCGCCGGCGCGCCGGACTCGTGGCCCGCAGCGCCGAACGCGAGGCCCTCCGGGCGAACTTCGACATCCCGCCCGGAGACGCGGGCCACCGCTTCCTGTTCCATGTGCACGGCAACGCGGGCGTCGGAAAGACCCGCCTGCTCAGGGAGTTCGAGCACATCGCCCGGGATCGGGACGCGTTGACCTCGTACGTCGACGAGAGCGCGGGCGGCATCCCCGAGGCGATGGAGACGATGTGCCGCCGGTTCGCCGCTCAGGGACACCGGTTCAAGGACCTGGAGCGACTG
>NZ_NEUB01000260.1 GCF_002910825.1 Streptomyces sp. SM1 | reverse complement strand
CCGGGGTGCGCGCGTGCACCGCGAGGAGTGCACGCCGCCGTTTCCCGGGTCGCGCGTTTCCCGGGTCGCGCGGCTCCACGAGAGCGGTGTGTCCCGGAGCGGGCGTGCTCCTCAGGTCGAGTCGCGTTTCACCAGCTCCGTCGGCAGGATCACCGCCGCCGGGTCCTCCCCGCCGATCTGTGCCAGCAGCACCCGCACCATCTCCGTGCTGATGCGGTCCCACGGCTGGTGGATCGTGGTGAGCTCGGGGCTCGCCGCCACGGCGGCGGGGGAGTCGTCGAACCCGCCGACCGCGACGTCCTCCGGCACCCGGCGCCCCGCCCGCTGCAGCGCGGTGAGCACGCCCTGGGCCATCAGGTCGGACGCGACGAACACGGCGTCCACGTCCGGGGCCCGCGCCAGCAGCCGCTCGGCGCCCGCCTCACCGCTGGCCCTGCTGTAGTCACCGGAGACGACGAGCCGCTCGTCGGCCTCCACTCCCGCCTCCGCGAGCACCTCCCGGTACCCGGCGAGGCGCTCCACGCCGCCCGGGGTGTCGAGCGGGCCGGTCACCACGCCGATCCGGCGCCGTCCCAGCGCCAGCAGATGCCGCACCATGTCCCGTGCGCCGTCCCGGTCGTCGGACGCCACGTAACTCACTTTCGAGCCCAGCCCGATCGGTTTTCCGCACGCGACCAGCGGCACCCCGGCCGCGCGCAGTTCCTCGGCCACCGGGTCACCGGAGTGGCTGGACACCAGCAGCACCCCGTCGACGTGCCCGGCGGTGATGTACCGCGTGATGCGCCGCCGTTCGTCGTCCGTACCGGCCAGCATCAGCAGCAGCGGCACGCCGTGCGCGGCCAGCGCCTGCGTGCAACCACGCAGCAGGACATTGAAGTTGGGGTCCTCGAAGAACCGCTCCTGGGGCTCGGTGAGCAGGAAGCCCACCGAGTCGGACCGGCCGGTGATCAGCGACCGGGCGTGCCGGTTCACCACGTAACCCGTCTTGCGGATCGCGGCGTCGACCGCCTCCGCCGCGGTGGGGCTGACGTAGTGGCCGCCGTTGAGCACCCGCGAGACGGTGCCGCGCGAGACACCGGCCTCGCGCGCCACGTCGTGGATCGTCGGCGGCTTGCGCCTGCCCCCCGTGCTGCTCATGGTCATGACTTTACGGCCCCGGAGAGCAGGTCCGGTCGAGACTCCAGAACCGCTGGATGACCAGGAAGAGCGCGATCAGCGGGAACACCGCGAGGAACGCTCCCGTGATCACCAGTGTGTACAGCGCCGGGGTGCCGGCACCCTGTTCGAGCAGCGTGTACAGCCCGAGGGTGATCGGGAACTTCTCGTCGTCGCTGAGCATGATGTACGGCAGCAGGAAGTTGTTCCAGACCGCCACGAACTGGAACCGGAACACCGTCACCAGGCCGGGCACCATCATGGGCAGCGCGACCCGCGTGAAGATCCGCCACTCGCCCGCGCCGTCCATCCGGCCGGCCTCCACCACGTCCGCCGGCACCGCGGCCGCGGCGTAGATCCGCGCGAGGTAGACGCCGTACGGGGAGAGGATCTGGGGGAGCAGCACGGACAGGTAGGAGTCCGTGAGGTCCGCCTGCGCCAGCAGCAGGTACTGCGGGACGGCGAGGATCACCGGCGGCATCAGCACGCCCGCGAGCAGCACGTTGAACAGCGTCTCGCGGCCCCGGAAGCGGTAGGTCGCCAGCGCGTAGCCGCTGACCGCCGACACGCAGGTCGACAGCAGCGCGCCCAGACCGGCGTAGAGGGCGGAGTTGCCCATCCACCGCCAGTAGACGCCGTCGCGGTAGGCGCCGAGGTCGGAGACGTTCTCCGCGAAGCCGGTGCCGGGCCAGAAGGTGAAGGTCGAGAACAGCTCCGAACCGGACTTGGTGGACGCGACGACCACCCAGGCGACCGGAAGCGGACAGTACAGCGCCCTGCTGCGCACCTGCGCCGACCACCGGTACTACCGGCGCGACGAGGTGCGCATCGCCGAGGTGGCGCACATGTTCGACAAAGGCTGGTAGCACGCTTCCGGAGTGCCCACTTCGGTGCCCGGCCGTTACACTGATCCCGAGCGAGTGGGAGACGTACGACGGTGACAGCCCCGGAAACCGAGGGCCTTCGGGCCCGCCCCGCCTTCCGTGCTCAGGCCCCCGCGATCGCCGTGATCGCCCTCGGCGGGGGAGCGGGCGCGGTGGCCCGGTACGCGGCCTCCCTGTGGTGGCCGACCCCGGCGCACGGATTCCCCTGGACGATTCTCTGGGTCAATGTCACGGGCTGTGCCGTGATCGGCGTGTTCATGGTGATCATCACCGAGGTCCGCACCGCCCACCCCCTCCTCCGGCCGTTCCTCGGCACCGGCGTCCTCGGCGGCTTCACCACCTTCTCGACGTACGCCGCCGGCATCCGCGGCCTGTTCGACGGCGGCGGGGCGGGCACCGGACTCGTGTACCTCGCGGTGACCCCCCTCGCGGCGCTCGCCGCGGTGTGGACGGCCGCCACGGCGACCCGTCGCGTTCTGATCAGGAGACAGTCATGACACGGCTGACCGGCACCGTCCTCCGCCTGACCGTGTACGTCGGCGAGAACGACACCTGGCACCACCGCCCCCTCTACTCGGAGATCGTCCACCGGGCCCACGCGGCCGGGCTCGCGGGGGCGAGTGTCTTCCGCGGCGTCGAGGGCTTCGGTGCCACCTCCGTCGTCCACACCTCCCGGCTGCTGTCCCTGAGCGAGGACCTCCCGGTGGCGGTCGTCGTGGTCGACACCGAGGAGCGCGTACGGGCCTTCCTGCCGGAACTCGACGGGCTGGCCGGGGAGGGCCTGGTGCTCCTCGACCGCTGCGAGGCGGTCGGGCACCTGCACCGCGAGGAGCCGCGGTGAACTGGCTGTACGTGATGCTGGGCGCCATGGCGGGTGCCCCGCTGCGCTATCTCACCGACCGCGCGGTGCAGTCGCGGCACGACTCGGTGTTCCCCTGGGGGACGTTCACGGTCAACGTCACCGGCAGTCTGGTCCTCGGTCTGCTCACCGGCGCGGCGGCGGCGGGCGCGGCGGACTCCCGCCTCCAGCTGCTCCTCGGAACGGGCCTGTG
>NZ_NEUB01000259.1 GCF_002910825.1 Streptomyces sp. SM1 | reverse complement strand
CCTCCGCGCCGCTGCTCGCGGGCGGCGCCCTGGCCGTCCTGGTGCTCACCGGGGCGGCCGCTCTCGCCCTGCGGCTGCGCCGCCGCTGATACCGGCGCGTACGGCCGCGAGCCAGGGCCTCCGGCCCATACCGGCCATTCGGTACGGACGTCCCGCGCCGCGTTCCCGTGCTCACGGTTCATCACAATGCGGCAGCATCACCTCACTTCACGTGGCCCTTCACTTGACTATCGGTGGTCGCACAGGGTTGGCTCCGGGCCAGCGAGAGTCACCCGGTCGGCCCATGCTTCCCCGCGACGGCCGTCCGCGCTCTCCCCTGTTCTTGCTCGGCCGCACTGCGAGGTCCGCTCTCCTCATGAACACGTCCCTTCCGTCCCGCCGCTTCCCGAGACACCGCCTGGCGGCCCTGGCAGCCGCGGTCGGCCTGCTGGTGACCGGCTGCTCCGCCTTCGGCGCGAGCGACGACCCCGCGGACCCGGACGGGGCGAGCGGGCCCGGCGCGGGAGGAATGAAGGTCACACTGGTCACCCACGGCAGCGAGAACGACGCCTTCTGGGACCGCGTGAAGAAGGGCGCCGAGGCGGCGGCCGCCAAGGACGGCATCGAGCTGACGTACGTGAGCGACCCGGCCCCGGAGGGACAGGCCGAACTGGTCCGCGAGGCGGTCCGCGACGGAGTCGACGGGATCGCCCTGACGCTGGCCAAGCCCCAGGCCATGAAGGGCCCGGTGAACGAGGCACGGGCCGCGGACATCCCCGTCGTCGGGCTCAACTCCGGTATCGACGCCTGGAAACCGGCGGGGCTGCTCGAGTTCTTCGGCCAGGACGAGAGCGTCGCGGGCCGGGCCGTCGGCGAGAAGCTGAACGGGCTGAAGGCCGAGCACGCTCTGTGTGTCGTCCACGAACGGGGCAACGTCGGCCTGGAGGCCCGCTGCGCGGGAGTGAAGAAGACCTTCGACGGGACGACGGAGAACGTCTACGTGGACGGCACCGATCCGGGCGCCGTCTCCGGAATCCTCGCAGCCCGGCTGCGTCAGGACCCGTCCATCGACGAAGTCGTCGCCCTCGGAGCGGACTTCGCGCTCAGCGCGGTCGAGGCGGCCGCCGAGGCGGGCAGCGACGCGGGCATCGCCGCCTTCGACCTGAACGAGGAGCTGGTGGACGCCGTGCAGGGCGGCAACGTGCAGTTCGCCGTGGACCAGCAGCCCTATCTGCAGGGCTATCTCGCCGTGGACGCGCTCTGGCTGTACCGGACCAACGGCAACATCAGCGGCGGCGGGGTCGCGCCGGTGCTGACCGGCCCGGCGTTCGTCACGAAGGCCAACGCGGACTCGGTCGCCGGCTTCGCCGCCGGCGGAACCCGGTGACGGGCCGGGCCGTGCGTCATCTCCCCAACACCCGACCGCTCTAGGACCACGATGTCTCGGACAGGTGCCCGGCGCCGTTTCGGCTCCATTCGTCTCTCGCTGTTCCTCCTGGCACTGGTGCCCAGTGTCACCCTCGCCGGCATGTGGGGTCTGACGACGATCCAGATGTTCTCGGAGGGCCTGGAGCTGCGCACCCAGACGGAACTGAGCCGGTCCACCGGGGCGATGGGCACACACGCCACGCTCGCGCTGCAGCGGGAACGCCGGCTGACCGCCGCGTGGCTGGCCGATCCGGGGAGTTCGCGGTCCGCCCTCGACGCGCAGCGGGACCGGACGGACACGGCCGTCGCGCAGCTGGTCGGGCAGGCGGACGCGATCGCCCGGGCACCGGCGCGCGTCTCGGACCGGCTGTACTCGGTGCTCGGTTCGGTGGGCAGTCTCGAGTACTACCGGGACCAGGTGGACGACCCCACCGACATCACCGCCGAGGACGCCCTCGACCAGTACACCTCGATCATCGACGACCAGATCCACGCCTTCCAGGAGCTCTCCCAGGTCGACGACGGGGACCTGACCTCGCAGGCCCAGCCGCTGATCGCGCTGGAGCACGCGGCGGAGCTGGTCTCCGAGGAGGACGCGTACCTCACCCTGGCCTGGCCCGACGGGCGCCTGGACGCGAAGAGCTGGAGCGAGTTCGCGAAGCTGGTCCACACCCGTCGCTGGCTGGTCCAGGACCAGATCGTGCCGTCCCTGACCGGGAGCACCAAGACCCAGACCGAGGAGATCCTGCAGAGCCCCGAGTGGCGCGCGGTGGAGGCGGTCGAGGACCAGGTGCTCACCACCGCCGCGGAGGGCAAGGACCGCAGCGTCGAACTGCCGGACCTGCGGGAGCGGTGGGACGAGGCCATGGACGGGGTCTCCCCGAAGTACTCCACGATGATCCGGCAGCAGACCGACGCACTGCTCACCCGCAGCGCCGACGAGGCCCGCAGCCTGCTGGTGACGGCCGCCTCCCTGAGCGCCGCCGGACTGCTCGCGCTGCTGCTGTGCGTCGGGCTGTCCTGGCGCATCACCCGCTCACTGTCGCGCAGGCTGCGCGGTCTCAGGGTGGCCACCCTGAGTCTCGCCGAGGAGCGGCTGCCCGATGTGGTGGCCCGGCTGGAACGCGGTGAGAAGGTCGACGCCGAGTCGGCAACGCCCCCTCTGGACTACGGACACGACGAACTGGGGCAGGTCGCCAACGCGTTCAACACCGCGCAGCGCACGGCCGTGCACACCGCGGTCGAACTCGCCGACACCCGGCGTGGGTTCCAGAAGGTCATCCTCGGCATCGCCCGGCAGAGCCAGAACCTGGTCAACCTCCAGCTCAGCAAGCTCGACGCGCTGGAACGCCGGCACACCGACCCCGAGGTCCTCAAGGGTCTGTACGAACTGGACTCCACGGCGAGCCAGTTGCGCCGTTACGAGGAGAACCTGGTCATCGTCAGCGGTGAGCGTCCCGGCCGTTCCTGGAGCGAGCCGGTCGCGCTGATCGACATCGTGCGCAGCGCGGTCGGGGAGGTCGCCGAGTACCAGCGGGTGGAGGTGCTCACCGAGGAGGAGGTGTCGCTGGCGCCGCCGGCGGTGGCCGACGTGATCCATCTGCTCGCCGAGCTGATCGACAACGCGACGGTGTACTCACCGGCGCCCAGCCCCGTCGGGGTGCGGGCGGCGATGGTCGCCAAGGGCCTCGCCGTCGAGATCGAGGACCGGGGCCTCGGTATGTCGGAGGAGGACTACGCCTCCCTGAACACCCAGTTGGCGAAGCCTCCGCAGTTCGACGTGGTGGCGCTCGCCGACGACCTCCGGCTCGGCATGTTCGTGATCTCGCAGCTGGCGCACCGGCACGGCATCGCCGTCACCCTGCGACCGTCACCGTACGGCGGGACGACGGCGATCGTGCTGATCCCGCACGAGATCGTGGTGCGGGACGAACCGGCCGGCACCGGCGGCCGGGACGCGGCGCACACCGGGGACGTGCCGG
>NZ_NEUB01000258.1 GCF_002910825.1 Streptomyces sp. SM1 | reverse complement strand
GCGCTGGCGGCGGCGATCCTCGCGGGCGGCGACCGGCTGCACCGGGGCGGACGGGGGTGACCGGCCGCTTGCGACGGGCGCGTTGAGAGCGACGTCAGCGGCGACAGCGGCGACAGCGGCGACAGCGGCGACGATCCGAGTCTTACCCGCGTTCGGATCGGCGGGACCCGCCACCGCGCCCCAAAGGGCGGTCATGGGGTCGTACAGATTCGGTGGAGATAGCTCCACCGAAACTTACTCTACGGTCAGGTTTCTGTCCGACCCTTCCCCTTGTGAGCGCATTTTCCTCCCCTGACCAGCACGGACGGGAACCACGACCGATTTCCGGCCCCCTCCCGCCCCCGGGCCTCGTGGGGTAGCTTTCACGGCGCTGCGCGGGACGACGACGTCGCGCAGGGGTCCGAGCACCGAGGGGCGGGATGCGGCTGTGCGCGAGTTCACCAACCCTCCGTCTGCCCTGGAGCCCCCGGTGGGCGGTCTGGCGGACGTGGTCTTCCGGTACGCCGAGGAGGACCCCGCGCGCATCGCGCTCGGCCGCAAGGACGACGGCGGCCGGTGGCGGGACGTGTCCAGCGCCGAGTTCCGCGACGAGGTGCTCGCGCTCGCCAAGGGGCTGCTCGCGGGCGGCATCCGGTTCGGCGACCGGGTCGCGATCATGTCCCGTACCCGCTACGAGTGGACGCTGTTCGACTTCGCGCTGTGGACGATCGGCGCCATGGTCGTCCCCGTCTATCCCACCTCCTCCGCCGAACAGTGCTGCTGGATGCTGTACGACGCGGAGGTGACGGCCGCGATCGTGGAGCACGAGGACCACGCGATGACGATCGCCACCGTCATCGACCGGCTGCCCCGGATGCGCAGGCTGTGGCAGCTCGACGCGGGCGCGGTGCAGGAGCTGTACGACGCGGGCGCGCATCTGGACGACGACGTGGTGCACCGGCACCGGCAGGCGGTCACGCCCGACTCGGTGGCGACGATCCTCTACACCTCGGGCACCACAGGCCGCCCCAAGGGCTGTGTGCTCTCGCACGGCAACTTCATGTACGAGGCGGACACCGTCATCGAGCGCTTTGAGCCGGTGTTCCACTCCCGCAGGGGCGACGAGGCGTCGACGCTGCTCTTCCTGCCGCTCGCGCACGTCTTCGGGCGGATGGTGCAGGTGGCGGCGATCCGCGGCAGGGTGAGGTTCGGCCATCAGCCTCAGCTGCACGCGGCGGCGCTGATGCCCGATCTGGCCGCGTTCCGGCCGACCTTCTTCCTGGCCGTGCCGTACATCTTCGAGAAGGTGTTCAACGCGGCGCGCCGCAAGGCGGAACGGGAGGGCCGGGCGGGGCCGTTCGAGAAGGCCGTCGACGTGGCCGTCAGGTACGCGGACGCGATGGAGGCGAAGGCGTGGGGCGACGGTCCCGGCCCGTCCACGGCGCTGCGCATGCAGCACCAGTTCTTCGACAAGCTCGTCTACTCCAAGATCCGTGCCGCGATGGGCGGCAGGATCCGGCACGCCATGTCGGGAGGCTCGGCGATGGACCGTCGGCTCGGGCTGTTCTTCGCGGGCGCGGGCGTGCACGTCTTCGAGGGGTACGGTCTCACCGAGTCGACGGCGGCGGCCACCGTCAACCCGCCCGAGCTCACCCGCTACGGCACGGTCGGGCAGCCGATCCCGGGAGTCACCGTGCACATCGCGGAGGACGGCGAGATCTGGCTGCGCGGCACCAACGTCTTCGAGGGCTATCTCAACAATCCCGAGGCCACCGACGCGACCCTGGACGACGGCTGGCTGGCCACCGGGGACCTCGGTTCCCTGGACGAGGACGGCTATCTGACCATCACCGGGCGGAAGAAGGAGATCCTGGTGACCTCGGGCGGCAAGAGCCTCTCGCCGGGGGTGCTGGAGGAGCGGGTGCGTGACCATCCGCTGGTCAACCAGTGCATCGTGGTCGGCAACGACCGCCCGTACGTGGCGGCGCTGGTCACCCTGGACCAGGAGGCCGTCGAGCACTGGCTGACGATGCGCGGCAAGCCGGCCATGTCACCGGCCGAGCTGGTGCGCGACGCCGATCTGGAGGCGGAGGTGCGGCGTGCGGTGGTCACGGCCAACACCCTGGTCTCGCAGGCCGAGTCGATCCGTACGTTCCGGATCCTGGCGCAGCCGTTCACCGAGGAGCACGGGCTGCTCACACCGTCGCTGAAGCTGAAGCGCAGGGCGATCGAGAAGGCGTACGAGGACGAGGTCGACATGCTCTACCGCGCGTGAATTCCCGGGTCAGGAATGCGCCACGGTCCGTGATCGTTGACGATGGGGGTAACAACCGACCCCAACCGAAGGATCGAGAACGCTCGTGAGCAAGGTCCCCCCGATCATCCTGAACAACGGCGTCGAGATGCCTCAGCTGGGGTTCGGCGTCTGGCAGGTGCCGGACACGGAGGCCGAGACGGCCGTGGCGACCGCACTGGAGGCGGGCTACCGCAGCATCGACACCGCGGCGGCCTACGGCAACGAGGAGGGCACCGGCCGGGCCATCGCGAACTCCGGGGTGCCGCGCGAGGACCTCTTCGTCACCACCAAGCTCTGGAACAGCGACCACGGGTACGACTCCACCCTGCGCGCCTTCGACACCTCCCTGTCGAAGCTCGGCCTCGACCATGTGGACCTGTACCTCATCCACTGGCCGGTGCCCGCCCGAGGCCGGTACGTCGACACGTACAAGGCGTTCGAGAAGCTGCTCGCCGACGGCCGGGTCCGCGCCATCGGCGTGTCCAACTTCCTGCCGGAGCACCTGGAACAGCTGGCGGCCGAGACGTCCGTCGTCCCGGCCGTCAACCAGATCGAGTTGCACCCCCACCTCCAGCAGCACGCCGCGCGTGAGTACCACGCGGAGCGGGGCATCGCCACCGAGGCGTGGTCGCCGCTCGGCTCCGGCAAGGGCATCCTGGAGGTCCCGGCGATCGTGGCGATCGCCCGGAAGCACGGCCGCACCGCGGCGCAGGTGGTGCTGCGCTGGCATATCCAGCTGGGGAACGTCGTCATCCCCAAGTCGGTGACGCCGTCCCGGATCGAGGAGAACTTCGACGTGTTCGGGTTCACCCTGGACGCCGAGGACCTCGCCGCGATCAGCGCGCTGAACGAGGACCGGCGGCTGGGTCCGCACCCGGCGGACGTCAGCTGACACCGGGCACGCGGACGGCCTCCCCCGGAGAGCCGTCCGCGTCCGTCCGTGCGGTGCCGGTCAGTTGGGCTGCCCGAGGGGCCGTACGACGACGGTGTTGACGTCGACTCCGGCCGGCTGTCCCATGGCCCACACGACGGAGTCGGCGATCTGGCCGGCGGTGAGCAGCTCGCCCGGCGGGAGGCCGCCGTGGGCGTCCCAGAACGGGGTCTCCACACGGCCGGGCGCGATCAGGGTGACGCCGACGCCCCATTCGGTGACCTGCCGCCGGGTGTTCTCGGCGAGCCCGGTCACCGCGTACTTGGTCGCCCCGTACAGGTTGCCCGGCGTCGGCACGAACCCGGCGACGCTGCCGATCAGCACGACGCGTCCGCGGGTCTCCCTCAGGGCGTCGATGGACGCCCTGATCAGCAGGGCCGGGCCGAGGACGTTGGTCAGCACCATGTCGGTCCACCCGGCGGGGTCGCCCTCGGCGACCGAATCGCCGGTGGCGAAGCCCGCGTTGGCGACGACGGTGTCCAGCCGGCCGAACTTCGCCAGCGCGGCGCCGACCGCCGAGCGCACGTCGTCGTACTCGGCGGCGTTGCCGGGCAGGGTCAACAGGGCTTCCGGCTCACCGGCTTCCTCCGCGAAGCGGCGCAGCCGTGCCTCACTCCGCCCGGTGACGGCCACCCGCTGTCCCGCGTCCAGCAACCGCCGTGCGACGGCGGCACCGATGCCGGAGCCGCCGCCGGTGATGAGTGCGACCCGAGCATCGTCGGTCATGAAAACCCCCTGTGTGTGCGTGGTGTGCCGGGGAGTCCATCACGTGGAGCGTTCTCGAAGTCAAGTCGTCATACGGGCCGCACGGCCGAGTGGACCGTGTGGGCGGCCAGGACGAACACATCGGGCCGGTGATGCACGCTCGCCCGGTCGCCGGGGTCGAGGAGCCGGTCGAGCGTGGCTCGGTCGTCGGCGTCCAGGTCCTCGGCGAGGACCTCGCGGGTGCGCGTGAGGGCGGCGGTCACATAGGCGCGGGCGCGGTCCGTGGCCGGCGCGTGGAGGTCCAGGAGGAAGGTGCGCGAGCGGGTGTGGTGCAGGCCTGCCGAGGCCAGCAGGGCGGGCCAGTCCTCGACGGCGGCCACCGAGCCCGGCAGTTCCGCGCGCATCCGGGTGAACCGGTCCTCCTCCGCCACGTCGATGCGCGCCTGGAGCCCCGGCCGCCCGAATCCGATGTCACGGGGCAGGAACCGGGCCGGCAGGCCGCCCTCCATCACCGCGAGGGTGCCGCCGGGCGCCAGCCGCTCGGCGCAGGCGGCCAGCGCGGCACTCTGGTCGCCCAGGTGGTGCACGCTGCGGCTGGCCCACAGCAGATCGGCCGGGTAGTCCAGTTCACCGAGCACCTCGGGGAGTTCACCCACGAGCGTCCCGAACCGGTCGGCCGCGCCCTGGCGCTCCGCCCGCGCACGGGCCCGCTCCAGCAGGACCTCGGAACCGTCGACGGCCACCACCCGCGCACCCGGGAAGGTGTCGGCGAACAGACCGGAGATGACGCCGGGACCACTGCCCGCGTCCACGATCAGTCCCGGTTCCGTCACCTCCTTCGCCAGCCAGCTGAGGGCGCGCTCGTACAGCGGGATGAACAGTTCCGCCTGAGCCTCGAGCAGGGGGGCCATCTCGGCCCAGTCGATGTCGCCCTGGTCGTGACCGTGCGTGCGCTCGTGGTGCTCGTACTCGGGCTCGGGCTCGGATTCTTGCTCGTGCCTGCGTTCGTGCTCGTGCCTGCGTTCGTGCTCACGCTCTGGCTCGTGCTCGTCATGGTGGTGGTGCGCCATGGTGGTCAGCCTCTCCGCTCGGATGCCGTCAGGGTGCGACGACGCACCGGAGACGGGCAACCGATGTTGCCACTACCGCAAAGACACGTCCGAGGTAAGAGGTGTGCGGCGGTCCGCCGGGTCCGGGCCTGGCCGGCCCGGTCCCGGCGGACCGGTTGGTCAGCCCGTCACGACAGCGGCGGGTACGCGTTCTTCATCAGCTCCTGGAACTGGGCGGAGAACCAGTGCCCGGAGACCGGGGCGTCGCCCAGCGCACCCGACATGTGGTTGTTGTTGCGCGGGTTACCGGTGTACGTGGGGTCGCACATCCGGTCGAAGCCCTTGCCCTCGTCGTTGTCGATGGCTTCGCTGGACCCGTCGGACTCACCCGGAGGCTTCACCCAGACGTAGGCGTCGATCCCGGGCTCCGGGGATGCCTGCGGCCGTTCGCCGAGTCCCGCACCCGCCTGGTTGCACCAGTTGCCGGTGTTGATCCGGCGGTCGTAGCGACCCCCGTCGACGTAGGCGTCCACGCTGGTGGTGGCGCCGGGACCGGTGGGCCGGTCCGGACCCCCCCAGCCGTTGCGTGAGGTGTCGATCAACATGCCGATGTTCGAGTCGAAGCCGAGGGAGACCAACTGGTTGCGCAGCGCCTGGGCGTAGGACAGCTCGTCCGTGTAGCGGTTCCAGTCGATCCACGCCGACTCACGCACCGACTTGCCGGCCACGTTGTCGTTGATGGAGAAGTGCTCCTCCTTCAGAGCACTGTAGTTGGCCGTGTTGGCGATGAAGCCGTGCACGTCGGCGACGGTCGCGCCCTCGGCGCTCGCGGCCTGTTTGAACAACTGCGCCGAGGGGCCGAAGTTGTCGTCCCAGCCCAGCCAGCCGTGGTGGCCGACGTCCACGTAGTTGTAGACGTTGGGGGCGTCGCCGAGCTTGTTCAGGGCGTAGCCGACGCCCTTCACGTAGTTTCCGTTGGCCTTCATGACGTCACATTCCGGCGTGGCGGTGACCCGCGGGCTGACGTTGGTGACCAGGTTGGGCAGCGAGTCGATCTCGACGGTGGTGACGATGCGCAGCGCGGCGTACTTCGGGTCGGAGAGGATCTCCGCGATCGGGTCGATGTACTCGGTCTTGTAGCGGTCGATCTCCGTCGGGCCGAGCTCGCCGTTGGAGGCGAGGGCGGCACAGTCACGGCCGGGCAGGTTGTAGATGACGACCTGGAAGACCAGTTCGCCGGATCCCTTCTGGGTCAGCGCCTCGTCGAGGTGTTCGCGCAGGCCCATCTTGCCGCCCGCACCGTTGATGGCCGCGATGCGGTCCAGCCAGACACCGGTGGGCTCGTCGGCGATGCGGTTGCCGCCCGGCTCGGCGGCGGCGTTCGCGGACCACTCGGGGTTCACGTAGACCTGGGCGCCGTCGTAGGGGTTGTCCACCCGCTCGCCCTCGCCGGGAGGATCGGTCGGGCCGCCGGAGTCGACGTTGCAGGTGACGCCGTCGAGGGTGAAGGTGGCGGGGACGGTGTTGCTGCCGCTGTAGGTGCCCTGGAATCCGAAGGTGGCAGAACCTCCGGTGCCGAGCGTACCGTTGTAGGACTCGTTGGCGGCTGTGACGTTCGCGCCGGACTGGGTGATCTTGGCGTTCCAGCCACTGGTGACCCTCTGGTTGCCGGCGTAGGACCATTTCACGGCCCACGACGACTTGGCGGCCCCGTTGTTGGTGACCTTCACGGAGGCGGTGAAGCCGGTGTCCCACTGGTTCTGCACCGTGTAGTCCACGGTGCAGGGGACGGCTGACACACCGACGTCGCCGGGGACGGCGGCGATCGCTGTTCCGGTGGCGCCTGCGACCAGCGCCGTGGCGGCGAGGAGCGCGGTTCTGGTGCGACTCATGGTGCGGGTTTCCTATCCGTAGGGGGCTGTCCTTCGGGGCGCGCGCGGACGATCGCGCGGCCTGGTGCCTTACGGGTGGGAATGCCGTTCCTGCCTGGCCGGGACCGGCCGGTGAGGCCGGCGGGGAGTTTGCGTGTGCAGCACTGACGGCAGGGGATCCCACGGGAACGAGCGACCCCGCGTCAGGTGCTCCACTCCGGCACGGGGGTGGCTAGAAGTACTGAACGCGGGGGGTGGCGCATGAGCGTCTCCTTGCAGCTCGGACGCGTCATGATCGACACGTCGACTGATGGAACCGCTCCCACTGGTGCCCTCGAAGCTAGCGCCTAGTGACGGTGAAGAACAGGGGGCTGCCGACTTTCGCTGGACTCACACCGCCGAATCCTCCCCGATGCTCCACAAGGCTTGACCGTTCACCGTCCCATCCTCATGATGGGAGCGCTCCCACTGGTTCAAGGCTTGACATGACCGAGTCGCAGGAGGAACCAGCACCATGCATCCCCCACCCAGGAGACGCAGCGGCGTCCGGCGGCTGTTAACGGCCGCCGCGGCGGCTCTGGCGCTCCCGCTGACGATGCTCTCGACCGGCACCACTCCCGCTCAGGCTGCGGCTGTCCAGTGCAGCGTCGACTACAAGACGAACGACTGGGGGTCCGGATTCACCGCGGAGCTGACCCTCACCAACCGTGGTACGGACGCTATCGACGGCTGGACCCTGACGTACGGCTACACGGGCAACCAGCTTCTGCAGAACGGCTGGAACGGCGCCTGGTCGCAGTCCGGAACGACCGTGACCGTCAAGGACGCCGGGTACAACGCCCGGATCGCCGCCGGCGCGGCCGTCACGACCGGCGGCCAGTTCAGCTACAGCGGCAGCAACGCCGCACCCACGTCCTTCGCGGTCAACGGCACCACCTGCGCCGACGCCCATCAGCCACCGATCACCGTGCTGACCAGCCCGGAGGCCGGCGCCGTCTACACCCAGGGCGAGACGGTCCCGCTCGCGGCCACCGCCGCGGCGGCCGACGAGGCGACGATCACCGAGGTGGAGTTCTACGACGACACCGAACTGCTGGGCACCGACACCAGCGCCCCCTTCACTCTTTCGGTCGCAGGTTTGACCGTGGGCAGTCATTCACTGGTGGCGAAGGCGTACGACAGCATGGGTGCCTCCGCGAACTCGGCCCCGGTCGGCATCACGGTCGCCTCCGGTCCCGCCGTGGTCGCCACGCCGACCCAACTGGGTGTCCAGCAAGGCGAGTCGGGCACCTACGCGGTGAAGCTGTCCAAGCAGCCGAGCTCGGACGTGACCGTCACGACCTCGCGGGCGAGCGGCAACTCCGGTCTCTCGGTGTCCGCCGGCTCCTCGCTCACCTTCACCCCGTCCAACTGGAGCACCGCACGGAACGTGACGATCGCCGCCGACGACTCCGGCAGCGGTTCGGCCGTCTTCGAGTCCTCGGCCCCCGGCCACGCCAAGGCGGCGGTCACCGTGACCCAGCTGGGCGCGTCGAAGACGTACGACGCGCGCTTCCTGGAGCTGTACGGGAAGATCACCGACCCGGCCAACGGCTACTTCTCCCCCGAGGGCGTCCCGTACCACTCGGTCGAGACGCTGATCGTCGAGGCGCCGGACCACGGTCACGAGACCACCTCGGAGGCGTACAGCTACCTGATCTGGCTCCAGGCGATGTACGGCAAGGTGACCGGTGACTGGTCCAAGTTCAACGGGGCCTGGGACGTCATGGAGAAGTTCATGATCCCGACCCACGCCGACCAGCCGACGAACTCCTTCTACAACGCCTCGAAGCCCGCCACGTACGCGCCCGAACACGACACCCCGAACGAGTACCCGTCCCAGCTCGACCCGGGTGTGTCCGTCGGCTCCGACCCCATCGCGGCCGAGCTGAGGTCCGCCTACGGCACGGACGACGTCTACGGCATGCACTGGCTCCAGGACGTCGACAACGTGTACGGCTACGGCAACGCGCCCGGCAAGTGCGAGGCGGGTCCGGCGGACACCGGACCGTCGTACATCAACACCTTCCAGCGCGGCCCGCAGGAGTCGGTGTGGGAGACCGTCCCACAGCCCACCTGCGACGCCTTCGAGTACGGCGGCACCAACGGCTATCTGGACCTGTTCACCAAGGACGCCTCGTACGCCAAGCAGTGGAAGTTCACCAACGCCCCGGACGCCGACGCGCGCGCCGTGCAGGCCGCGTACTGGGCGGACCTGTGGGCCGGGGAACAGGGCAAGGACGCAGAGATCGCCGGCACCGTCGCCAAGGCGGCCAAGATGGGCGACTACCTGCGCTACTCCATGTACGACAAGTACTTCAAGAAGGTCGGCAACTGCACCAGCGCGTCCTGCCCGGCCGGCACAGGCAAGGACGCCTCGCACTATCTGATGTCCTGGTACTACGCTTGGGGCGGCGCCACCGACACGTCGGCGGGCTGGGCCTGGCGCATCGGTTCCAGCCACGCGCACGGCGGCTACCAGAACCCCCTCGCCGCGTACGCGCTCAGCTCCTACCCGGACCTGAGGCCCAAGTCGTCGACGGGCGCCGCGGACTGGGGCAAGTCCCTCGACCGGCAGCTGGAGTTCTACCGCTGGCTGCAGTCCGACGAGGGTGCGATCGCGGGTGGCGCGACCAACAGCTGGGGGGGCCGGTACGCGGCACCGCCGGCCGGGACGGCGACGTTCTACGGCATGTACTACGACGAGAAGCCGGTGTACCACGACCCGCCGTCGAACCAGTGGTTCGGCTTCCAGGCGTGGTCCATGGAGCGGGTCGCCGAGTACTACCAGCAGACGGGTGACGCCGACGCCGGGGTCGTCCTCGACAGGTGGGTCGACTGGGCGCTGTCGGAGACCACGGTCAACCCGGACGGCTCGTTCCTGATGCCGTCGACGCTCCAGTGGTCGGGACAGCCCGACACCTGGAACTCCTCGTCCCCAGGCGACAACGGCGGCCTGCACGTCACGGTCGCGGACTACACCGACGACGTCGGTGTGGCGGCGGCCTACGCCAAGACGCTGACGTACTACGCCGACCGCTCCGGTGACACCGAGGCGGCGACCACGGCGAAGGCGCTGCTGGACGGCATGTGGGAGAACAACCAGGACGCGCTCGGCATCGCCGTCCCGGAGACCCGCGCCGACTACAACCGCTTCGACGACCCGGTGTACGTCCCCAGCGGCTGGAGCGGCACCATGCCGAACGGCGACACGATCGACTCGTCGTCGACCTTCGCGTCGATCCGGTCCTTCTACCAGGACGACCCCGCCTGGTCGAAGATCGAGAGCTATCTCGCGGGCGGCGCCGCACCCACGTTCACGTACCACCGGTTCTGGGCCCAGGCCGACATCGCCCTGGCCATGGGCTCGTACGCGGAGCTCCTCGAGTAGCCCCGTCGGCGCTCCGCGTACCGGCCCCGGCACCTGACGCCGGGGCCACCAACCGGCCGGGCGGCCCTCTCGCGCACGGGGGGCCGCCCGGTCCTCGCACGCTCCCTCCACCTCCACCTCCCCCTTCCCCCGTGAGGAAGGAACGCGCCCTGCGAAGAGCCCGTGTCCTCACCGGCGCCCCCGGAGCCGGCCACCCGGCTCGCCGCCGACACCTGCACCTCCACCTCCACCTCCACCTTTCCCGGACGGCCGGAGGATCTCCCGGCTCTGGCACGCGTCCCTCTCCCGGTCGGGCCCGGCGGTGACCGTACGCAACACCGACTGGAACGGCGCGGTGGCCCCGGGTTCTTGCGCCACCTTCGCCTTCACGGCCACCCGGTCGGCGGCGAACACGGCACCACCGGCGTTCGAGCTGGGTGACCGGGCCCGCACGGTGCGACGAGAACCGCTGGTGGAGCATGAGACCTCCACTCCACCAGCAACACCAGGGAGCCGCACGTGCCCGGCCGGATCACGGCGTGGGAGGGAGCACCGGCGTGGAAGTAGGTGGTCGAGGCGGTGACGGGGGCCGGGTCGACCTTGGTGCCGGCCCGGTAGACGCTGAAGGCGGCATCGTCCGGATCGGTGCCGAGCCGGCACCGGCTGACCAGGTTGCCGCTGCCGGTGTGGACGCTCACCACACCGCGGTCGAGGTTCTCGACCTGGCGGGCGGTCGCGGCCT
>NZ_NEUB01000257.1 GCF_002910825.1 Streptomyces sp. SM1 | reverse complement strand
CCACCGCCTGCGCCGCCCCCGTAGGGGCCGCCTCCGGGAGGGCCGCCGCCGGGAGGGCCGCCGCCGTACGGGGAGCCGGACCCCGGGGCTCCGGGGCCGCCCGGTGGGGGGTGCTTCTTGAACGGGTCGTCGTCCGGCGGCTGCTGACCGGAGCCGGGAGGCGGTTCGGTGGTCATGCACCCGAGTCGACCGCGAACGCTCCGGGCCCGCATCCGGCGAGCCGCCGTCCGGAGTAGGAGCGACGGCGGCAGGGGTGACGGCGGCAGGGGTGACGGCGGCAGGGTGACGGCCGTGGGGGCACCGGCACGAGGAGTACCGGCGGTGCGGGTACCGCCGGCCGGTGGGGCTCAGCCCGCGACGAACGTGTGCGCGGCCTTGTCGTGCCAGCACTGCCGCCAGGGCTTGTCGAACACGCACCACACGACGCCGACCACACCGACGACGAGCAGCCCGGGGACGCTGAGGACCAGCCAGCGGCGCAGCGCGGCACCGAAGGCCGGGGCGTCGTGGCCCTCGATGTCCCGTACGTCCAGGCCCAGCAGCTTCTTGCCCAGGGTCCGCCCCCACTTCGCGGTGGGCAGCACCTCGTAGAGGACTCCCGCGAGGAGAAGGACGGCGAGGACGATGCCGAGCAGGACCGAGGTGGTGCCGTCGAGCAGCCAGACCGTGACGGTCTCGCCGGACAGTCTGGCCGCCTCGATCTTCGCGTCGATGTGGTCCACGGCCCTGATGCCGAGCGGGACACCGGCCGCCGCGGTGACGGCGCCGAGCACGATCGTGTCCAGCAGCCGGGCGGCCAGCCGCT
>NZ_NEUB01000256.1 GCF_002910825.1 Streptomyces sp. SM1 | reverse complement strand
GCTGCGCGAGGCGTCCGCCGACACCGTGGTCATGACGCCGGGGCGGTGGCTGTGCGGCGCGGGTCTGCTGTCGGCTGCCGTGGTGACCCTGGCCGTCTCGCTGATCGGCGGTCCCGGCGAGCTGCTGCACCGCAAGAGCTATGTCAGCCGGCCCATGCTGCTGATCACCGCCGCAGCGCTGCTCACGCCGCCGGCGGTGCGCCCGCTGAGCCGGCTGCTGACCTGGCTGCCGGTCCGGTTCCCGGGGGCGGGCGGCATGCTGGTGCGCGAGAACGCGGCCACCGGAGTGCGCCGTACGGCCGCGGTCGCGGCGCCCGTCCTGGTCACGGTGGCCCTCGCGGGTTCGCTGCTCGGCGCCACCGCGACGCTCGACCGGGCCAGGACCGCCGAGGCACGGGAGCGGACCACCGCGGCGTTCGTCGTCACGGCCGCCGGCGACGGCCCCTTCGACGCGCGGACGCTGGACCGGCTCCGCGCGGTGCCCGGCGCACGGACGTCGGCGAGCGCGCCGAGCGTGGTGCACGTCCTGGAGGAGGGCGTGGCGCTGATCGGCTCCGAGGCCCGTGCCGTCGCCCCCGGGGGCCTGGCGGCCACCGCGCGGTTGCCACTCACGGCGGGGAAGGTCAGCGACCTCGACGACGGGTCCCTCATCGTCAACGAGGAGTGGGAGCGGCATGCGGTCGGGCAGCGCGTCCGCGTGTGGCTGGGGGACGGCACGGAGCGGACCCTGCGGATCGCCGCGGTGATGGCCACCGGCACCGGCGACAACGGCGTCTACGTCACGCCCGCCAACGCGCCGGGCGCGCGCGTGGACCGCGTCGACGTCGCGGTCGCCGACGGTGCCGACGCGCACGTGGTGGCCGCCGGGCTGAAGAGGGCGGTGCGGCCCGCGGGCGGCAGGGTCCTGAGCGCGGAGCGGTGGCTCTCCGCCACGGAGCCCGGGACCGCACGCACCACCCGCTACGGCCTCCTCCTCGTCCTCGGCATCGCACTGCTGTACACGGGCATCTCCCTGGTCAACACCACGATCATGGCGACATCCGACCGGGCGCGCGATCTCGCGGTGCTGCGGCTTTCCGGCGCCACGCGGTGGCAGGTGCTGCGGCTGGTGAGTGCCGAGTCCGTGACGGCCGCCGCGATCGGCGCGATCCTGGGAGTGACCGTCGCCGTACTCGACCTGGCCGGGATCGGGGCGGCCCTGGCCCTGCAGTCGGCCCCCGCCCCGCTGACCCTCCCCTGGCCGGCCGTGGCCACGTCCGTGACGGTCTGCGCGGTCCTCGCCACGGCCACCGCAGCCACCCGGACGGCGCTCGTCCTCCACCGCCCACCCCTGCAGTCGGCCACCGTCCGCGACTAGGCCCGCCCACCCGGCCTCCGGCGACACCCACCGGGCCTCCGGCAGCACACGCCCGGCCGTGGCCCCCACCGGGTCGGCTACCGGCCGCCCCAGGGACGTCTGTCAGCCGGCCCACGGGACGTCCACCGGCCGATCTGTCGCGTCACCCACCGGCCGACCCACCGTGTCACCCACCGCCCACCCGGCGCCCCGCGGCGCACAGCCGCGAGCCCGGGTCCCGGCAGCCGCTTCTCCAGCCGCCCCCAGCCCTCGATGCGGCGGCCCTCCCCGCACCCCCGACCCGAAGGGGCATCGGGCCACCCCGGCCGAAAACGATCATGAGATGTTCCTCACACGGCCGCCCCTCACACCCCGCCCCGAACACGCGAAACGGGCGGCATCCGATGGATGCCGCCCGTCCGACGGTGTGCGCGAGGGGGGAGTTGAACCCCCACGCCCTTTCGGGCACTGGAACCTGAATCCAGCGCGTCTGCCTATTCCGCCACCCGCGCATTGGGTGTGTCCTCGAGCCCTTGCCCCTTGGGGGCTCGGCGCCTTCCGACATCCAGAACATTAGCATGCTGGTCGGGGTGGATTCACATCGCTTTTCACCGCCCGCGGCCCGACCGGCCACGACCTCGCACGACCTTCCGCGACCACCTCCCGGGGCCGGTCCCGCCGCCCCCTCCCCGGTGTCCGCCGTGCAACAAGGCCGATTGCTTCACGTATCAACCTCGTACCGGTCGTACCCGTCTCCCCAGGAGCCGGACGGAGTCCGCGGTCAGGTGCGGGACACTGGTCTGCGGCCCCCTCTACGATCCTTGGCAGAACGACCCGCACGAGCACGGCCGAAGGAGTTCGAAGAGGAGCCCCGGAGGGAACTCCGTCAGGCGTCGACACCCGTCGGCCGGGCGGACGGGGGGAACCAGCCGATCGGGCGGCGCGTGGATACGATCAGTAAGCAGTACCAGGTAACCGGTGCACGAAACGGCGCACGGGGCAGTACACAGGACGGCAGCGACGGAGGAGGTGCCCCATGGGAGTCCTGAAGAAGTTCGAGCAGCGTCTCGAAGGTCTGGTCAACGGCACCTTCGCCAAGGTGTTCAAGTCCGAGGTGCAGCCCGTGGAGATCGCGGGAGCGCTCCAGCGGGAGTGCGACAACAACGCCACCATCTGGAACCGCGACCGCACCGTCGTACCCAATGACTTCATCGTCGAGCTGAGCACCCCGGACTTCGAGCGCCTCAGCCCGTACTCCGGCCAGCTCGGCGACGAGCTCGCCGGCATGGTGCGCGACTACGCCAAGCAGCAGCGCTACACCTTCATGGGCCCCATCAAGGTGCACCTGGAGAAGGCGGAGGACCTGGACACCGGCCTGTACCGGGTCCGCAGCCGTACGCTCGCCTCCTCGGCCAGCCAGGCCGGAGGCCCCCCGGCGG
>NZ_NEUB01000255.1 GCF_002910825.1 Streptomyces sp. SM1 | reverse complement strand
AGTACGGGTCGATGCCCTGCTGCAGCTGCTGGACGTCGGCCGGCAGGGGCTCCATCGTCACCGCCGTCACCTCCGGCGCGGCGCACGCCAGCGCGTCCCGGGCCGCCTGTGCGACGGCGTCCCGGGAACCGCCGCAGCCGCAGCCGCCGGAGCCGGCCATCCGCAGCCGCAACCCGCCCGTGGCCGGGTCGAATCCGGCGTTCTCCACGGCGTGCGGGAGGGCGTCGAGGGCCCGGCCGATCCGGGTCGGGGCGTCGTCCGGATGCAGTCCGTGCAACACCAGCAGGCTCGCCACGAGTTCGTCGCGGAGCAGGGCGTCCACGGCCTGGCGGGCCGGTCGTTCCGGGTGCCGGCCGAGCAGTTCCATCGTCCGCGCGAATCCGGCGCCGTAGAACTCCATGAGCACGCGCACGAGTTCCTCGGCCGCCTCGCAGGCCGCGCGGTCGCCGGAGGAGGCGAGCCGGTCGAGGACCTCCTCCACCATCCGCCCCGCCGTCTCCGCGTCCCGGGCGCCGTCCGTGCGGCTCATCCGGCGAGTCCGCTCAGGCCGGTGGGGACGTGCATGGACTTCACCGTCCGGCCGTCGCCGACGTACATGTGGACGCCGCACGGCAGACACGGGTCGAAGCTGCGTACGGCGCGCATGATGTCGATGCCCTTGAAGTTCTCCGGGGAGTTCTCCTCGAAGATCGGCGTGTTCTGCACCGCGTCCTCGTAGGGGCCCGGAGTGCCGTAGGTGTCGCGGGTCGAGGCGTTCCACGGGGTCGGCGGGTACGGGTGGTAGTTGGCGATCTTGCCGTCCCGGATGACCATGTGGTGCGAGAGGACACCGCGCACCGCCTCGGTGAAGCCCACGCCGATGGACTCGTCCGGCACCTCGAACTTCTCCCACGTCTGGGTGCGTCCGGCGCGCACCTCCGCCAGGCCCTGCTCCGCGCTGTGCAGGGCCACGGCCGCGGCGTACGCCTGGAAGTAGGTGCGGGCGCGGTTGCGTTCCAGCGCGTTGGACCACTTCGGGATCTTCCACTCGAAGGTGGTCTCCGGCTTGGTCAGCGTGCGCGGCAGGTTGATGACGACGCTGTGACCGGTCGACTTGACGTACCCGATGTCCACGAGTCCCGACAGCGCGGTGGACCACAGCCGGGCGAGGGGGCCGCCGCCGGTGTCGAGCGGCAGGTGGTCCTTGCCGTCGAACCAGCGCGGGGACATCACCCAGCTGTACTTGTCGTCGAAGTTCCGCTTCTGCGGTGCGGGGATGGTGTGCTGGTTCCACGGGTGACGCGGGTCGACCGGGTTGCCGAGCGGGTCGTGGGTGACGAACTGCTCCTGGCCCTGCCAGTCCTCGTAGTACGAGCTGCCCAGCAGGATGCGGATGCCGAGGTTGATCTCGGTGAGGTCGTTGGTGACCAGCTTGCCGTCCACGATCACACCGGGGGTGACGAGCATGCGCCGCCCC
Source organism: Streptomyces sp. SM1 (assembly GCF_002910825.1). Taxonomy (GTDB): domain Bacteria; phylum Actinomycetota; class Actinomycetes; order Streptomycetales; family Streptomycetaceae; genus Streptomyces; species Streptomyces okerensis. The sequence continues at coordinate 7,173 of NZ_NEUB01000255.1, read as the reverse complement.
CAGTCCGTCATGCTGGCGTAACCGAAGTCGCAGTACTCGGGGTCGTTGAACGCGCCCCAGCAGCCGAGCAGCACCCGTCGCCGGCCGACCTCCTCGTAACCGGGCAGCGCCTCGTAGAAGAAGTCGAACAGGTCGTCGTGGAGCGGCACGACCCGTTTCATGAACTCGCAGTAGCGCATGAGGCGGGTCATGTAGTCCGTGAAGAGCTGCACCGAGCCGATGGTGCCGACGCCGCCCGGGTACAGGGTGGAGGGGTGCACATGGCGGCCCTCCATCAGACAGAACATCTCCCGGGTGTACCGGCTGACCTGGAGCGCCTCCCGGTAGAACTCGCCCTCCAGCGGGTTGAGCGAGCGCATGATGTCGGCGATGGTGCGGTAGCCGTGGTCGGCCGCGTGCGGGGCCTCGGTGCGTTCGGCGAGTTCGAGGACGCCCGGGTTGGTCTCGCGGACCATCTTCTCGCAGTAGTCGACCCCCACCAGGTTCTCCTGGAAGATGTTGTGGTCGAACATGAACTCCGCGGCCTCACCGCAGTTGATGATCCACTCACCGAGGTGCGGCGGCTTCACGCCGTACGCCATGTTCTGCGCGTACACCGAGCAGGTGGCGTGGTTGTCACCGCAGATGCCGCAGATGCGGCTGGTGATGAAGTGCGCGTCGCGCGGGTCCTTGCCCCGCATGAAGACGCTGTAGCCGCGGAAGACCGACGAGGTGCTGTAGCACTCGGCGACCCGCTTCTGCTTGAAGTCGATCTTCGTGTGGATGCCGAGGCTGCCCACGATCCGGGTGATCGGGTCCCATGCCATCTCCACCAGGCCGGTGCCGTCACCGGTGGTCGTCGAGGTCGCCATTGTGTCTGTGCTGCCCTTCGGTCGTTCGGGTCGGTGAGCGGGTCGGCGGATCAGCGGGGCAGGGAGGCGCCGGTCACCAGGGCGGCCGGTAGCCGGTGGTGAGTTCCCGGCCGGTGCGGCGCCACCTGGGCTCCTCGTCCACGGTCCGCAGGGTGATGGTCCGCAGCTTGCGCACCACCGCCCCGTAGGCGCCGCTGGCCGCGCTGGAGAGCCGCGCGCCGGGTGGCTCGTCCATGAACGGCATGAACTTGTCGGGGAAGCCGGGCATCGTGCAGGCGATACAGATGCCGCCGACGTTCGGACAGCCGCCGATGCCGTTCATCCAGCCGCGCTTGGGCACGTTGCACTTCACGACGGGCCCCCAGCAGCCGATCTTCACGAGGCACTGGGGGGAGTCGTACGAGGTGGCGAACTGGCCCTGTTCGTAGTAGCCGGCACGGTCGCAGCCCTCGTGCACGGTGGCCCCGAACAGCCAGGTGGGGCGGAGTTTGTCGTCCAGCGGGATCATCGGCGCGGAGCCCACCGCCTGGTAGAGCAGATAGGTCAGGGTCTCGGCGAAGTTGTCGGGCTGGATGGGGCAGCCCGGAACGCAGACGATCGGGATGCCGGCCTGTGACGTCCAGTCCCAGCCCAGGTAGTCCGGCACGCCCATCGCGCCGGTCGGGTTGCCGGCCATGGCGTGGATGCCGCCGTAGGTCGCACAGGTGCCGATGGCCACGACGGCGAGGGCCTTGGGGGCGAGCCGGTCGATCCACTCGCTGGTGGTGATGGGCTGTCCGGTCTCCGGGTTGTCCCCGAAGCCGCACCAGTAGCCCTCCTGCTTGATCGCCTCGTTCGGCACGGACCCCTCGATGACCAGGACGAACGGATCGATCTCGCCGCGCTCACCCTTGAAGAACCACTCGATGAACGTGTCCGCGCCCCCGACGGGCCCGCATTCGAAGTCGATGAGCGGCCAGTGCACGGCGATCTTCGGCAGTCCCGGCAGTCCGCCGAGCGCGATCTCCTCGATGCTGGGCTGCATGGCGGCCGTCAGGGCGACCGAGTCGCCGTCGCAGCTCAGCCCGGCGTTGATCCAGAGGATGTGGATCGGCTTGTCGTCCGTGCCGATGGCGCCGGACGTCTCCGGCTCGGCGTTCGCGACCGGGGGGCTTGCGTTCATCAGGGCCTCCTGTGGAGGAAAAGCGGCATTGCCGATGTCTCGGCCCGGGTCCGTGTCAAGAGTCGGCCACACCGGCCGGCGGCGCAGCGGGGACCGTCGGCGGTTCCTTGCGCGCGAACGCCCGGCGGAGCGCGTGGTACGGCGCGGTGGGGTCGTAGAAGATCCTGCGCATGTGGGCGAGTTCCCGCTCGCGCACCGCCGCCAGCGGTGTGACGGACTCCCGGCGCTCGCTCTCGGCCTTCTTCGCGACGAGCCGTGATCGCGCCCCGGAGGAATCCGCCCAGCGCTGAGCCAGCCGGGTGACCTCCGCGCGGAAGCGGGCGGGAGCACATGCGATCACCCGGTCGGCCAGGCCGGTGTCCCGGGCCTGGCCGGCACCGACGGGGAGTGCCTCCCGGGTGAGCCGTTCCGCCGCCGCGGCGCCCACCCGCCGCGGCAGGCTGTAGGTCCAGTACTCCGAGCCGTACAGGCCCATGAGGCGGTAGTGCGGGTTGAGCACGGAGCCGGAACGGCACCACACCTCGTCCGCGGCGAGCGCCAGCATGACGCCCCCCGCCGCCGCGTTGCCTCCGATCGCGGCGACGACGAGACGGTCGGTGGTGGTCAGCACGGCCTCGACCAGGTCGTTCATGGCGTTGATGTTGGACCAGGACTCCGCCGCCGGGTCCGGTGCCGCCTCGATGACGCCGAGATGGATGCCGTTGGAGAAGAAGTCACGGTCGCCGCCGAGGACCAGCACCGACGTGGGCCGCTCGCAGGCCGCCCGGTAGGCGTCCAGCAGCCGGCGGCAGTGGCCGGTGGACATCGCGCCGCCCGGGAAGGCGAACGACAGCGTCCCCACGGGGCCGTCCTCCCGGTACCGGATGTCCGACCAGGGTGCGCCGTCTCCGGCCGGGCACAGCCGCGGGGCGGACGACCGCGGGATCCGGGGCAGCCGCCCGGCCAGGGCGAGCACGGCGGGCAGCTTGCAGGCCCGCGGCACGCCGGGGCCGGTACGGGCCCGCAGTTCGGGGATCCACACCGCGCCGTCGGCCGTGGCCCGGCAGACGGCCCCAGCCCGGGTGGCCAGCAGCTCTCCGGGACGTCCGCGCAGCCGGAACTCGGGATGGCCGCCGTGCAGGAACCATTCCCCGCCGAGCAGCTCGTCCCGGACGCCGGGCTGGGAGTCGGCGGCCCGCAGCTTGCGCAGCACCGTTTCGGTGGGATCGTCGGTCCACGAGATGCGCCGGGTGTCCTGCCGCATCGGCGGACGGGTCCGGGCGCCCGGCACGGCCGCGAGGGTGCTCTGTCCGGCGGGGGAGTGGCGGCCCGTGGCGAACCGTTCGACGGCGGTCAGTACGGCGTCGAGGGCCGCGTCGGCCAGCTCGCCCCGGTACAGATCGCTCTTGCCGACCCGTGCCACGGGGAACGCCGCCGTGGCCCACACGGGCCCCGAGTCCATCTCCTCCTCGGCCTGGAGGACGGTGACGCCCCACTCGGTGGCGTCCTCGTGGATCGCCCAGTCCAGGGAGGACGGGCCCCGGTCGCCGACGGGGCCCGGGTGCACGATCAGACATGTCCGGGCCGTCCACACCTCCCGGGGGACGACCGTCCTCAGCATCGGGGCCACGATCAGCTCGGGGTCGTGCCGGTCCACGGCGCGGACCACGTCACGGCCGGTGGGCGTCACCTCGACGGCGACGGCGTGCCCGCGGCCCCGCAGCTCCGCGTGGACCCGCTGCGTGAGGCCGTTGTCGGCACTGGCGATGAGCAGGATGCGCACGGCGACGGCCTTTCCGGGTGCTGCGGCCGCCGACGAGGGGCGGCCCGGCTGTCTGCGATGGTCGGGCATGCCGGGCCGGGAGCGTCGGCATGAATCCCCCTCGTCACCCGGGGGAGTGACGGTTGGGTCCACCTGGCAGGCCGCCGGCACGCTCATGCGGCGTCAGCCGTACGGGCACGACGGCCCACCTCGTCCGATATGCCCGGCATTCTGATGAGTGGGAGGCTTTTACTGCCGGGGCGCCGTGACATGCGCCCGCTACGAGAGCGGACAGGTGGGCCGACACATGCCGGACGAACGCAAGCAGCCGCAACCGTCACGGGACCACGGGCCCGGACGCCATCAGGGGACCGGACACCACGGCTGGTCGCCCGACGTCGACGAGACACGGCAGGAGGAGAACCCGAGCGCCCGCCGCTCCTTCCACGCGGAGGAGCACGCGCCCTCGCGCGGAGCGGGCCGCAAGCACGCCGAGGAGGAGCGCACGTCCGTACCGGGCGACGTCGCGCGCAGCGACGCGAAGCGCGGTGAGGAGCACGCGGACAAGGACGAGGAAGGCAGGCGGGACACGGGATGCCGGGGTCGCTCCGGGCGCCCCAGCGGCACGAAGGACGAGTCCGCCTTCACCGGTGTCGACCCCGACGACTCCGGGACCGGACGGCGTCCGGGCTGACGGACGGGCCGACGGAACTCCGGCGGACGGGCCGGCGGACGGGCCGGCGGACGGCGGGTGAGGATCCCGGCAGCCGGGATCCTCACCCGCCGCCGTCATTCCACGGGCCAGGTGTGGACCGGCGCGTTGAGGTGCATGTAGTCGATGTACTGCTGCGTCATCCGCCGCAGCGCCTCATGGCGGCCGCAGTGCGCGGTGGCGTCGATGTGATGGAACATCTCCTTCTGCCACACCGCTCCGTTGCGGCCCGTCACGCACCGCTGTTCGATGATGCCGAGCAGCGGCTCCCGCCACGCCTCGTCCATCCCGGAGCGCTCCAGCCCGCGGTGCGCCAGCGGCAGCAGCCGCCGCAGGACGAGCTCGGTCACCGGTACCTCGCCCATCCCGGGCCAGTACAGCCGGGCGTCGATGCCGTGGCGCGCCCCGGCCCGCAGATTGTCCTCCGCGGCCGAGAAGGACATCCGTGACCACACCGGCCGCTCCTCCTCCACCAGGGTGCGGGTGAGCCCGTAGTAGAAGGCGCCGTTGGCGAGGGTGTCCGCGACGGTGGGACCGGCGGGCAGGACCCGGTTCTCCACCCGCACGTGCGGTTTGTCGCGGGCGACGGCGTACACCGGGCGGTTCCAGCGGTAGATGGTGCCGTTGTGCAGGGTCAGTTCGCCGAGTTCGGGGACATCGCCCCGGGCCAGCGTGTCCGCGGGGTCCTGTTCGTCGCACAGGGGCAGCAGGGCCGGGAAGTAGCGCAGGTTCTCCTCGAAGAGGTCGAAGACGCTGGTGATCCACCGTTCCCCGAACCACACCCGGGGCCGTACCCCCTGCGCCTTGATCTCCTGCGGGCGGGTGTCGGTGGCCTGCTCGAACAGCGGTACCCGCGTCTCGTGCCACAGCTCCTTGCCGAACAGGAAGGGGGAGTTGGCCGCGAGCGCGACCTGGACCCCGGCGATCGCCTGTGCCGCGTTCCAGTAGCCGGCGAACTGCTCCGGGGAGACCTGGAGGTGGAACTGCGTGCTGGTGCACGCGGCCTCCGGGGTGATGGTGTCCGCATAGGTCCGCAGCCGGTCGGCACCGGTCACCTCGATGCGCAGATCCTCCCCGCGCGCCGCGAAGATCTGGTCGTTGAGCAGCCGGTAGCGCGGGTTCTCCGACAGCGCGCCCTCGCCGACGTCCTCCTGCCGCAGGGTGGGCAGGACACCCGTCATGATCAGATGGGCGCCGACGGACCTGGCGCGCCGCTCCGCGTGGTTCAGTGCCGCCCGGATCTCGGACTCCCAGGCGTCGGGGCCGCCCGCCGTGAGCCCGCGGGGCGCGATGTTGATCTCGAGGTTGAACCGGCCCAGCTCCGTGTCCCAGGCCGGGTCCGCGATCGCCTCCAGCACGTCGGTGTTGCGCATCGCGGGCTCGGCCCGGTCGTCGACCAGGTTCAGCTCGATCTCCAGCCCCACCTGGGGCCGCTCGGCCTCGAAGCGGGACTCCCGCAGCATCTGCGCGAGCGCGTCGAGGCAGTCCTGCATCTTGGTCCGGTAGCGGCGGCGGTCCTCGCGGGTGAAGGTGAGCGCCGGGACGTCGCGTCCCATCGGTCTCCCTCCAGGGTGCTCGTCCTCGGAACGTGTCCACCCCAGCGTCGCACCAGCGGGCCGGTCGGACCACGCGAGGCCGTTCAGCCGCTCGAGCCGTCGGCCAGGAAGACGGCCAGGCTGTCGAGGAGCATGGTGCTGCCCTGTTCGGCCATGTCGCGTTCCTCCGCCGTGTCGCACGACTGACGGACCACGATCCGCGTCCGCGGGCCGTCCTCGTCCAGCTCCACGCTCATCGACACGGGCGCGGGCCTGCCGGGGACGTCCATGCCCACCACCAGCAGACGGTTCCCGTCGACCTCCAGGTACGACCCGGTCATGGGGAACTCCCCGCCGTCCGGGGTGACCACGGTGGCCTTCCAGGCGCCGCCCGGCCGTACGTCCATCTCGACCGAACCGGGGGCGGCGTACGCCCATCGGGCGTACCGGTCGGGAGTGGTCCATGCCCGCCACACGGTGCCCGCCGGGGCGTCCAGGGTGCGGGTGAGGGTGTAGGAGAAGTCGGTGCCGGTGCTCATGATGCCGTCCTCGTCTCGGTTCAGGTGTGGTCCGTCGTACGGGGTGGACGGACCGGGCACCGGAACTCGTCGGTCGCGGTGTCGGTGTATTTTGTTGACAACAAAATGTTCATTTGGCAGGCTCGTTCCATGTCCGGCACCTCTGAACAGCCCACCGATCCCTTCACCCCGCCGAGTTCCGGCGCGGCACGCGCGCACCGGGAGCACGCCTCCTTGTTCCGCATCGCCGAACGGCACGCCGCCACGGACGGTCAGCGCCGTCGGCAGGCCCATCCCCTCATGATCAGCCCTCACGAGGCGGTCAGGCTGGTGTCGTTCCTGCTCAGCGGCGCGGCGCTGCCCGAGGACGGCGAACCCGGGGTGGACCGCGCGGACATCACCGCCGCGCTGAGTCTCCTGCCGCGCGCCCGCGCCGAGATGGACGAGCTCGAGGCGGGTCTGCTGCAGATGGCGCGGGGACGCGGGATGACCTGGCCGGAGATCGCCTTCGGGCTCGGCCTGCGCAGCCCGCAGGCCGCCCGGCAGCGCTACGAGCGGCTGGCCGAGCGCACCGACGCCGAGGCGGGAGAGGTGTAGGCGGGCGACGCGTGGCCGGTGGACGCGTGGCCCGGGGACGTGTCGCCGTGGACCGGC
>NZ_NEUB01000254.1 GCF_002910825.1 Streptomyces sp. SM1 | reverse complement strand
GACCGGCGTCGTCCGCCACCGCCCCGCGCCCGTCGGACCGGATTCCGCCACCGCCCCGCGCCGGGCTGACCGGATGCGCCCGGCCGATCCGGGTCAGGCCGGACGGCAGGCCGCCCGGACCGCCCGGAGCGAGAAGTGCTCGGGGCCGTCCAGGCACGCGAGCATCAGCTCCTCCACCGGTCCCAGCAGTTCCCCGTCCGGCTCCGTTGCCTGCCCCAGACGGGACAGCAGCCGCTGGAGCACCAGCACCAGCCAGGCGGTACCGGCCGGCGCCGTGCGCTCCTCCTCGAAGGAGTACAGCCAGGTGTACAGGCAGGACGCCGCCGCGTGGTACAGGCAGTGCTCGGCGGCGGCGTCCTGCGCCTCGGCCGTGGTCGCGTCCAGGGTGCCCGCGGCGAGCCGGGCGTAGAACCCGCCCCGCAGCAGGGAGAGCCGGTCCAGCACCTTGGTGAGGGCGCCCGCCTCGGCCGGTGGCAGCTCCCGCCGGGCGATCAGCCGCGCCCGCGCCACGGCCGGCTCCCAGCCCCGCGTGATCTCGTCCTCGGCGGCGTTGGTCAGCCGCAGCGCCCGTCCCGAGGGCTGCCAGACGGGCGCCTCCCGGGCATCGTCGAACAGGTCCCGCAGCACGGTGTTCCCGTCGCGTGCCGGGCGGTCGGCGATCCGTGCCACCGTGGGCAGCTGCGAGGCGATGCCGTGCAGGTTGACGTGTGTGGTGCCCTCGAAGATGCTCGCGATCGCGTGGTCGCGCTGGAGCTTCTGGAAGACGCCCGAGGCCACCTCCTCGCGCAGATAGCTCCGCGCGCCCAGCACCCGTCCGGCCTCCGCCACGACCTCCTCGCCGAGGGTCGGCACCAGGTACTTCACCACCGACGACCACAGGCTCAGCCGGGAGGGTGCCACCGACAGCGCGCGCGTCACCGGCAGCGCCGTGCACTCGGCGATCAGCAGGTCCAGGTGGGCGCCGACCAGATGGCGGCGGATCACGGGGATCCGGTAGATCTCCTCGCCGTACAGCACCCGCTCGCGGGCGTACCGCAGCGCGATCCGCAGCACCGAGTCCATCGTGCCCACCGACAGCGCGCCGATCGCCGTCCGCGTGATCTGGAGCACCTGGAGGATCCCGGCCAGGCCGCCGCCCGGACGGCCGAGCAGACAGCCGCCCGGAACCGGCGTGCCGCGGAAGGAGAGACCGCTGAGGTCGTGGCCCCGCAGCCCGACCGTGCGGACGAAGGGACGCTCCTCCCAACTTCCCTGCCCGAGCTGCGTCTTGTCGAGCAGTAGCAGGGACGAGCCGATGCCCTCGACGTTCGCGTACACGGTGACGAAGCGGCCCCGGGTGGCATTGCCCACCGGCCACTTCTCCCCGGTGAGCAGGTAGCCGTCACCGTCCGGCACCGCCACCGTCCCGTTGGTGCCCAGGTCGCTGCCGTGGTCGGGCTCGGAGACCGCGAAGCACGCCAGGTCTCCGTCGAGCAGGCCCTGCGCGACCCGCTTGCGCTGCTCCTCGTCGCCCCACAGCCACACCGGGTTGACGCCGAGCAGCGCCGACCCGAACATCACCGACACGGTGAGGTTGCGCCGGGCCAGGACCCGGGTCAGCAGGAAGAGCTGCTCCAGATTGCGCAGCCCGCCGCCGAACGCCTCCGGCACCAGGTACCGGGCGAAGCCCCAGGAGCGCAGGAGTTCCACGGCTCCCGGCGGCAGCGCGTCGCGCTCCTCGTACGCCACGGTCTCCGCGAAGCTGAACGGGCCGCTCCCCGCGCCGGGATCGCCCAGGACCCGGTCCAGGTCCGCGGCGAGCGCGTGGGACGGCCGGTCGACGTCCTGGCCGGTCATGCCGTGGAGCCGCCGATGTCGTAACGGGCCAGGAGCAGCTCGACCTCGTCGTCGGTGGGCAGCGTGGCACGGCCCGCCGCCACCTCGGAGACGACGAAGTCGACGACGTCACCGGCCCGTTCCAGCTTCATCGCCTCCTCGGGGGTCAGCGACCGCAGGCCGTACAGGTCCTCCAGGTTGTAGCCGAGTTCGGCGAGGACCAGCGAGTGGAAGCCCAGATCGCCGATCAGATGGTGCTCCGCGGTGACCTCGGAGGGCTTGCGCGGGGCGATCAGCCGGGCCATCCCGAGCACCACGGGGGCCACGGCTTCGGTGGCGCTAGCGGCAGGGGTGTGAGTCATGGTGCCGACGCTAGGCCGGGCCGGCGGCACGACCCCAGGTAACGGCCCCGGCAGGCTCTCGGCAACTCCCCTGGCGGCCGACGACGTTGCTACCGCGCAAACTGCCGCCGTGCTGCCTGGCCGGGGTGCGGCGGGGGCGGTAAGGCTGGTCGGCATGAGCACTCACCACCCCGTGGCGCCGGCAACGCCGTGGATCGCCGGGCGGCGCGCCGCCGGGCGGCCCCGCCTCCGGCTGTTCTGCCTGCCGCCCGCCGGAGGCAGCGCGGCCTCCTTCAACGTCTGGCGCCCGCACCTGCCGCAGGGGGTCGAACTCGCCCCGGTGGAACTGCCGGGCCGCGGCTCACGCCTCGAGGAACCGGTGCCGTACGCACTGGAGCCGCTGGTCGACGCCCTCTTCGAGGCGGTGCGCGGCGAGTTCGACGCGCCGTACGCGCTGTTCGGGCACAGCTTCGGCGCCGTCGTCGCCTACGAGCTGACGCGGCGCATCGAGCGGCAGGGCGGCCTGCGGGCCCCCGCCGCACTCGTGGTGTCGGCCCACCGCGCCCCGCACGTGCCACTCGGCCGGGAGCTCCTCACCGGGAGCAGCGACCGCCGCCTGGCCGCCTGGCTGCACCGCTACGGCGGACTCCCCGCGGAGCTGCTGGAACACCCCGGGTTCCTGAGCGACCTGCTGCGTGCCGTACGGGCCGATCTGGAGATCGCCGAACGGTATCTCCTGCCCGGGCCCGCCCCGGTGCGCTGCCCGCTCGTCGTCCTGGCCGGCGCCGACGACGACGTCTGCGTCCCCGCGGCGGTCGAACCCTGGGCCGCGTACGGCGCGGCGCCGCCCCGGATGCATGTCGTACCCGGCGGGCACTCCTACCCGCGGACGCATCCGGAGGCGACGCTGACGGCCGTGACCGGGGAACTGCGCCGCCTCGGCCTACTCGGTCCCGGGGCGGAGGGTGACCGGCAGGGCTGACAGACCGCTGAGGAAGCTGGAGTAGACGTACTCCGGCTCCCCGGCGGCCTCCATCCCGCCCACCAGGTCGCGCAGGCTCTCCAGCAGGGCCGACAGTTCCGCGCGGGCCAGGAAGGCGCCCAGGCAGAAGTGCGGCCCGTGCGCGAAGGACAGGTGTTTGTTCGGGGACCGGGACAGCACGAAGTCGTCCGGCCGGTCGAAGACCCGCTCGTCCCGGTTGGCCGAGGCCATCCAGACGGTGACGATGTCGCCCTCCTCGACGAACCGGTCGCCCAGGAGCACGTCCTGCGTGGCGGTACGGCCGCTGTGCAGGGCCGGGGCGGTCCAGCGCAGCACCTCCTCCACGGCCGGTGCGGTCGGCACGGCACCGGACTTCAGCGCCCGCCACTGGTCCGGCCGCTCCATCAGGGCGTGCAGCCCTCCCACCATGGCGAAGCGGGTCGTCTCGTGACCGCCCATGATGATGCTGTAGCAGTTGAAGATGATCTCCTCGTGGGTCAGCGGCCGCCCGTCGATCTCCCGGTTCACCAGCAGGCCGACCACGTCGTCGTACGGCTTCCTGCGCCGCTCGGCGGCCAGCTCCGAGAAGTACAGCAGCAGGCCGTTGCGCGAGGACCAGGTGGCCTCCTCGTCGGGCACGCCGTCCGCGGACGACAGCGCCGAGGAGGTCAGGGAGATGATGTGCCCCCGGTCGGCGGCCGGCACGCCCAGCAGGTCACAGATCGCGGCCAGCGGGATGTGCGCGGCGACGTCGGCGGCGAAGTCGACCGTGCCCCGCTCGACCGCCTCCGCGACCAGCAGGCGGGTGCCGCGCCGCACACTGTCCACCACCACCTCCAGCGACCGCGGCGAGAACGGCTTGAGCAGCGCGCTGCGCAGCGTCCGGTGCGGGCGCCCGTCGGTGACGGCGAGCATCTTCCCGGCCGCGGAGTCACCGCCCGCCAGCAGCGTGTCGAGCACGTTGCCCCGCTCGGAGGTGAACGTCTCGCTGTCGCCCAGCACGGCGGCCACGTCCGCGTAGCCGCTCACCACCCAGAACCCCGGGCCGTGCGCGCCCTCCGGCTGCCAGTGCACCGGGTCCTCGGCGCGCAGCCGGCGCCACAGCGGGCCCAGATCGTGGCGGGCGTGCAGCAGCGGGTCGGCGAGGTCCACCTCGTCGAGCGCCACCGGATTCGGCACGGGGCGGGTCTTCATGGACATCTTCCTCGGGCTCAGGGGTGTCGTTCGGGTCCTGCCGGGCCGGCTGCGGGGCGCCGTCGGCGCCGGGTCAGCTCAGGGGCTCGGTCGGTCCGGGGAAGAATGCCGTCGTCGCCCCGGCGGTCTCCGCCCCGTCCACCGTGAACTGCTGGCCCGACACGAAGGACGCCCCGGGCGAGGCGAGGAAGTGGAAGACCTCCGCGATCTCCTCGGGCAGCGCGTGCCGCCGGGCCGGGATGCGCGCGTTGACCTCGTCGAGCATCGCGTCGGTGTACTCGGCGCGCTGCATCGGCGTCAGCACCGCGCCCGGCGCCACGCACGCCGTACGGACCAGCGGGGCCAGCTCGACCCCGAAGGTCTGGCACAGCGACGCCACGCCGGCCTTGCTGGCGTTGTAGTCGGCGTACAGCGGGTAGCCGCGGGAGCCGTTGACGGACGCCGTCGCCAGCAGCACCCCCTCGCCCCGGCGCAGCATGTGCGGCACCGCGTGCCGCCACAGTGCCAGGACACCCATGAGGTTGACGTCGAGGGTGCGCCGGGCCTCGGCCTCGGTGATCTCCAGGATGCCGTGCCGGACGCTGATGCCGGCATTGGCGACGACGACGTCCAGCCGCCCCCGCTCGGTGGCCACCCGGTCGACGGCGTGCCGGACGGTGTCCCAGTCGGCCACGTCCGCCTTGACCCAGTGGACCTCGCCGCCGCCCTCCCGGGGCCCGTCCGGGCGGTCCCCGGCGGGGGACCGCACATCCAGGTTGACGACGTGGTCGCCGGCCCGGGCGAAACGTTCGGCGGTGGCCTGCCCGATGCCGCTGGAGGCGCCGGACACGATGACGGTGCGCATGACGATGCTGCCTTTCGCGTACGTGGGGAACGGCCCGGTCAGACGATGACGCGCGGGTGGTCGAGGGCGTAACCGTTCAGGTTGCGGCGCAGGTTGCGGCTGACGGTGAGCTTCTTCAGCCAGCGGTCGGTGCCGTCGTAGCGGGCGGTGAAAGGCCTGCGGCCGTGCACCGCACGGTAGTTGTCGACGATCAGCAGCGAGCCCGGGGCGACCGCCACGTCCTGCTGGACGCGGTTCAGCTCAGCCATCAGCCGGTCCAGCGCGGCCTCGGCCTCGGTGTCGCCGGGCAGCGTGTCCATGAACGGGCGGTCGATGCGCAGATAGGGGCTCAGCCGGTCGCCGAACAGCACGGCCGTCGGCACCGGGTGCGCGGCCATCGCGCGCAGCGGGGGCAGCGCCGGATGACCGGGCGCGTACGTCTGCAGCTGCCGGATGTGCTCGGTGTCCGGGCGGATGAGGAACCGCTCCTCGGCGAGCACCGCCCGGTCGGCGGCACCGAGCCGGACGTCGCGCACGGAGGCGACGATGGTCGGCACGGCGTCGGGGTTGCGCAGCCCCATCAGCAGCAGGTAGTCGCAGCGGTTGGGGTGAAAGCCGTCCTCGGTGTGGAACTCCAGCAGCGCCTCGCTGCCGTACCCGCTCTGCCGGTCCTCGTCTCCGTGGATCGGCAGGATGTTCTGGATGATCCGTCCTTCCTGGAGGGTCGCCCAGCCGAACGGGTCGCCGAGCAGCAGGCCGCACAGCGCCAGCCACACCTCCTGGTCGCGGGCCGTGCCCCCCTGGATCGCCTCGCGCCAGTGACCGGGGGTGGGACCGAGCGCGTCGCCGTCCACCGGGAATCCGTGCACCAGGCAGGCGGCGTTGTGCTCGCTGCGCCGGTACGACAGCAGGAACGTGCGCAGCCCCGCGGGCAGCGACTCCTCGGCGGTGAGCACCCGGTCGTAGAACTCGGGCAGGCTCGGCGCCCCGTGGACCTCGCCGAGCTTCTCGGCGGCGGTGCGCAGCTCGGCGACCTCGTCGGCGTCCAGGACGTACTCGGCCGGGGTGTCCGGGCCGTCCGGCCCGTCCGGTGTGCGGGCCGTGTCCCGGCGGGACGCGTCGACGGTCGGGTTCATGGTTGTCATCTCGGTGTCCTCACCGGGTCGTGACCGCTCGGGTCGTCCGTCGTTCGGTCCTGTGCGGTCCGCGCCGCACGGCGGCGGCCGGATCGCGTGGTGGAGCGCACCGGACCGGCCGAGCAGGGTCCCGGCCGTGTCGTGGTCCAGTGGTGGTACGGGGGTGGCGCCGTTCGGGTGAGCTGTCCGGGTGGTGCGGGGCGGAGCCGGGCGCGGGCCGCCCTACCGCCAGTCCTCGGCGAACCGGTCCAGCTCCTCCTGGTCCAGCGTGATCAGCGGCTCCTGGGGATCCGGATCCGCCGTCCCGGCGGCCGGCGCCGGGGCGAGCTCCTTGACCGCCGCGGCGATCGAGGCCACGGTCCTGTGGGCGAACACGTCCCGCGGCGCGACGTCGAGACCCGCCTCGCGCGCCAGGGTGACCAGCTTGATCGAGACGATGGAGTCGCCGCCGAGGTCGAAGAAGCTGTCGTCGACCCCGACCCGCTCCACCCCGAGGGCCTCGGCGAACAGGGAGCACAGCAACTCCTCGCGCGGGGTGCCCGGCGCCCTGCCCTCCGCCACGGCGGAGAACTCCGGCGCGGGCAGCGCGTTCAGGTCGAGCTTGCCGCTCGCCGTCACCGGCAGCCGGTCCAGGACGGCGACCACCGCGGGCACCATGTGCTCGGGCAGCGTCTCGGCG
>NZ_NEUB01000253.1 GCF_002910825.1 Streptomyces sp. SM1 | reverse complement strand
GCACCTTCCGCGGCAACAACCCCGCCTTCGTCACGGCCACCGCGGCCCTGTGCGGGCTGCTGACGGTGCTGGTACTGACGCCGCCGGTGCGGGCGGCGGTGACCGACTGGTTCGGTTTCGCCGGGGTCGAGGTGCGGTACGACCCGTCGGCGGTGCCCTCGCCGGGTGCCGAGGTGCCGGGCTGCGGGCGGTCGGTGTCGCTCGGTGAGGCGGAGCGGCGTGCCGGGTTCGCGCCGTTGGTTCCGGCGACGCTGGGTGTTCCGGACGCGGTGACGGTGGGCGCGCTGCCGCGGGGACGGACTGTGGTCGGTCTGTGCTGGCGGGAGGAGGGGCGGACGATCCGGCTGGACGAGTTCCCGGGCCGCCTGGACTTCGCCTTCACCAAGAGTGTGCGCGAGCAGCCCGAGTTCCTGTCGCCGGACGGGGAGGGCACGGCGGACGGGTCCGCGGAGCCGGTCCTGTGGTTCTCGCGGCCGCATGTGCTGACCTTCTGGATGGTCGACACGGACGGGCACCGGTTCACCCGGGCGGAGCGTACGGCGGGGCCGACGCTGCTGTGGGTGGCCAGGGGCGCGGCGGACGGCGAGAGGGCCGCGGCGGACGGGGTGACGCTGCGGCTGGAGGGGGTGGCGTCGAAGGCACGGGCGCTGGAGATCGCGGACTCGGTCGGGGAGGCGGGCGGGTAGCCGGACCTCTCCTCCCGGGTCCGGGAATCCGTGGCGGACCGGAGGGGAACCCCGGCGGCTCGGGCGGTGTACCAGAAGTGACAGGCGGCTCGTGGGCGGGCCGCACGGGGATCGGCCGGCCGAGTGGGGGCACGGATGCGTGGGTGGCGCGGGTGGAGCGGGTGGCGGGGCAGTGTCCGCCGACTGACGGTGAGCGCGGGGGCCTTGGGGGCCGCACTGGCCCTGATGACGGTGGGAGCGTCACCGGCCGCCGCCGGGGGGCCGACGAGCGTGCTGGTGGTCTCGCCGGAGAGCCAGGAGACGGCTTCGCTGTACTACTCCGACGCCGATTACACCCGGCTCCGGAGGAGTCTCGGTCCGGTCGGCGCGGGCACCCGTGAGAGGCCGCCGGAGGCCGACTCGGCCTCGGCCCGGCTGATCAACGTGACGTGGATGGTGCACGACGTGACGCCCTGGCGCGTGGACCGGATCTTCCTGGGGGACGCGGACGAGGACGTGTGGATACACACGGCGTCGCAGCTCCATACGTCGTCGAACGGCGTCTGGCACCGCGCCGAGGACCCGATGGGTCTGCACAAGCTTCTGTACGGGCTGGGTGTGAAGGGCGAGAGGACAGGCCCCGGATCGACCTCCGGGATGTACCCGGCACCGTGGGAATCGGCGCAGGCCGACCCGGCAACCGGCGAGGGCGCGGTCGCAGCGACGTCCGAGACCCGCGCTGTGCCGGCCGACTCCACCGACTGGTGGTGGGCGGTACCGGGGGCGGTGGCCGGGGCGGCGCTGGCCCTGCTGCTGCGTCCGTACGGGACACGGCTGATCCACCGGCGGAAGGACGACCCCGGCCCGCGACAGGAGCTGCTGGACGTCCGACGACGGCGCACGGCGGCCCGGTGCGCGACCGGACCACCGTGCGCGACTCGCGAGGGGGCTCCTCAGCCCAGGTCGATCTCCGGGTACAGCGGGAAGCCCGCGACCAGGTCGGTGGCGCGGCGGGAGATCTCGTCGGCGACCTTCGCGTCGAGGACGTGAGAGGCCTTGGAGGGAGCACCGGACTTGGTGGTGCCGGACTGCGTGGTGGTGAGGACGCGGTCGATCAGGCCCGCGACCTCGTCCATCTCCGCCGTGCCGAGACCGCGCGTGGTGAGCGCGGGGGTGCCGATGCGGATGCCGGAGGTGTACCAGGCGCCGTTGGGGTCGGCGGGGATGGCGTTCCGGTTGGTGACGATGCCCGAGTCGAGCAGGGCGGCCTCGGCCTGGCGGCCGGTGAGGCCGTAGGAGGTGGCGACGTCGATCAGGTTGAGGTGGTTGTCGGTGCCGCCGGTGACCAGGGTGGCGCCGCGGCGCATCAGGCCCTCGGCGAGGGCGCGGGAGTTGTCGACGATGCGCTGGGCGTAGTCCTGGAAGGCGGGCTGCCGGGCCTCGGCGAGGGCGACGGCCTTGGCGGCCATGACGTGCGGGAGCGGTCCGCCGAGGACCATCGGGCAGCCGCGGTCGACCTGATCCTTGAGGGAGTCGTCGCACAGCACCATGCCGCCGCGCGGGCCGCGCAGCGACTTGTGCGTGGTGGTGGTGACGATCTGGGCGTGCGGGACCGGGTCGAAGTCGCCGGTGAGGACCTTGCCGGCGACGAGACCGGCGAAGTGCGCCATGTCGACCATGAGCGTGGCACCGACCTCGTCGGCGATCTCCCGCATGATCCGGAAGTTCACCAGCCGGGGGTAGGCGGAGTAGCCGGCGACGATGATCAGCGGCTTGAACTCGCGGGCGGAGAGGCGCAGCGCCTCGTAGTCGATCAGGCCGGTGGCCGGGTCGGTGCCGTAGGACCGCTGGTCGAACATCTTGCCGGAGATGTTCGGGCGGAAGCCGTGGGTGAGGTGACCGCCGGCGTCCAGGGACATGCCGAGCATGCGCTGGTTGCCGAAGGCGCGGCGCAGTTCGGCCCAGTCGGCGTCGGAGAGGTCGTTGACCTGACGGACTCCGGCCTTCTCCAGGGCGGGTACCTCGACACGCTGCGCGAGGACGGACCAGAAGGCGACGAGGTTGGCGTCGATACCCGAGTGCGGCTGGACATAGGCGTGCCGGGCGCCGAAGAGCTCCCTGGCGTGCTCGGCGGCGAGCGACTCGACGGTGTCGACGTTGCGGCAGCCGGCGTAGAAGCGGCGGCCGATGGTGCCCTCGGCGTACTTGTCGCTGAACCAGTTGCCCATCGCGAGGAGGGTGGCCGGGGAGGCGTAGTTCTCGGAGGCGATCAGCTTGAGCATCTCGCGCTGGTCGGCGACCTCCTGGCCGATGGCGTCGGCGACACGCGGCTCGACGGCGCGGATCACGTCGAGGGCGGAGCGGAAGGCGGTGGAAGCGGTGGAGAGGGGCTCGGCAGACATGAGGGACCTCCGGGACGTGGCGTTCGGCGTTCACGGTACGGCCCAGGCGCACGGCACACGTCCGGTCCCCGGGGTCGCCGGGGGCGGGGGCCGCTTCCCGATGGTTGCTCCATCCCAGCACGCCAGTCACGGCCCACCGTCAGATTACCGGGCGGCACGCAGTACCACGGGGCGGCGTCCACCATACGGGCGCGGTCCCCCGCGCCCCTCCGGGTCACCACCGGCGCGCTAAAGGATCACGTGGGGCAGGAAGCGGGCGTATTCGTCCGTCACCAGGCCGGAGGATTCCCTGATGCCGAGGCCGGCCGACTCGTTCTCCACCACCCAGGCGCCGAGGACGACGTGGTTGCCGTCGAAGTCGGGAAGGGGGGCGAACTGCTGGTAGCAGCAGGGCTCGTCGCGGAGCACGGGGTCCCCGGTCCCTGTGCCGGGCTCGTGAATCGTCACTCCGGCGCCCTCACGCCCCAGCAGCGGCTTGGCGACATACCCCGCCGTGTCCGCCAGCTCGCGCGGCCCGTCGAGATAGGCGGGGAGGAGGTTCGGATGCCCGGGGTACAGCTCCCACAGGATCGCCAGCAGCGCCTTGTTGCTGAGCAGCATCTTCCAGGCGGGCTCGATCCAGAGGGTGGAGCCGGTGCCGCCGCCGTTGTCGAGGGTGTCGAGCACGTGATCGGCGAAGCGGTCGGTGGTCAGCCACTCCCAGGGGTAGAGCTTGAAGATGCTGCGGATGAACCGCAGCCCGTTGTCGACGAAGCGGCCGGAGAGACGGTCCCAGCCGATCTCCTCCATGGAGAGCCGGCCGGTGTCGAGCCCTGCCTGCTCGGCGGTCTCCTTGAGATAGGCGACCGTCATCAGGTCCTCCCCCAGCTCGTCGGCGGAGGAGTGGGCGAAGTACAGGGGACTGCCCGGCGGAAGGAGGGCGGCCTGCTTCTTCCAGGCGTCGATGAGGCGTTCGTGGAGGGAGTTCCACTGATCGGCGCCGGGGAAGCATTCCTCCATCCAGAACCACTGGGGGGAGGCTGCCTCCACCAGGGAGGTGGGGGTGTCGGCGTTGTACTCCAGCAGCTTCGCGGGGCCGGTTCCGTCGTAATGGAGGTCGAAACGGCCGTAGAGGGAGGGGAGTTCCGCACGCCGCCGCCATGCCTCACCGACCGCGTGGGCGATCCGCGGATCGGTGATGCCGAGGTCGGCGAAGCGGTCGGCCGTGACGATGTGCTCGGCCGCCGCGAGGCACATGCCGTGCAGTTCCTCGACGACCTCTTCCAGTGCCTCGACCTCCTCCAGGGAGAAGACGTAGTAGGCGCTCTCGTCCCAGTAGGGCCGCAGCGACCCGTCCGGATAACGGGTGAGCGGGTAGATGAGCCCCTGCTCCTCGACGGTCTCCTGCCAGTTGGGGCGGGGTTCGATGGTGCGTCGTTCCATGGCCCGCTCAGCCGCCGCCGCTGCCGGAGCCCGAGCAGCCGAAGCCGCCCCGGTCGACGGCCTCACTGCGGCTGAAGGTGCCGTCGTCGGCGTAGCCGGCGCTGACGCCGGCGTCGGCGTACCAGTCGGAGTCCCCGCCGCGGGACTTCCTCTTGCCGTAGGAACCGGAGGAGGAGGAACCCGCCTTGCAGTTCTTGTCGGCGACGACCTTGTAGCCGTTGAGGTAGTCGTAGCTGTCCCGGTCCACACAGCGCCGGTCCGGATCCGACCCGCACGCCGACAGCGTCGCCGCGAGGACCCCCATCCCCCCGAGCACCACCGTGCTGGACCGCAACCGCCGCCGTGATTCGGCCATGACTCCCCCTTGCGCCGCTTCCACCGTCCGCCGGGACCTGGTTCGGCTCGCGGCGGACAGCCTAGAGACCGACGGCGCCTCACGCACGGGAGCCCCCTGCTCTCACGCTCATCTCCCCGCGGTTTCGCCCCCTTTGACATGTCTGAGCCACTTCCGTGATGTGCGGCGAGGGGTCTCGCGCGGGGCCTCGTGTCACTTCCGCCAGAAAAGGTGGTGGGTCACTCCGCTCGGGCTCGGCACGACCTCGAGGTGGAATCGGTCGCGCAGTTCGTCGGGCGACTCCCAGAGCCGGAGGCCGGTACCGAGCTCCAGCGGTGCGACCGCCACGTGCAGGGTGTCGACGAGGTCGGCATCGAGGAACTGCCGGATGGTGGTGACCCCGCCGCCGAGCCGGACGTCCTTGCCCCGCGCCGCCTCCCGCGCCTGTTCCAGGACGGCGTCCGGGGTGCCCTCGACGAAGTGGAACGTGGTGTCGGAGAGCGTGAACGACGGACGCCCGTGGTGGGTCATGACGAACACGGGCGTGCGGAACGGGGGCTCGTCGCCCCACCAGCCGCGCCATTCGTGGTCGTTCCAGGGCCCGCGCTGGGGCCCGAACTTGTTGCGGCCCATGATCTCGGCACCGATGTTGCGGGCGAAGTCCCGGGTGAAGTAGTCGTCCAGGCCGCGGGTCCCTCCGGGGTCGGTGCGGTTGGGCCAGCTCGCCGTGGCGCCCGCCCAGGCGAAGAGCCTCGCCGGGTCGGCGTGGCCGAACGGGCGCTCCAGGCTCTGGTTCTCACCGGCGCCGATGCCGTCACTCGAGACGCTGATGTTCATGACCCTCAGTAGCTGTTCCATGTCTCCTCCTGGTCGGGTCCTGGCACATTTCCCCGGGGGGCGATGCGCTTCACACAAGGACGTCGAACGGAGCACGGCCGGATCGACAGCGGCCCGGAGATTTCC
>NZ_NEUB01000252.1 GCF_002910825.1 Streptomyces sp. SM1 | reverse complement strand
GCCGGACCCTGCGTCGGCGCCGCTCCAGCTTCGGCCGGTTCGACGCCCGGCGCCGGGTCGGTGCCGGGGCCCTGTCGGCGGTCCTGGCCGCCTGCGCCGGAACCCGGCTGGCCGGGGACACCGATCCCTCCGGCGACATCCGGCTGGCCCGGCTGTACGTCTTCGTCAACCATGTGGAGGGGGTCGGGCCGGGCGCGTACGCCTACGATCCCGGCCGGGGCGATCTGCGCCTGGTCGCCGAGGGCCGGCAGGGGACGTTCCTCCAGCGGAACTACTTCCTGGCCAACTACAACCTGGAACAGGCCGGCGCCGTCCTGGTGCCCACGGTGCGGACCACCGCCGTTCTGGACGCCGTCGGTGACCGCGGCTACCGCCTCGCCGTCGGCACCGCGGGGGCGGTCTCCCAGTCCTTCTACCTGGCTGCCTCCGCCCTGGAGCTGGGCGCGGGTGTGGCCCTGGGTTTCGACAACGTCTCGTTCGTGGAACGGCTGGGCCTGTCGGCCGGTGACGAGGCCCCGCTGCTCATCATGGCGCTCGGTCACGAACGGCCCGGGCCCGCCGACTTCCGCCACGACATCGCCTGACGGCCGCAGAGGATCGCCATGACATCCACGCAGTCCGGCATACCGCACGCCCTTGCCGACAACCACCCTGCCGACAACCACCCTGCCGACACCCTCGCCGACACCGCTGCCGACCCCCTCGCCGGCACCGCTCCCGGCACCTCCGCCGACGCCCCCGCCGGCCCTCCCGCCGGCCCTCCCGCCCGCGCCGCGTCCACGGACCGGACCCACTGGGAGCCCGGACGGCGCTTCATGCTCCGCGCGGCCGGTCTGCCCGTCGAGACGGTGCACGGCCTGCGCTGCCCCCGCACCAGCCGCTGGGCCGACGACGTACTCGCCGAGGAGGAACGCCTGACCGCCGCCGGAGCCGCCCTCAGCGATCTGCTGCACACGCTGGTCGCGGCGACCACCGGTCCCGGGGAGGCGCCGGGTGACGCCGCCGTCCGCCGGGGACTGATCAACCTGCGCCGCCAGATCTTCAACAACCGGCTCCCGGCCGACCCGCGGGCCGCCGTCGACCTGGTGACGCGGCGGGACCCGGACACCGGCCGGCGCACCGCCGAGTGGCTGCACGACCGTGCTCGGCTCGACGCCCTGCGGGCCACCGGCGCGGAACTGTTCGCCGGCGAACTCCGGCAGAGCCGGCGGGCGTTGCGCGAGGCGCTGGCCGACGACCGGCTGCGCCTCGGGCTGCTGCTCGCCTCGCCCGCGCTCGACGGCCGGCTGGACGCCTACCTGCGCGACACCGCTCCCCGGCCGAACAACCGCCTGCGCAAGATCGAGCGTTCGGCGGTCACCTACCTGTACCGCACCGCCTGCAAGACCAGCCCCTTCAGCACCCTCACCGGTATCGGCCCCGGGACCTTCGCGGGCGACCCGGCGGACGACGGGGCCGCGCTGCGCACCGGCGAGGACTGGGTGAGCCGGGTACGGCTCAACGTGGTGGTCCTGAACCGGCTGACCGAACTGATCACGGCCGACCCCGTACGCCGCCAGGACCTCCCGGTGGTCCTCTCCCCCGGCTGGGAACGCGACGCCGGCCGCATCCGCTATGTACGCCAGGTGACGACGGCCGGTGACGACAGCGCCGCCGTCACCTTCGACGCGGTCCGCGACCGGCTCTTCTACCTGCGCAGCAGCGGCACACTGGAACGCCTCCTCGAGTGGCTCGGCGGCCGGACCGCCCCGGTGCGCCACCGGGAGCTGGTCGACTGGCTGGAGGAGGAGCACCAGGACGCCGGCCGCGAGGAGTGCGACCGGTACGCCTCCGCCCTCCTGGACCTCGGCATGGTGCAGGTGCCGCTGCTCCGCACCGACGTCCACAGCGACGACCCGCTCGCCGCCTACCAGGAGGCACTGCGCTCCCTGGGAGTGGCCTGGGCCGACCGGCTGGCCGGCCTGCTCGACGGCACGGCCGTCTGCCTCGCCCGCTGGCCCCGAGCGGGCCTCGCGGAACGGCGCACCCTGCTGGACACCCTGCGCGGCCGTCTCCTGGAGGCCCAGCGGGAGTCGGGCGCGGCCACGCCCGCCCTTCCGCAGACACTCGTGTACGAGGACGTCGACACCGGTGGCGACCTGCGCTGCGGGCCCGCGGTGCTGGGCGGGGAGACCGGCCGCGCGCTGCGGGCCGTGGAGGGCGTCCTCCCGCTGTTCGACCTGACGCTCCCCCAGCGCATCACCCTGCTCGGCTTCTTCGTCGCCCGGTACGGGCGCGGCGGGCGCTGCGACGATCTGCTCGGCCTGATCCACGACTTCCACGAGGACTTCTTCGACCAGTACGTCTCCTTCACCGCCAAGCGCCGCTCCTTCGACGAGGACGGCGCCTACGTACCGGAGGAGAACTGGCTCGGGCAGAGCGGGATGAAGACCCTGGACCGGGCCCGCCGCCGCTTCCACGACGGTATGCGTGAGCTGTGGGAGGGATACGGGAGGCGGGGCGACGAGGCAGGGGAGATCGAACTGCCGGGTCCGCTGCTGGACGAGACCGCAGCCGAACTCCAGACGGTCACCGGGGACTTCACGCCGCAGAGCCACCATGTCCAGCTGTCCCGGCCTGCCGGCGGACCTCCCCTGGCCGTCCTGAACAAGTCCTACGGCGGACTGGCGTTCCCCTTCAGCCGGTTCACCCACCTCTACGACGGCTCCGGTCCGGACGCGGCACCGGGGTTCTCCGGCGTCCTGCGCGAGGAGATCGCGGCCCGCCGGCCGGACGGCGCGGTGTTCGCCGAGATCACCGGAGGGCCGGTCACGACCAACCTCAACCTGCACGGCCGGCTCACCGGTCATCAGATCGTCTGCCCCGGTGAGACGAGTTCCGTGCCGGAGGAGGACCGGATCCACCTCGACGACCTCCATGTCGAGCACGACGAACGGGCCGGCCGCCTGGTGCTCCGCTCCGACCGGCTCGGCCGTGAGGTGGTGCCGGTCTACCTCGGCTATCTCGTGCCGCTCGCACTCCCCGAGATCCCGCGCACCCTGCTCCTGCTCTCCCCGAGCACCATGGCCCCCTTCGACCTCTGGGCGGGGGTGCCCGAGGGCGAGGCCAGGGACGGCGTCACCCGCAGGCCCAGGGTCCGGCACGGGAACCTGGTGGTCGGCCGGCGCTCCTGGACCGCCGACGCCGGGGTACTGCCGGTGCCCCGTCACGGGTCCGGGGAGGAGGAGCACTTCCTGGGCTGGCGCCGCTGGCAGCGCGCTCACGGCCTGCCGGACCGCTGCTTCGCCACCGTGGCCCACCCGGACCAGGGCCCGGTCGGTGCCAAGCCCGTGCACGTCGACTTCGACAGCCCTCTTTCGCTGGCCGCCTTCGACGCCCTGCTGGAGCGCAGGCCCGGTACCCGGGTGGCGTTCCGGGAGATGCTCCCCGCCGAGAACGGCCTCCACCTCACCTCCCGGCGGGGCCGGCACGTGGCCGAGCTCGCCGTGGAGACCTTCACCACCCGCCGTCCGCCCCACCCCGACCGGGAGGTCGCACCCTCATGCCCGAACTGACCGAACCCGCGGCCTTCCGGCCGGGCCCGGGCGACGCGGCCTCGCCCTGGCTGGCGACGCACATCTTCTACGCCGCGAACCCCCTGCCGCTGCTGGTCGACTGCGTGCGCCCGCTGGTCGCCCGGCTCACCGAAGAGGGCCTGATCTCCGGTTACTTCTTCATCAACTACTGGCTGGAGGGACCGCACGTCAGGCTCCGGCTGCGGCCGAGCGGCCCCGGCACCGAAACCGAGGTGCGCCGCCGCGCCGAGGAGGCGATCAGCGGCTTCCTTAAGACCCGCCCCGCCCTCTACCAGGTCGACTCGGGCTTCCTGAAGGACTTCTACGACTCCCTCTTCGACATCGAGTTCCCCGGCGAGGACCGGGCGGCCTACCTGGGCCCGGACGGCCGGATGAACCTCCGGCCCAACAACTCCTTCTCCCACGAGGTCTACGCGCCCGAGTACGCCAAGTACGGCGGCCCGGCCGGGGTGGAGCTCGCCGAGTGGCACTTCCGGCACTCCAGCGACCTGGTGCTGGAGGCGTACCGGAGCATGAACCTGCATCTGCGGACCGTGCTGCTCGGCACCTCGGCCCAGCTGATGATGGTCATGGCGAGCTGCTTCCTTGCGGAGGAGGAACGCCTCGCGGACTATCTCGACGCCTACTACGCGTTCTGGCACCGGCTGTTCCCCGGCACCGGCTTCATCGGCTCCGCCGAGTACGAGCGTTCCTACGCGGGGATGGCGCCCTCGCTCGGGGCCCGGTTCGCCCAGCTCCGGCAGGCCGTGGCGAGCGGTGATCTGTCGCGGCTCCCGGCGTTCCTCCGCCGCTGGGCCGAGCACTGCCTGGAGCTGCGCGAGCGGGTGGCCGTCCTCACCGGCAACGGTGAACTGGCCTTCCCCGCCTGGGACGGCCCGGCCCGCGAGGACAGCGGCCAGCAGCGCACCGACCCGGAGGACGCGGCGCCCCTGGTGACCGTCACCCACCTGCCGGCGGTGCTGCCCCGGCTGCTGTCGCCGTACATGCATATGACCAACAACCGGCTGCACGTCACCATCAGGGACGAGGCGTACCTGGCGTTCGTCCTGGGCCAGGTCCTGCGCGAACCGGCCGCCGGGCGGGCGGACGCCTCATGAGCGCCGACCGCTCCTCCGCCGCAGACCGTTCGCTCACCGCGCCGTCCGGCGCCGGTAGGCCTCCTCCAGGGAGACGTGCGTCTCGTCGTCACTGAGGTC
>NZ_NEUB01000251.1 GCF_002910825.1 Streptomyces sp. SM1 | reverse complement strand
GTCGTCCGCGCCGGGCACGTCACTGTCCAGGAAGGCGTCCACGGAGGACCGCCGAGCCCGCCGCCGACCGCCGCCACCGGCGGCCGGTTCGGTGGGAGCGGCCTCCAGTGCCGGAATCGCGGCCTCGACGGCCGCCACGGCCCCCGCCCCGCCCCCGATCGGCACCTCGAGGACGAACGCGCTGCCGCTCATCCCGGGCACCTCGTGCGTCTGCAGCACACCGCCGTGCGCCCGGACGATCCCGCGCACGATCGGCTCGTGCACCGGGTCCCCGCCGCTGTACGGTCCGCGCACCTCGATGCGTACGACCTCACCGCGCTGGGCCGCCGCGACCACGACGGTGTTGTCCAGGTAGCCGCCCGCCGACAGGGGCGTGTTGCCGGTCGCGTCGACGCCCGCCACGTCCGCGACGAGGTGCGCGAGGGCGGTGGCGAGCAGCCGCGGGTCGACCTCGGCCTCGATGGGCGGAGCGTGCACGGTGAACTGCACCCGCCCGGGACCGATCAGCTCCACGGCACCGTCGACCCCGGCGGCGACGACGGCGTCGAGCATCACCTTCGTACGGGCGACGTGTTCGGTGCCGACGTCGAGCCGCTGATAGCCGAGCACGTTGTCGATGAGGGTGGTGATGCGGGCGTAGCCCGCCGACAGGTGGTGGAGCACCTGGTTGGCCTCGGGCCACAGCTGCCCGGCGTCGTCGGCGGCCAGCGCGGACAGTTCGCGGCGCAGTTCGTCCAGCGGGCCGCGCAGGGACCGCCCGAGCAGGATGAGCAGCTGCTCGTGCCGCGCGGCGAGGGCCTCGTAACGGTCCTTCTCCCGCTCACCGAGGGCGGCGTAGCGCTCCTCGTTCGCGGCGAGTTCCTCCGCGTGCTGCTCGCTCAGCCGCTCCAGTTCGGTGACATGGCTCTGGCGCAGTGCGGTGAGTTCGGAGCCGTGCTCCTCGGCGAGCCGCTCCAGCTCCTCCGCGTGCCGGTTCTCGGACTCTTCCTTCTCCTCGGCGAGCGCGTCGTAGGGGCGGCGGTCGAGGAACGTCATGACGGCGCCGACGAGCTGGTCGCCGTCGCGCACCGGCGCGGTCGTCAGGTCGACCGGCAGCTTGGCACCGCTCTTGGCGTACAGCACCTGCCCGCGCACCCGGTGCTTGCGCCCGGAGCGCAGGGTGTCGGCGAGCGGGGACTCGTCGTAGGGGAAGGGGGAGCCGTCGGCGCGCGAGTGCAGCACGAGGGTGTGCAGTTCGCGTCCGCCGAGTTCACCGGCCCGGTAGCCGAGGATCTGGGCGGCGGCCGGGTTGACCAGGACGATCCGCCCGTCGGTGTCGGTGCCCACGACGCCCTCGGAGGCGGCGCGCAGGATCATCTCGGTCTGCCGCTGCGAACGCGCCAGCTCGGCCTCGGTGTCGACGGTGCCGGACAGGTCGCGGACGACGAGCATCAGCAGTTCGTCGCCGCCGGCGCCGTAGTTGTCGTACGCCTGCTGGCCGCTCTCCAGGTTGGCACTGGTGACCTCGACCGGGAACTCGCTCCCGTCGGTCCGCCGGGCGGTCATCCGGGTCGGCTTGGTGCGCGCGCGGGGGTCGATGTGGTCGGGCCGCCGCATGGAGCCCGGGATGAGCTTGCTGTCGAACTGCGGCAGCAGATCCAGCAGGCCACGCCCGACCAGCGCCGTGCCCGGGGTCTCGAAGGCCTCGAGGGCGATGGTGTTGGCGTTGACGACGGTCCCGTTGGCGTTGACCAGCACCAGCGCGTCGGGAAGCGCGTCCAGTATGGCTGCGAGGCGAGCAGCGCCTCGGGATGGCCTGCTGCTCACGAGACCCGTTCCTCCCTGTTACCGCGACGTGCCGACCGCTCCGGCCATCTTGCCAACGTGCCCGCAGCGTGTCACGCGAGGGAGTCTAAGGGCTGGGGTCGCGCTCGTGACGCCGGATGGGACGGACATCGCATCAGGACGTGACGACGGTGTGACGCTTGGTGCGCCCCGGACCCGCGACTGCCTGCACCGACACGGCCCGAACCTTCGCGGGACCTCTACGTCCCCTGTGCCCCGACTCGCCTCCCCACCCCGGGCAGCAGCGGTACGAGCCGGTCCCACCGGTCGATCGCGCATCCGTCTCCACGGTCGTACGTCGCCTCGACGGGGCGGCCGGCCCAGGTGCCGGTGACCCGCGCGGTCGCGGGTCCACCGTACTGCAGGGTGCAGACGGCGTCGCGCGGCACCGGGGCGAAGGCGTCCCGGCCCCACCGCGTGTTCCGCTCGACGGCCGCGCAGGCCCCGGCGGGGTCGGGATGGCTGCCGCCACC
>NZ_NEUB01000250.1 GCF_002910825.1 Streptomyces sp. SM1 | reverse complement strand
GGCCCGCGCACTGCGGGAGATGACCCACTCCGACGGCCCGCGCGCCGGCGCGCTGCGGTGCGCCGCGGGCGCGCGTACGGCTGTCGCTGGTGGCGCGCTGGTACGTCTCGGCGGTGCTGGGGGCGCTGACGCACGTGCTCTGGGACGCGTGCACGCATCTCGACCGGTGGGGGATGCGGGTGTTTCCCGTGCTGGGCGAGGAGATCGCCGGATCACCGCTGTACTGGTACCTGCAGTACGGCGGTTCGGCGGTGGCCGCGGTCGTGATCGCGCTGTTCGTGGCACGCGCGCTGGGCCGGGCGGAACCCGGGGCGGCCGGGCCGGTGGGGGTGCCGGTTCTCTCGGTCACCGACCGGTGGTGGGCCGTCGCGCTGCTCGGCGGTGCCGCGCTGGTGGGGGCGGTGCAGCGGGCCTCGCGGTGGTGGGACTACTGGGGGTCGACCGCGAAGCCCTGGGAACTGGTCCCGACGGTGTGCTTCGGCGCGGGCGCGGGGCTGGTTCTCGCGCTTCCGCTGTACGCGCTCGCCGTCAGGGCGTGGCGTCCGGCCACCCGGGCCACGGAGGGCTCTGCGGACGACGGTACGCGGCGGCCGGACCGTACGGCCGCACGCTGAGGGTGTCGCTCGCCGCGACGAACACGGTGACGGTACGGACGGGGCGGGGCCGGGGCAGCAGGGTGACCACGAGGGTGAGGTAGGCGCGGGCCAGTTCGGCCCACAGCCGCCAGGGTGGCTGCTCACCGGTGGGGGTGCGGTCGCCTCGCCGGCGGCCGGCGGTGACGCGGCGGCCGAGGTCCGCGGTGGCGTTGCGCAGGGCGGTGGTGAGGGTGACGGGGATGCGGGCGGTACTTGCGGCGGCCGCGAAGACCGGAACCGGCGGAAACGCCTTGGGAGTGGGTCCGTCGGCGTCGGTCCGCGGGGGTGCCGCTGTGCGATGCAGCATGCGTATACCCATGCGTCGCATCCTGTCGGCCACCCCGGCCGACTGCGTCCCTGCGGGGGCCACGCGAGTGACGTCCCCTCCGGGGGTTCGGCCGGGGCCGGACCTCGCGGGCCCCGGCGGCCCCGGCGCAGGTGCCCGCCTCCGCCGGTGCCGGTACGCCCT
>NZ_NEUB01000249.1 GCF_002910825.1 Streptomyces sp. SM1 | reverse complement strand
GGTCGGGGCCCCTGCCCACCACGAACTCGCTCCACACGCACTTGCCGCCGCCCCGCGCCTCCACGCCCCAGACGTCGGTGAGCATCTCCACCAGGAGCAGGCCCCGGCCGGAGACGCCCGACTCACCGGGCTCGCGGCGGCGTGGCAGGGCGCTGGAGGAGTCCTCGACCTCCACGCGCAGGCGCCGGTCCTTGCCGGTGAGGACCCTCAGGGTGACGACCGCGGTGCCCTCGGTGTGCATCAGCACGTTGGTGATCATCTCGTCGGCGACCAGTTCGATCTCGTCGGCCCGGTCCCGCGCGCCCCACGCGCTGACCGCCGTACGGATCATGCGCCGGGTCTCGGAGAGCGCGCCCGGGTCGCCGGGCTGCACGTACTGCTTGAGCCGGCCGCCGGAGCGCGGGCTGTCCAGGGCGCGGCGGCGCAGCAGGAGCAGCGCCACGTCGTCGTCACCGCCGCGTTCCTCGGCGACGTCGATGAGCCGGTCGGCGAGGTCGCGCACGTCGTCGGGGCCGACGGCGATCAGCGCGCACAGGGTCCTCATGCCGTCGTCCAGGTCGGCGCCGGGCTGCTCGACCAGGCCGTCGGTGCACAGCAGCAGGGTGTCACCGGGGTCGAGCTCCATGGTGCCGACCGGGTAGTCGAGCCCGCCGAACTCGGCGGACAGACCGAGCGGCAGGCCGCCGGGCACCGAGAGCCGTTCGCAGGAGCCGTCGGTGCGGCGGACCAGCGGGTCGATGTGTCCGGCCCGCACCGCCTGGAACACGCCGGTGGACAGGTCGGCCTCGGCATAGAGGCAGGTCGCGGAGCGGTCGGTGTCCAGTTCGTCCAGGAAGACGGAGGCACGGGCCATCACAGTGGCCGGCGGATGCCCCTCCGCGGCGTAGGCCCGCAGCACGATGCGCAGCTGGCCCATGACGGCGGCGGCGTGCGTGTCGTGGCCCTGGACGTCGCCGATGACGGCGCCGACCCGGCCGCCGGGCAGCGGGATCAGGTCGTACCAGTCCCCGCCGATGTCCCGGCCGAAGGTGCCGCCGACGGTGGCGGCGCGGTAGCGCACGGCGAGGTCGGCGCCGGGCACGCTGGGGATGGTGCGCGGCAGCATGGCCTGCTGCAGTCCCTGGGCGAGGTCCATCTCCTGCTCGTAGAACATCGCGCGCTGCAGGCTCTGCGCGATGCTGCTGCCCAGGGCGACCAGGATGTTGCGCTCCTCGGCGGAGAAGCCGCGCCGGTCGCTGTAGAGCAGGCCCATGGCGCCGATCGGGCGGGCCTGCACGATGAGCGGCAGATAGGCGGCCGAGGTGATGTTCAGGCCGGTGATGCCCTGCCAGAGCTTCGGGTAGCGCTCGGCGAACTCCTCCGGCGACTCGATGAAGCACGGGCCGAGGGTCCGGACCGCCTCGCTCATCGGGTAGTCCTCGTCTATCCGGGTGATGCGGGTGCCCTCGACGAAGCTGCCGTCGGGTCCCTCCGCGATGAGCCGGATCCGGCCCGCCTCGACCAGTCCCATGACGAGACTGGTCGCGCCCAGATGGGTGAGTCCGTGCGTGTCCTTGAGGGCGTCGATGACCTCCCGCACGGTGCGGGCGTGGGCGAGGGCGGCGGTGGTGAGCTGGACGACGTTGGTCCGCCGGCGGCGGGCGTCCTCCTGTTCGGCCTGCGCGCGGCGGGCCTCGGAGTCGCTGAGTTCCTGGGTGGCGTCCCGGACGATGCCGATGATGCGGCGGGGCCGGCCGGTCGCGTCCCGGCGGATGTAGCCCTGGGTGTGGGTCCAGCGCAGCGCGCCGTCACGGCGGCGGACGCGGAAGTAGGCGCCGTAGTTCTCGCTGCCGTTCTTCATGGCCTGGGAGACGACGGAGTCCAGCCGCAGGGCCTCCGCCGGAGGCAGCCGCCTCGACAGGGTCTCGGGCCGGTCGTCGTACTCGTCGGGGCGCACGTCGAAGATCTCGTGCGCCTGGGCGTCCATCTGCATCACCCCGGCGTCCAGGTCCCAGTCGAAGCTGCCCATGCGGTTGAGCACCAGGATCGGATCCGGGTGGTCCGGCCAGTCGTCCGGGAGTGACGGGGGGCTCGCTCCCCGATCGGGCATGGGGCCACCCTGCCAGGATTCACGCGATTCTTCGACCGCTGGCGTCCGGCCCGCCGCTCCCCACGGGATTCCCGCGCCGCCCGGTGGTATACGGGGAGTCGGGGAAGCGCGCGTCGGGACGACGGTGGAAGGAGGGCGGCGGGGTCGTGGAGTGGTTCACCGCGTCCGAGTACTGGCTGAGCCGGCTGGTCTTCCAGCGGGCGCTGGCCGGCCTCTACCTGGTGGCGTTCCTGACGGCGGCGCTGCAGTTCCGCGCGCTGATCGGCGAGCGCGGGATGCTGCCGGTGCCGCGTTTCGTGGAGCGGGTGCCGTTCAGGAGGTCGCCGAGCCTGTTCCACCGGTACTACTCGGACCGCTTCTTCGCGGTGTGCGTCTGGACGGGCTGCGCGGTGTCGGCGGCGCTGCTCGCGGGGCTGGACTCGCTGCTTCCGCTGTGGGGCGGGATGCTGCTGTGGCTGGTGCCGTGGGCGCTGTACCTGTCGGTCGTCAACGTGGGGCAGACCTGGTACTCGTTCGGCTGGGAGTCGCTGCTGCTGGAGGTGGGGTTCCTCGCCGTGTTCCTCGGCAACGACGACGTGGCGCCGCCGCTCGTGGTGCTGTTCCTGCTGCGGTGGGTCCTGTTCCGGGTGGAGTTCGGCGCGGGACTGATCAAGATGCGCGGCGACGCGTGCTGGCGGAAGCTGACCTGCCTGGACCACCATCACGAGACGCAGCCCATGCCGGGGCCGCTGAGCTGGTTCTTCCACCACCTGCCGAAGCCGCTGCACCGCGTCGAGGTGGCGGCGAACCATGTCACCCAGCTGGTCGTGCCGTTCTTGTTGTTCGCTCCGCAGCCGGTCGCCTCGGCCGCCGCCGCGCTGATGATCGTCACCCAGCTGTGGCTGGTGCTGTCCGGCAACTTCGCGTGGCTGAACTGGGTCACCATCGTGCTGGCCCTGCCGGTGGTCGCGTTCCCGGCCGATCCGCCCCCGGTGTCCGGAGCGCCGCTGTGGTACGTGGTGGTCGTGCTGGCGGTGTCCGCGCTGCTGCTCGGTCTCTCCTGGCAGCCGGTGCGCAACATGCTCTCGCGGCGCCAGGTGATGAACCGCTCCTTCGACCCGCTGCACCTGGTCAACACCTACGGGGCGTTCGGCACCGTCAGCCGGATCCGCTACGAGGTGGTCGTGGAGGGCACGGCGGACGAGGCGCCCCGCAAGGACGGCGACTGGCGGGCGTACGAGTTCAAGGGCAAGCCGGGTGATCCGCGGCGCTGGCCGCGCCAGTTCGCGCCGTACCATCTGCGGCTCGACTGGCTGATGTGGTTCGCCGCGCTGTCGCCCGCGTACGCCGGCCCGTGGTTCGGGGTGCTGGTGGAGCGTCTGCTGGAGAACGACCGGGACACGCTGAAACTGCTGCGCCGCTCCCCGTTCCCCGCGGACGCGCCGCCCCGGCACATCCGCGCCCGTCTCTTCCGCTACCGCTACACGACCTGGCGAGAGCTGCGGGAGACGGGCGCGTGCTGGGAACGCACCTACGTACGGGAGTTCCTGCCGCCGACCCGGCTGACGGGGACGGACCGGAGGCCGTAGCCGTGGGCGGCGGGACCCGGTGGCCCACGCGGTGGCCACCGGAGGCCGTCGCCGTCCGCGCACACCAGGAAGCGCCCCGGCCGGTCCGGGCCGCGTACCGGCCGACCGGGGGCGACGACGTCCGGTACGCCGTCGGCGTGACGTCGGAAAAGCCGGCGGCGCCGGGCCTTCCCTGCCTGCCGGGCCGAGTGGGTCAGTCCCGCTTCAGCCGCAGCGTCATCAGCTCGAAGGGGCGCAGACTCACGGTGATCCGGTCACCGTCGAGTGAGGGTGCCTCGGTGTCCGCGAGCGGGCGCTCCAGCAGGTCGGTCACCTCGACGCCGCCGGCCGCGAACCCGGTGGTGAGGGTGGCTCGGGCGCGGGCGCCGTGCGCCTCGTGGAAGCGGACCACGACGTCACCGCTGCCGTCGTCGGCCAGCTTCACCGCCGTGACCACGACCGCGTCCCGGTCCACCGTCACCAGCGGGGCGACCTCGCCGGCCCCGGTGAGCCGCCGCTCGGGCAGATTGACCCGCCAGCCCTCGCGCACCGCGTCGCCGACGGAGGCGCCCGGTACGAGCGCGTGCCGGAAGCGGTGCACGCCCTGGTCGGTCTCCGGGTCGGGGAAGCGCGGGGCGCGCAGCAGGGACACCCGCACCGTGGTCGTCGTACCGCCGTCGCCGCGGACCGTGCGGGTCACATCGTGGCCGTACGTCGAGTCGTTGACGACCGCCACGCCCCAGTCGGGTTCCTGGAGGTGGACGAAGCGGTGGTTGCACGCCTCGAACTTGGCCGCCTCCCAGGAGGTGTTGGTGTGGGTGGGGCGGAAGAAGTGCCCGAACTGCGTCTCGGACGCGTAGCGTTCGGCGTGCAGGTCGAGCGGGAAGGCGAGCTTGAGGAACTTCTCCGTCTCGTGCCAGTCGACCTCGGTGTCCACCACCAGCCGCCGCTCACCCGGCGGGAGCGACAGCACCTGGACGGCGCGGGAGTCGCCGAAGGAGCGGACGATCCGCACCGAGGCTCCGTCCTCACCGGCCGTCACCTCGTCCGCGTCGGTCAGATCGGTGACGGTGTTGCGGTAGAACGCGTCGACGTCCCACGCGTCCCACATGTTCGGCAGGTCCGGATGGAGCTGGAGGAGGTTGCCGGCCCGTCCCGGGGCGATGGTCTCCCGGTCCGCCCGGATGTCGTGGGCGGAGACCAGCAGGCCGCGGGCGTCGACCTCGATCCGGAGCAGGCCGTTGTCGAGGACGTGCCCGCCGCCGGGGCGTGCCTCGAGGGTCGTACGGCCGTCGTAGGAGGCCGGACGCGCGCCGCCCGCCGGGACACCCGAGCGGGAGTGCGGGGCCGCGTTGAAGACCAGCGGGACCGTCCCCTCGCCGGCCAGGGCGCGCTGGGCCGCGTCGATGATGCCGTTCAGTTCTCCGGCGATCCGGGCGTAGGTGGCGCGGGCCTCGCGGTGCACCCAGGCGATGGAGGAGCCGGGCAGGATGTCGTGGAACTGGTGCAGCAGCACCGTCTTCCAGATCCGGTCCAACTCCTCGTAGGGGTAGGCGAACGGGGTGCGTACGGACGCCGTGGCCGCCCACAGTTCGGCCTCGCGCAGCAGGTGTTCGCTGCGGCGGTTGCCCTGTTTGGTGCCGGCCTGGCTGGTGAGGGTGGCACGGTGCAGTTCGAGGTAGAGCTCGCCGACCCAGACGGGCGGTTCGGGGTACTCGGCCTCGGCCTTGGCGAAGAACGCGGACGGTGTCTCCCACGTCACCCTCGCGGAGCCCTCCAGGTTCCGGAGCCGGGCCGCCCTGGCGACCATCTCGCGGGTGGTGCCGCCGCCCCCGTCGCCCCAGCCGGTGGGGGCGAGGGAGTGGCGGGCCGCGCCCTTGTCCTTGAAGTTGCGGACGGCGTGGGCGATCTCGGCCCCCGTCATCGAGCAGTTGTAGGTGTCGACGGGTGGGAAGTGGGTGAAGATCCGGGTGCCGTCGACGCCCTCCCAGCGGAAGGTGTGGTGCGGGAAGCTGTTCGTCCGTGACCAGGAGATCTTCTGCGTCAGCAGGTACTTGGCGCCCGCGGCCTTGATGATCTGGGGCAGTCCGGCGGCGAATCCGAAGGTGTCCGGCAGCCACGCCTCGTCGTTCTCGACGCCGAACTCGTCGATGAAGAAGCGTTTGCCGTGCACGAACTGCCGGGCCATCGCCTCCGAGCCGGGCATGTTGGTGTCCGACTCCACCCACATGCCGCCGGCCGGCACGAACCGCCCGCCGGCGACCGCCTTCTTCACCCGTGCCCACACCTCGGGCCGGTGTTCCTTCACCCACGCCCACTGCTGGGCCTGTGACATGGCGAAGACGAACTCGGGCTCGTCGTCCAGCAGGGCGGTCATGTTGGCGGTCGTCCGGGCCACTTTGCGCACCGTCTCGCGCAGCGGCCACAGCCACGCCGAGTCGATGTGCGCGTGGCCGACGGCGCTGATGCGGTGCGCGGAGAGGACGGCGGGTGCGGACAGCACCTCGGTGAGACGTGAACGGGCCTGTCCGGCCGTGCCGTTCACGTCCTGGAGGTCCACGGCGTCCAGGGCCCGGTCCACCGCGCGCAGGATCTCCCAGCGGCGGGGCGAGTCGGCCGGCAGTTCGGCCATCAGCTCGCCGAGCACCTCGAGGTCGATCACCAGTTGCCACACGGTCTCGTCGAACACGGCGAGGTCCATGCGGGCCAGCCGGTACTGCGGTTCGCCGCCGGCGGTGTCCTTGTCGCCCAGCCGGGTCGGCCGGAAGGGGTGGTAGTCCAGGACGACCGGGTTGGAGGCGGCCTCGATGTGCAGGCGCACCTCTTCCCCGCCCCGGGCCGGCGCGGCGATCCTCACCCACTGGTTGCGGGGGTGGAGACCCTTCACGGGGGTGCCGTCGGGCCGGTACACCAGTCCCTCGCACTGGAAGCCGGGCATGTTCTCGTCGAAACCGAGGTCGAGGACGGCTTCCACGGTCCTCCCGGCCCAGGCCTCGGGGACGGTCCCGGTGACCCGGAACCAGCTCGTTCCCCAGGGGGCGCCCCAGCGGGTGCCGACCTCGACGGGCCCGGGTTCGGCCGCGAGTCCCTCGGCGACGGGGACCGGCTCCCCGGGCGCGTGCCACACCGCGACCTCGAGGGGTACGGACTCGGGGTACACGGCGGGGCGGACGCGTTCGTCGAGGACGCGCCTCAGGCGGGCTTCGACCAGGGTGCGGTCGTCATGCATGCGGGGCGCTCCATGGTTGGGGGCGGGTGGTCACCAGGGGTACCACTCCCCCGGTGCGTGACCGTTCGAACCAGGGACCGGTGCCGTGCGCGTCCCCGTGACCGTCCGGCTTTCCGGCGTCGTCGTCCGGTGCTCACCCACTGGACGTCCGGGGCGTCGGTCCGGGTGCGCGCCCGGGCCTCGATACGGCGCTCGGCGTCGTCCCGGTCGATCGGCAGCCGCCGTGCTCCTCGGGCCCGGTCCGCCGCACCGGCCCCGGGGCGCCGTCCGGATCTTGCCGTGACCGGCCGGAGGGCCTAGGGTCGGCCGGGTGACTGCCGGGTCGGCCATGGGCCATACACGTAAGGCGCTCCCGGCCTCGTCGTGAGGCCGGTGCGGGGGTCCGCCCCGCCCGTGCGGGCCCGCGGCCCGCCGCTTCTCCGCGTTCCCCTTCCCACCGCGCCCCGCACGCGGGAGTTCCCACCGCGCCTCGCGCGCGGGAGCGGTTCCGCGTACCTCGCGCGGACGACCCAGCCGTGGAAACCGATACCGGAGACGTGTCCAGCCATGCCCGAAGCACCGCACATCAAGCTCGACCACACCGCCGTCTACGCCCGTGACCGACGCACTTCCGCCGAGTTCCTCGCCGGGATCCTGGGGCTGGAGGTCGGTTCCCCGTTCGGTCCGTTCCTCCCGGTCGATCTGGGCAACGGCGTGACCCTCGACTACTACGAGAAGCGGGACGAGCCGGTCCAGTCCCAGCACTACGCTTTCCTCGTGCCGCTGGAGCGGTTCGACGCCATGATCGCGCGCCTGGAGTCGGCCGGCGTCACCTACTACGCGGATCCGGGTCACACCGAGCCGGGCCGGGTCAACGATCTGTTCGGCGGACGCGGCGCCTACTTCGACGACCCGGACGGCCACAACATGGAGATCATGACCCGGCCCTGCATCCGGCCGTGACGCCCGGCGGCCTCAGGGCAGAAGCGCCTTGTACATGATGTGCAGACCGACGGGCCCGTGCCGGGGGTGGTCGAACGCCTCGGGCACGGTGCCCAGGATCGTGAAGCCCATCGAAGTCCACAGTTCCACGGCCGGGTTGGTCTCGACCACGGCGTTGAACACCATGCCCCGGTAACCGTCGTTCCGCGCCTCCGCCAGGACGTGCCCGGCGAGCAGACGGCCGATGCCCCGGCCGGCCCGGTCGGGGTCGACCATGAACCCGGCGTCGGCGATCCGCGCCGCGGGGCCGCCGTAGTTCGGTGTGACGTACGCGGAGGCGACGACGGACCCGGTGCCGTCCTCGACGACGTACACCCGTTTCGCCGGGTTCATCCACAGGACCCGGGCGGCCTCCTCGGAGGTGCCCGGGTCCCAGGTGCAGGTCTCGCCGGCGGCGACGACACGGTGCCAGAACGGCCAGATGCGCGGCCAGTCGTCGAGGGACGCTTCCCTGATCAGCATGGATGCGAGTCTGGCACGCCCAGGGGTCCGGACGGCGCGCGCCCCGTGTCAGTCGACGCTGGGCAGGATGTGCGGCTCGGCGAGGTCGTCCTCGTAGCCGGCCAGGCGGATCGGGGCCGACCGGGCCCACACGTCGAGACTTCCGAGCTGCCCGGGCCTGCGCCCGGAACGCTCGGGGTGTTCCTTGGGGCGCTCTTCGCGTTTCGTCTGCTCCGGTGTCACCGCGCACTCCTTATGTGTCGGTCACCCTAGGGACGTACTGCGTCGGCCCTGTGCCTGGCGTCCGACGTCCGCTCGGGTCTGAGTTGCATGCCGTTCGGACGCGGTGGCGCCGGTAACTCGGGGAAGAGCAGGCCGTTGTGAACCGGCTGGTCCCAGACGGACGGTGGGTGCGGGTAGGACCCTGACTGCTGTCCGTCGGCATCAGGGTAACCAAATGAGCAGCCCCCCGCTCGATGGGGCTCGAAACCGCCGGTAACAATCACGCGACGGGGCGTGCGCAATCAGCGGTGATGTACCGCTATATCAGGATGGTTACGGCTTCTTCATTCACTCATTCGGACTACATGGGCATCGACGCTTTCGACAAGGTCGCATGGTCGTGGCGCAGTTCAGTTCCCGTTGGCCGGGCCGCAAACTCGCCATGGTGTGCTGCCGCAGGCAACGGCTGTCTCCCGGGAGGACCCGCGCATGCGACCGCGCACCGTCGAGGAGCTGATGAACCTGCTGCGTCCCGGCCGGGGCACGCGGGACGACCGCGGCCGTGTCCCGGTCGACGCGCACGAGCACGCCCTGCGGACCGCGGCACTGCTGCGCCGGGGCCGGCCCGCGGACAAGGAGCTGCAGGTGGCCGGCCTGGTCATGCCCCTCGGCGGG
>NZ_NEUB01000248.1 GCF_002910825.1 Streptomyces sp. SM1 | reverse complement strand
GCGGCGGAGGCGGTTGCCGAGTGGCGGCGGGTGCTGGGGGACTGAGCCCGCGCTTTCCCGTCACCCGGGGGTGTCGCTGGGCGGGGGTGGTCGCGCGGCCCGGCGCTTGCGGGATGCCGTCGCGCCCACCCGTGCCGCCCTGCGGCACGACTGCCCGCGGATGGTGGGCTGGGGGTGCTGCCGTGCCGCCCTGTGGCGCGGTTGCGTGCGGTGGGTGGCGGCGTTTGTGGTCAGGTGAGTTGGGGTGGGAGGTCTGTGGTGTGGGTGATGAGCAGGCCGGAGACCGCTCGGGTCAGGGTGACGTACAGGCGGCGCAGGCCGGTGCGTTCGTCGGGTTCGGCGTCCACGACCGCGCGGGGTTCGTGCAGCAGGACGTAGTCGTACTCCAGGCCCTTCGCCAGTGAGGCGGGGACCAGGGTCAGGCGGGTGGCGTCGGTCGTCTCCTCGCCGGGGGCGACGTAGGTGATGCCCGCCGCCGTCAGAGCCTCCGCGAGCTCCAGGACGTGGGTGTCCGCCACGATAAGGCCCACCGAGCCCTCGTTGCCGAGGAGTTCGTGGCAGCCGGCGACCACGTCGTCCGTACCCCCGGCGCGGCGGACCTCGAAGAAGCCGGGGTTCTCGCGGATCGACGCCACCGGGGCGAGGCCCGGCGCGATGTGCGGGAGGAGCCGGGAGGCGTAGGTGATGACGTCCGTCGGGACGCGGAAACCGGCCGTCAACTCCTCGATCACCGCCTCCTGTTTGCCCAGGTGGAGCAGGGCCTCCCGCCAACTCCGCGTCGCCCACGGGGTGGTGCCCTGGGCCAGGTCGCCGAGGACCGTCGCCGAACCGGTCGTGCAGCGCCGGCCCACCGCCCGGTACTGCATGGGGGAGAGATCCTGCGCCTCGTCGAGCACCACGTGCCCGAGGGAGTGCGTGCGCTGGACGAGGTCCGTCGCCTCGTCGATCAGTACCGTGTCCGCCGCCGACCACTTCGCCGACTTCACCGTGCGGGCGGGCCTGGCCCAGTGGATGTCCCGTTGTTCCCGCTCGTCGAGCAGGCCCTCCGCGTGGTCCGCCAGGAAGTCCGGGTCGCTCAGCAGCCGCAGTACCAGCTTCGCCGGGTCGACGGCCGGCCAGGCCGACTTCACCGCCGCCTTCACCGCGGCGTTGCGCGCCACCGCGTCCTGCACACGGTCGTCCGGTGCCTCGCCCGCCCGTTCCATCTGCACCAGTACGGCGTGCGCGATGCGCCGCGGGAGGGCGTCGCGGGCGGCGCCGTAGCGGATGTCCCGGTCCAGCAACTGCTGCACCAGCTCCTCGAGTTCGTACGCGGGGACGCGCCAGCGGCGTGAGCCGCGGACGACCGTGACCGGTTCGGTGGGCATCGTGACGTGCGAGTAGAGGGCCCGGCGCAGGACCTGGGCCATCCGGGCGTCGCCCTTGATCACCGCTGCCGTGGCGTCGTCCGTCCCGCGCACCTCGACATGGGCCACCAGATCGTCCACCGTGGCCTGCGCCACCGTCAGTTCGCCCAGGGCCGGGAGCACCTGCTCGATGTAGTGGAGGAAGGAGCGGTTCGGGCCGACGACCAGGGTGCCGGTGCGGGCCAGCCGCTCGCGGTGG
This sequence comes from Streptomyces sp. SM1, assembly GCF_002910825.1. Taxonomy (GTDB): domain Bacteria; phylum Actinomycetota; class Actinomycetes; order Streptomycetales; family Streptomycetaceae; genus Streptomyces; species Streptomyces okerensis. Next base: position 3,182 of record NZ_NEUB01000248.1, on the reverse strand, counting down.
GCGTAGAGGAGGTAGGCGACCCGGTGCAGGCCGACGGCCGTCTTCCCGGTGCCGGGTCCTCCCTGCACGCAGACGCTGCCGGCCAGGCCCGACCGTACGATCTCGTCCTGCTCGGGCTGGATCGTCGCGACGATGTCCCGCATCGGGCCGACGCGCGGACGCTCGATCTCCCGCTGGAGCAGCTTGCTGGTGGTCGCCGCTTCCGACGGGTCGGACAGGTGCTCGTCCTCGTACGCGGTGAGGTCACCGCCGGTGTAGCCGAAGCGGCGGCGCAGCGCGATGTCCAGCGGTTCCTTCCTGGACGCCCGGTAGAACGGCTGCGACACCGGTGCACGCCAGTCGATCACCATCGGGTCGCCGGCCGCGTCGTGCACGTGCCGGCGTCCGATGTAGAAGCGTTCCCCTTCCGCGCCCTCCGCCCCCTCGGCGCCGGGCGAGTGCAGGTGGTCGAGGCGGCCGAAGAACAGCGGGGTGCCGCTGAGGTCGGCCAGCGCCTTGACGCGCTCCTCGATCTGGTGCCGCAGGGCAGCCGCGTTCACCCAGTTGGCGGTGACGTCGCTGATGTCGAGGGCCTCGACGTCCTCGCGCATGGCGCGCAGCGCGGAGCGGGACGCGGCGAGGTGGGAGCGTTCGCGGTCGAGCGGGCCGTCGCCCGCGAGGTCGGGGACGTCGACGGGCTCATCTACGGGAGTGGACGCGGACAAGGGGGTGCCTCCGGGAAGCCTGCTGCTGGCGGTGGTGCGGAATACCGGCCGGTTTCCGTCCGGACGGCGGCGCTCCGTGAGGGGAGGCGGGGAAGAGCGGAGATTCTAGGACGCGCGGCCGGTGCGGTCCAAACGGTTTTGTGCGCCGGACGGGGGCGGCGGGCCGGGTACACGTCCCACGACCGACCCGGTCAGCTCGGACGGGGCGAGCCGTCCGCCGTCCGCGCGCCGGATGCGTCGGCCGGCCGGCGTGCCGGTTCCGTGGTCAGCGCGGCGAGCAGGGCGAGCCGTTCGGCGTCCCCGGTCCCCGGCTCGGCGTGATAGATCGCGAGCATCATGCCGTCGGGGCCGTCGACGTCCAGCTTGGACATGGTGAGGCTGAACTCGCCGACCTGTGGATGGTTCATCCCGATCGGCCCGGTGCCCAGCGGCCGCACGTCGTGGCGTGCCCACACCTGCCGGAACTCCTCGCTGGCCAGGGAGAGTTCGCCGACGAGTCGGACGACCCGCGGGTCGTCGGCATCGGACCCGAGCCGTCGGCGGAAGGCGGCGACGCACCGGGACGCCGTGTCGGTCCAGTCCGTGTGCAGCGCCTGCTCGGCGGGGTCGAGGAAGAACGACCGGAGCCGGTTCTCCCCCACACGGATGCTGGGCGCCAGCGCGGTGGCGAGGGCGTTGGCCGCGATCACGTCGAGGGACCTGTCCGTCACGAAGGCCGGCAGCCCGATCGAGTCGATCAGCTGTGCCGTGGCCGGCGGGACGGTCCGCCGCGGGGACCGGCGCCGGGCGCGGGGGCGCGGCGCGGTCAGCTGGTGGAGGTAGGCCGTGGCGGTGTCGTCGAGCCGGAGCACCCGGGCGATCGCGTCGAGGACCTGCGCCGACGGGTTGCGGTCGCGGCCCTGTTCGAGCCGCAGGTAGTAGTCGGAGCTGATGCCGGCGAGCATGGCCACCTCTTCACGGCGCAGCCCCGGCACCCGCCGGATCCCGTGGGCCGGCAGTCCGAAGTCCTCGGGTGTCACCAGTTCGCGGCGCGCCCGGAGGTAGTCACCGAGCAGGTTCTCCTCAGACATGCGTTCCATCGTAGGCGGGGCGGGCCGCTCGTCCCTGTCCCTGTCACTCCCAGGATCGCCAGGGACCTGGGCAGGGGTGCCGGGTGGCGCGGACGGTGGGTGCATGACCACTTCGACCACATCCCTCCCCGGCGGCACCTGGACCATGGGCGACCTGACCGTCACCCGCTTCGGCTACGGGGCCATGCAGCTGGCCGGCCCCGGCGTCATGGGGCCCCCGGCCGACCACGACGGGGCACTCGCGGTCCTGCGCGAAGCCGTACGTCTCGGCATCACCCACATCGACACCGCCGACGCCTACGGGCCGCACGTCACCAACCGGCTGATCCGCGAAGCGCTGCACTCCTACTCCGACGCGCTCCACATCGTGACCAAGGTGGGTGCGGTGCGCGACGCACAGGGCGGCTGGCCCACGGCCCGGGAGCCGGAGGACCTGCGCCGGGCCGTCCACAGCAACCTGGAGAACCTCGGCGTCGAGAGGCTGGACCTCGTCAACCTCCGGCTCGGCGACGCCGGAGGCCCGCGGCCCGGCTCGCTCGCCAAGGCCTACGAGACCCTCGTCGACCTGCAGGGGCAGGGCCTGATCCGGCACCTCGGCCTGAGCAACGCGACCGCGGACCAGATCGCCGAGGCGCAGGCCATCGCCCCGTTCGTCTGCGTCCAGAACCTCTACAACCTCGCCCACCGTCAGGACGACGACCTCGTCGACCGGCTCGCCGGGCAGGGCATCGCGTACGTGCCGTTCTTCCCGCTGGGCGGGTTCAGCCCTCTGCAGTCCTCGGCGCTCTCCGCCGTGGCCGCCCGGCTCGGCACCCGCCCGATGTCCGTCGCCCTGGCCTGGCTGCTGCACCGGTCGCCCAACATCCTGCTGATCCCCGGGACCTCGTCGGTGGCACACCTGCGCGAGAACATCACCGGCGCCGGCATCACCCTCTCCGAGGAGGACGTCGCCGAGCTCGACGTGATCGGCCGCTGATCGCCTCCGCCCCGGTCTCCCCTAGGGGAGACCCCGTCCTGCCTGAGAGGTACGGATCGCCCTGGAGGTGTACGCGCGGGGCCGGCGGGTCGGTCCCTTCGGCCGATGTCCGGACCGGGGGCGAAGCGCAACCATGGAAACATGAGCGCAGCAACCATCCACCCCACCACACCGCCGGTCCGGCCGACCGGCGCGACCCCGGTCCAGGGCAGTCATCCGCACCGCCTCGGTGATGCCCTGCGCGCCGTCAAGGTCTTCCTCGGCGCCGTCTTCGACGTGACCGTCCTCGGCGAGTACGGCGAGGAGGCCGGCGTCCGCCGCAGGTAGACACCGGCCACCTCCCCCGCCGGTGCTCGCCTCGCAGGCGAAGCCGAGGTGGCGGGCGGCGTGCTCCGGGCGCGTGGCCGCCGGGGTGCCCGGCCGCCTGACGCC
>NZ_NEUB01000247.1 GCF_002910825.1 Streptomyces sp. SM1 | reverse complement strand
GGGAGGCGGGGGGACGCCGGGTCGGTGCTGTCTGCGAAGCCGGCCGGGTCCATGGAGTCCTTGAGGTCGTCGAAGTCCTTGGAAGGCCTGGAGTTCCTGGCGTCCTTGTCGCTCCTGGCGTCCGCCGGGGCGGACGACAGGGACGGCGTGGACCGGGTGGTGCCGGCAGGCGTCGTCCCGGCAGCCGCAAGCGGGGCCGCGGGCGCCGCGTCCGCCGGTACGAGGATGTCCTGCGGGACGAGTATCAGGACGCCCGTGCCGCCGCGGGCCGAGGGGCGGTAGGAGACCCGGAGTCCGTACCGCCGGGCCAGCCGGCCGACCACCGCGAGGCCCAGCCGGGTGCCGGTGAGTCCTCCGAGCTCGGTGGTCTCGCCGGAGACCGCGCGCTCCGCGCGGCGCAGCTGCGCCTCGCCCATCACGAGCCCGCTGTCCTCGACGGACACGATGACGCCGGCCGGGACCTCCTCGACGTAGACGTGGACCTCGGCGGTCGGCGGTGAGAAGTTCGCGGCGTTGTCGAGGAGTTCGGCGAGCGCGTGCATCACGCCCTCGGCGGCGTGCCCCGCGACGGCGGTGTCGCTGGCGGAGTGGACGCGGATCCGCTGGTAGCCGCTGATCCGGCCCATGGCGCCGCGCAGGATCGACTCCATGGCGATGGGCCTGGCCCAGCGGCGGCCGGAGCGGGCGCCGGTGAGCACGGCGACGGAGTCGGCGAGCCGTCCCGCCTGGGCGGTGCGGTGGTCGAGGTGGAGCAGGTCGGCGAGGACCTCCTCGTCGTGGTGCTTCTCCTCCATCGCGCGCAGGTCGGCGAGCATGCCGGTGGAGAGGGCCTGCATCCGGCCGGCCGCGTTGGCGGTCGCGGAGACGGCGGCGGCACGGATGCCGTTGGCCTCCCGCAGCCTGGTGGTCAGCCGGGCGTTCCGCTCGCGGAGCCGGTCGCCCTCGGACACCAGCTCGCTCCGCTCGTCCTCCAGCCGCTTCAGCTCCTCGGCGTGGTCGCGGGCCGTGCGGGCGGTGTGGGCCGTGTGCTCCTCGGTGATGAGGTGCAGCTTCGCGGCGTGGTCCTCGGCCAGGCGCTCCAGTTCGGCGGTGTGCGCGCCGGTGAGCCGGGCCCGTTCGTCGGCGTGCTCCCGCGTCAACCGCGTGAGGTCGTCGCCGTACTGCTCGGTGAGCCGGTCCCGTTCGGCGGCCAGGGTCTCGGCGAGGTGGGCCCGCTCCTGGTCCAGCTCGGCGGACAGGCGGGCCCGTTCCCTGTTGAGTTCACCGGTCAGCCGCTCGTGCTGGCGACGGGACTCCTCGGACAGCCGGGCCCGCTCCTGGAGCAGCCGCCCGACGTCCTGGGTGACGGACTCCAGGCGCGACCGTGCCGCCCGCGCGGAGAGGAGGAAGTAGGTGGCCACGGCGGCGGCCGCGCAGAGCAGCACGGCGGCGATCGTCCCGGTCACCAGGACGGCACCGATCGCGTCGTCCGGCACGAGGAAGAACGCGGTGACGACCGCGAGCGCGGCGAGTGCCGCGGTCAGCAAGGGGATGGGCACCATGCTGCGGAGGGTGGGGCGGTCGCCGGGGAGCAGGGGGGAGGTCATCAATCAGGTTCCTCGGTCGGGTCCTCGGTCGGTCCGCGGGCGTGCGCCGTCGTCTCCGCGCGGCCCTCGGGTGGGTTCGATGGGACGCCGGACCTGAATCTGGGGTCGCTTTTCCGAAGGAGGTCCGACAACTGCGCGCAACTCGCGGTCACTATATGAGAGTTCGTGATTGTCTTGGGAAGATTCCGCTTCCGCTTTCGATAAATGCCGCGATTCGGGTCGCCGCGCACTGCCGCGGACGGTGTGTTCCGTCCCCTTCGCCCGGACTCCGAGGGGGCATCCTGAGGACATGACGGATGACCGGGAACTGCGGGCCGCACTGCGCGCCGCCGTGCGCGGCGAGGTCGACTTCTCCGCGACCGCGCGTGCGTTGACCACGATGGACGCCTCCAACTACCGCCGGGTACCGCTCGGTGTGGTGGCGCCACGGGACGCCGACGACGTGGCGGCGGCGCTGTCGGTGTGCCGGACGTACGGGGTCCCCGTGGTGCCGCGCGGCGGCGGCACGTCGATCGCGGGGCAGGCGACCGGCACGGGCGTAGTGCTCGACTTCACACGGCACATGAACCGCCTGCTGTCCCTCGATCCCGGGTCGCGCACGGCCGTCGTCCAGCCCGGCCTCGTCCTCGACCGCCTCCAGGAGGCCGCCGCCCCGCACGGCCTGCGGTTCGGCCCGGACCCCTCCACCCACAGCCGCTGCACCCTCGGCGGCATGATCGGCAACAACTCCTGTGGGTCCCATTCGGTGGCCTGGGGCACGACGGCCGACAGCGTGCGCGAGCTCTCGGTCGTCACCCCGCGCGGGGAGCGGTTGCGCCCGGGACGGGACTGGGCGGGCGCCCCGGCGGGGCTGCGCGAGCTGGTCGACGGCGAACTGGCCCGCCTGCGCACCGGTTTCCCCGACCTGCCCCGCCGTATCTCCGGTTACGCGGTGGACGCCCTGCTGCCGGAGAGGGGCGCCGATGTCGCCCGCTCCCTCTGCGGCTCCGAGGGCACCCTGGGGGTGCTGACGGAGGCGGTCGTGGACCTCGTACGGGCGCCGCGCGCGCGTGCCCTGGCCGTGCTGGCGTACGCGGACGAGAGCGGCGCGGCGGAGGCGGCGGCCGGGCTGCTGGAGTACGGCCCGCTGACCGTGGAGGGCATGGCGGCGGACCTGGTGCCGGTGGCGTCCGCCGCGGACCTCCCGCGCGGGGGAGCCTGGCTCTTCGTGGAGACCGGCGGGGACACGGAGGCGGAGGCACACGCGTGTGCGGAGACGGTCGTCCGCGCGGCGGACGTCCTGGACGCGCTGGTGGTCACCGACCCGGCCCGGCAGCGCGTGCTGTGGCGGATCCGGGAGGACGCGAGCGGTACGGCGACGCGCATGCCGGACGGCACGGAGGCATGGCCCGGCTGGGAGGACTGCGCCGTGCCGCCGCCCCGGCTGGGCGCGTACCTGCGGGACTTCCGGGAGCTGATGGCCTCCCACGGCCTGCGCGGTACCCCGTACGGGCACTTCGGGGACGGCTGCATCCACGTCCGTATCGACTTCGACCTGCTGACGGGTCCGGGCGTCGCCCGCTTCCGTCGCTTCTCGGAGGAACTGGCCGGGCTGGTCGTGTCCCACGGCGGCTCGCTCTCCGGCGAGCACGGCGACGGCCAGGCCCGCGCGGAGTTGCTGCCGCGCATGTACGGCGAGGAGACGGTCGCCCTCTTCGAGCGCGTGAAGGCCGTCTGGGACCCCGACGACCTGTTGAACCCCGGCATGCTGGTCCGCCCCTCACCCCTGGACGCGAACCTCCGCTTCTCCGTCCTCCCGCGCGGACCGGTGGACGTCGCCTTCGGCTACCCCGCCGACGGCGGCGACTTCCCGGCGGCCGTGCGCCGCTGCGTGGGCGTCGCCAAGTGCCGTACGGAGTCCGTGCCGGGGCCGGCGGTGATGTGCCCGTCGTTCCGCGCGACGGGCGAGGAGCAGCACTCCACGCGGGGACGCGCCCGCCTCCTGCACGAGATGCTCGCGGGCGAACTGATCACCGGCGGCTGGCGCTCCACGGAGGTACGGGACGCCCTGGACCTGTGCCTGTCCTGCAAGGGCTGCCGCTCGGACTGCCCGGTCGAGGTCGACATGGCCACGTACAAGGCGGAGTTCCTGCACCACCACTACGCGGGCCGCCGCCGTCCCGCCGCGCACTACGCGATGGGGTGGCTGCCGGTGTGGCTGGGCTGGGTGTCGCGGACGCGTACCGCGGGGGCGGTCAACGCCCTGGCCTCGGTGGGTCCGCTCGCGCGCGTGGCGAAACGGCTGGGCGGGAT
>NZ_NEUB01000246.1 GCF_002910825.1 Streptomyces sp. SM1 | reverse complement strand
ACGCCCCATTCGACGTGCACTTCGGGCTCGCCGACCAGCTCCGCGAGATGGCTGCCGGCGAGGCCGTCGGGCAGCCGCACCAGCCGCATGCCGGGTACGGGCATGCCGACGTCGACGTGGGCGTCGGCGCCGGTCAGTGACGCGAACGCGGCGCCCACGACCTGCTCGGCGTAGCCGGCCAGCTCGTCCATGTAGCGGTGGGCGGCGGGCCAGCCCCAGGTGCCGTCGACGAAGTCCAGCGCCGTCGCGGCGGCCAGGTAGTGGGTGGCGTCGACCGTGCCCTGCTGGTCGAAGCGGTCGGGATAGGGCTCGTGGGCGCCCCAGGAGTCGATGAGCGGGTACAGCGCGTCGCGCAGCGGTCCGCGCGCCACCAGGGCCGCCGTACCGCGCGGCGCGCAGCCCCATTTGTGCAGGTTGCCCGCCCAGAAGTCGCAGGTGAGCCCGGACAGCGGGGCGGCGACCAGCCCGGGCGCGTGGGCGCCGTCCACGAGGAGCGGGACACCGCGCCGCCGCGCCTCCGCGCCGATCCGCTCCACGGGCAGCCGGCGGGCGGTCGCGGAGGTGATCTGGTCGATGACAAGGAGACCGGTGCTCTCCCCCACCTCGGCCATCACGGCCTCGTACGCCCTCTCCTCGTCCGCGTCCAGCGGCACCCGGGCGGTGCGCACCCGCCCGCCCCAGCGGCGCGCCAGCCGCTCGGCGCCCATCGTCACGGCGCCGTAGCCGTGGTCGGTGACGACGATCTCCCCACCGCCCCGCCGCTCCAGCCCGGCGTACACGACGCTCACGCCGGCACTCGCGTTCGGCACCAGGGCGAGGTCGCCGGGGTCCGCGCCGAGGAAGGCCGCGAGGCCGGCCCGGGCGGCCGCGAGCCGCTGCGGCAGCTCGGGGAACCACACCACCGGCGCGCGCTCCATCTCCGTACGCAGCTCGTTCTGCCGCTCCTGGGCGGCCAGCGGTACGGCGCCGAACGAGCCGTGGTTGAGATGGCGCAGGGCGGGATCCAGCGACCACGCCCGCGCCGCCGGCCGGCCGTCGGCCAGCAGCAGGGGACGCGGTGCGGTGGTGACCTCGGTCTCGCTCACATGACTCCCATCCGCGAGGGACACATCAGACCCTCAGGCCGAGACGTATGATGACTCGGGATGGTGGCACGCGTTTTTCGGCCATGACAAGCCCTCTGCAGCAAAAGAAGTCGGATGACTTACAGGCGACACATTCAAGTCATCTGATGACCCGCCTCGCTACAGTGCACCGAGGGCCGTCGGGAGCCGCCGGTCCCGCCAGGGGAGGAATCGGATGTCCGCAGTCGACAAGGCGTTCCACGGCCTACGGCACATGATCGCGACGGGGCGGCTCGGCGCCGGGGAGCGCATTCCCCCCGAGGCGGATCTCTGCGAGGAACTGGGCGTCTCCCGCGGCTCGCTCCGCGAGGCGGTGCGCATGCTCGCGGCCCTGGGCGTGATCGAGCCGCGCCACGGCTCCGGTACCTACGTCTCCCAGCTCAGGCCCGAGGACCTCATCGGCAGCCTCTCCCTGACCCTGCAACTCCTGCCGCTGCCCGGCCTGCTGGAGGTCTACGAGATCCGGCGCGTCCTGGAGGCGCACGTCGCGGCGAAGGCCGCCGCCCGTGCCACCCCGGACACGATCGGGACGCTCTTCTCCCTCATCGAGGCCATGGAGGCCACCGAGGACCCCACCGAGGCCTCGGAACTCGACCACCGCTTCCACGCCGAGATCGCCCGCGCGGCCGGCAACCCCACCCTCGCCTCCCTGCTCGCGGTCTTCCGCGCCCGCTCCCGCAAGTACCAGGTCTTCACCCTCCCCGAGGGCCCCGACCTGCGCCGCAAGAGCGACGCCGACCACCGCATCCTGGCCACCGCGATCGCCGACCGCGACCCGGGCACGGCAGCGGGCGCGGCCGAGGCCCACGTCGCCCAGACGGAACGCTGGCTGCGCGCGCTGATGCCGCCGGTCGAGGAGACGGAGCGGGACGACACCCCCTCCGCCTGACCCGGCCCACCCACTTTTTTGTGCGTACTTGGCATCCGGCGCGGTGCGGGCGAACCTGGTGGTGAACCGACCGGGGGCGCTCAGCGGACGGAGGGAGTGCGGACAGGCGTCGTCATGAGGCCGGAGGGCGGACCCCGCCCAGCTTCTCGAGGCGGCGATGGCCCCAGTCCGACAGGGGCGCCAGCGCCTCGGAGAGTTCACGGCCGAACCCGGTCAGCGAGTAGACCGTCTTCGGCGGCAGTACGTCGTGCACCTCCCGGTGCACCACGCCGTCCGCCTCCATCTCGCGCAACGCGTCGGTCAGCACCTTCTCACTGAGGCCGGGCACCCGTCGGCGCAGTTCGGCCGGACGGTGCGGACCGGACTCCAGCAGCCACAGCAGCGTGGTCTTCCACTTGCCCTCGATCACGGCGATCGCGGCGGTCACCCCACAGACGTCCGGATCATGCCGCCGGTGCACCATGACGCGCCCCTTTCCTCATCAAATGCCCTGCACCCTAACGGAGTCACCACCATGCCTCACCCCACCGACCAGTCCGCCGCCGTGACCGTCCTCGGTCTCGGACCGATGGGCCGGGCGCTTGCCGCTGCCTTTCTGGAGGCCGGTCTGCACACCACCGTCTGGAACCGCACCCCGGGCCGGGACGGCGAACTGACCGCGCGGGGCGCGGTCCCGGCGCCCACCCCCGAAGAGGCGGTCGCCGCCGCACCGCTGACCGTCGTCTGCGTGGTGAACTACGACGCCTCGGACGCCGTACTGCGTCAGGCCACCGTCACCACCGCGCTCAAGGGCCGGACGGTCGTGAACCTGAGCGCCGACACCCCGGAGCGCGCCCGTGACACGGCAGACTGGGCCGGCCGGCACGGCATCCGCTACCTGGACGGCGCGATCATGACCCCTACGCCGGCCATCGGCACGGACGACGCGGTGTTCCTGCGCAGCGGGCCCCGGGAGCTGTACGAAGAACACCGGCCGGTCCTGGCGGCGCTCGGCGGCACCCACACTCATCTCGGCGAGGACGCGGGCCGGGCCGCGGCGTACGACATCGCGCTCCTCGACATCTTCTGGACGGCGATGGCCGGCTACACGCACGCCCTCGCGCTGGCCCGCGCGGAAGGCGTCAGCGGCGCGGAACTCGCTCCCTTCGCCCAGGGCATCGCCGCGATCCTGCCACCGCTGTTCACCGAGTTCGCGGCCGACAGCGACACCGGCACGTACCCGGGCGAGCTCAACCCGATCACCTCGGCCGCGTCCACGATGACCCACATCGTGCACGCCTCGGAAGCCCACGGGATCGACGCGAGCGTCATGCGGGTGATCGAGGGGCAGGCCCGCCGGGGCATCGCCCTGGGGCACGGCACGGACGGGTTCAGCCGGGTGGGCGAGGTCATCGGCCGGCGCTGAACAGCCGCCGGTCGGGGGTGCGGGTGCGGGCGGCTCAGGCAGCCGCGTCCCGCCGCCACCGGGGTGTCGACGCCAGCACCCACAGGTCGTCGAAATGCTTGATCCACATGGAGACGGCCGCCTCGGCGGCGGCCGTGCCCTCACGCGACCAGACGTTGAGGTCCGTTTTGTAACCCTTGGGGTCGTAGCACTCGGGGCCCATGTGCTGCAGACGCATCCGGGCGGAGACGTCGTAGAGGCCGTGCAGGACCTGCGCCCGGTTGAATACGCAGATCTTGTCGCGCGGGATACCGGGATAGAAGCGGTACTCGCAGTGGACGACGACCCGCCCTGTGCGGGTGAGGCGGTCCGCGATGTCCGTCAGGATCCCGTCGTACTCCGCGCAGCGCCGCAACATCCGGTCGCGGAAGGAGGGATCGTCCACCGGGCGCTCGTCGGCCCCCACACGGGCCGGTACGGTCATGGGCTGCTCGAAGTCCGGGACGAGCATCCGCACGGACACCTTCCTCGTCGACCCCGGATTGTCGAACAGGTCCTCCAGGCGGTGATAGAGCTCGTTGTAGAGCGTCTCCCCCGTGTAACCGAGAAAGCTGATCTCCACCTTGCGTGCCTGGAACGCCTCACTGACGAAGCCGCCCAGCTCGCTGGAGTTGACCAGAGCCCGTGCCGGCACCCGAACCGACGAGGAGAGTTCCTTCACCGCGTCGTAGAGCACGTACCCGATCAGACTGAGCAGGGCCCCGCCGAGGAACGTCTTGTCCTCCAGGGCGTCACCCACCGGCTTGACGAACTGGGCGACCAGTCAGGTGACGAAGACGGCCCCCAGGACAAGACGGGCAGCAAAAGGCTCGACGCGTTCCTGGAAGCGGCGCAAGCGTCTGCCCGCTCCGCCGTCGGACGACCCGTTCACGCGCTCCGGCATGCCGAACCCCCTCCGCGCGCCGGGCCGGACGGGTCATCACATACCCGCCTCCAGCGCGGCTTCCGGTGGGGACATCGTCCCCTTACACCAGCGCCCGGGCAAGATAGGGGTTGGCCGTGGAGCGGAGCGGGAGGCCCAGCGAACCGCTGGCCAACGCCAGGGTCGCCGCATAGGACTCCACCGCCCGCCGGACGTTGGGCGCGTCCAGGCTGGCGCCCGTCACCAGACGGTCGAGGTCGATGTAGGCGGACCTGACCGTCTCCAGCCGCGAGTACGCCTGCCAGTCCTTACGCCAGTCACGGGTGTACTCGGGCGGCAGTCTGCGTGCCCAGCGGCTGAACATCCGGTCCCTGATCTCCGGACGGGTCGGGGTGAGGTGCATGTGCCGGACCAGGTCGTAGAGAGGGTCACCGATCAGGGCCATCTCCCAGTCGATGACGGTCAGCGCATAGGGATCGTCACGGCGTACCAGGTTCCACGGGTTCAGGTCGCCGTGCAGCAGGGACGGCTCGCGGTGGCTCACCTCGTGCCGGGACAGGATCTGCTCCAGTCGCCCTGCGGTCGGCAGTCCCAGATACCGGGCGAGCTGCTGGGACTTCTTCGGCAGCTCCGCGACGAGCAGCACGAGCTGGCCCGTCAGCCAGCGGTAGAAGCCCCGCTCGCCGGCCAGTGGGTCGACCTGCTTGTAGTCCACCTGGGTCAGGGCGCACAACTGGTCGACGAGGCCGTCCGCCTCGTGCGGCAGCAGCCCGTCCACCGGGTGGTTCGGAGGGCTGCCGATGTCGCGCGGCCCCACGAACGTGTGGATGGCAAACCGGTCACTCGGGTAGCTCTCGCCCAGCGCCAGAGCCCTGGGGGCGGCGATCGCGACGGGTGTCTGCTCGATGGCGCGCAGTACGGCGTGCTCGCTCAGGAAACTGGGTTCCCGCCGGCAGACCTCCGGCAGTCTGCGCCGGATGACGACGGGCCGGCCGAAACTCGGCACCCTCACGACCGTGTTGAGATGAGCGGTGCCTTTGAAGACCCGGCGCGCGGGGGCCGCTCCCTCCACGGCCAGGGCCTCCCTCACCGCGGACTCGGGGAAGTCGTCGGCCAGAGACAGCCGGCGGTCCGCCTGCCACCTGAACGCCTGGACAATCGAGCCAAGACCGTCACGGTCGCGCTTTCGGCGGGACGCCAGCCAGCGGAACAAGGCACGTTCGATCTCCTGCTCGCCGGGCACGTTACGCAGCCGCAGCGGCGCGGCGGCCGCCTTCAGGGCTCGGCTCACCTCCGCCGTCGCCCTGTCCAGGTCGTCCGACGACTCCAGGGAGCGCGCGGCTCTCATCACATCCGGGTAGACGGACTGCGCCCGCTCGAAGGCCAGGTAGTGGCGCAGGTCCTTCACCAGCCCGTTGACGGCGGCGGGGCGGATCTCGTGCATGGCTCTCGCCCACGCGTCGATCACCTCGGACCACTGGTGGGCGGGGTACCGCATCCTTACGAGATGGGTGGCGAGGTCGTGCAGCGGGTCACCGTAGGTGGCCAGCTCCCAGTCGACGCAGACGAGCGCCGCGGCTCCGCCGGACGGGACGATCAGGTTGTCGCGGTGCAGGTCCGTGTGGAGCAGGCTGTGCGGCCGCCGCACCATGACCGGTACCCGCTCGGCCATCCCCAGCAGGGCGTCCTCGGGGATGCCCAGTGCCGCGAACAGGCCACCGAACTCCGTCCAGTTGGGCCGACGGATCTGCTGGTCCGCCAGCCTCACCAGCGTACGCAGGAAGCCCTGGCCATCGGTGTCGTTGCGGGGCCAGCCGGACGGCAGCGCGGGCAGTGCGCTCCGGCGTACCTGCGACATCCGGGCGAACAGCCCGGCCAGCGCGTCGATACGCAGGGTGTCCACGGGCTTGCCATCACCGCAGAAACTGGAGAGCGGGACGCCCTCCACATAGCTGTGGACGGAGAAGCCACCCTCCTTCGCGAGGCACTGCGGGACCTGCGGCAGGACCCCTTGGACGGCGTCGAGGATCTCGTCCTCGTACTGCCAGGTCCGGATCACCACGGAGAGGGCATCCGCACGGCGGATCCGTACCGTCACGCGCGTCCCGGGTTCAAGGCCCAGCAGGTGTGCCTCGTCCCGCTCGGTGAGCGACAGCACGTAGTTCTCGTTGTGATGCCCTCTGATCGCCGTCCCGTCTCTTCTCGCCCGATCCACGAAGGAGCCGGCACGTTCCCCCAGAGAGGGACGGGCGAGAGGTGGTGCGCCCACTGGCCGCTCCGGGAGGTACGAGAGGACTCACAACTGACAGTACGCACGGCACCGGCTGTCGCGCGCGGCGGAGTACCGCATACGGGGTCGCGACGGGCGCTTTGTCGCCTGTCTGCACGATGACCGCGGAGCTCGTTCGAGCAGGTGTGCGCCCATGAATACGAGCCACGACGAGCGCTTGCTCAGTCGGTGCGCGAAGACTACAACATGCCGGTCATTCGGAGAGAAGGTTCCAGATCGAGTCGAACCATTGGCGCATGCTGTCCACGAAGACCGACCCCGGAGAGGTCGGTTCCCCGGTCTTCACATGATGGGTGAGAGTGGCACCGAGGCCCAGGACGTCCAGAGCGGTGATCAGCTCTCCATCACCGAGTGTCAGTGGCCGTTCGATCACCTCGTACATGCCGTGCAGCGCTTCGACGCCGTTGAGCAGATAGGTCTTGAAGGTGGGAGTGAGCGGGGTGTGCTGGATCCGGACGTCGACCGACGGGACCAGGCCCTCCGTCTGCAGGTCTCTGAGTGCCCCCACCAGCGACGCGGTGTGCGACTCGGTGATGGTGCGCAGTCGTTCCCGCAGGCGGGGGTCGTCGCGGTCGTCCTTGACGCGGGGGTAGGGCAGCGGAAGCGCCGCGTCCGGCAGGAGCATCCGCAGTGTGATGCGCTGGGGTGAGATGAAGCCGCCCCGGATCCGCTCCGACTGGAGCCTGATGTGCGCGTCGAGCGACTCGGACGTCAGCGTGTAGACGTCCAGGGTGACTTCCGGCTGTTCGAAGGCCTCGCTGATGAACGGGGCCAGCGTCACCTCGCCGCGCACCCGCGTCGCCTTGGCGGCCGAGGACTGTATGCGCTGGGTCTTGATCACCCGTGAGCCGCTGCCCCGCCGCGACTGGATCCAGCCCTCGTTCGCCAGCTCGCGCAGCGCCCGCTGCACCGTGTCCCGGGAGACTCCCAGTTCCCCGGCCAGAGCGCGCTGCGACGGCAGGAAGGACCGCAGCGGATACGCGTTCCCTATCCGCCCGCGCAGCTCGTCGGCGATCCGCTGGAACTCCCTGCCTCCGCTTTCGCCGGTCCGTTGTGTGGCCACAAGCGGACCGTACCGCTTCCGGTCCACCGGCAAACCCACCAATCCGGCCCGAGCCACCATCCGGCAGGCCCGGTTGGTTAAGCGATCTGTCCGCCCGGGCAGACCACTGTCAGCACAACCAGTCCAATTGGACGGCAAGTTGAGCCCTTGCCGGAAAGTGGAGGGGAGATGGTCGGATCATGCCGCTGTCCAAGGTGCTCGCGCCGCTCGGGGAGCTGACGTTGAGCCTCCTCGCGGAGGCGCGGCTCGGGCCCGTCGTGCTGATCCTCCTGTTCTTCATCGGCGTGTGGGCACGGGAACCGCGCAACGGTCGCGCCCTGTACGCGGCGCTCGTGCTCATCCTGCTGACGAGTCAGGCCTGATGCAGCTCGCGGACCAGCCGGAGTACGGGTTCCAGGGAGTCCACGACGGTGGTGGCGCCCGCGTCGCTCAGCAGCTTGCTCTTGCGGTCGTTGCGGGCGTAGCCGAGGAACGGTACGCCGGCCGCCCGCGCGGCGAGCAGATCGGACGGGGTGTCGCCGATCATCAGGGCGGTGGCGGGGGCGGCGCCGATCGCGTTCAGGGCGCGGTGGATGCAGTGGGGGTGGGGTTTGAGGTGGTTCAGTTCCTGGGTGCGGCCGTAGATGTGGGGGGCGAAACAGGGGACGAGGTCGCGGGAGGCGAGGTATCCGCGCACCACACGGGGGGAGTTGTTGGTGGTGATGGCCAGGCGGGTGCCGACCGCGGTCAGGGTGCGGATCAGCGGATCGGCGTACGGGGTCGGCTGGGCGGAGGCGGTGGCCCGCAGCTCCTCCTGGGTGAGACGCTCCTCCAGCTCCGCGACGAGGTCGCTGCCGGGGTGCCGGCGGTCGACGGCGCGCAGGACGACGTGCGGGTCCAGGGACTCGCGTTCGTCGTCCGTGAGCAGGCCGTGCAGGCCGCGGCCCTCCAGCCAGGACGCCAGGTCGCCTGCCACCCGCTCCGCCGAGTGGCCCGCGAACAGGCGGCAGATGGGGCCGTCGAAGTCCCACAGCACGACGCGGGCGTTCTCCATCAGGTCCCGCAGGTCACTCGGTTCCGCTTCTGTCCCGGTCTCGGCCTTCACCGCATCGGTCCGTGTCGTCTCAGAAGTCACTAGGAGAGTGTCAGGTCCGACGTGATGGTTTCCCAGAGGGCGTCGAACCACTTCTGGGATTCCTCCACGAAGGCCTCGTCCCGCTGGCCCGCCTGCTTGAGGTAGGAGAAGAGCAGCGAGGTCGAGCCCAGGACGTCGTACATCTCCAGGGTGCGGCTCTCCCACTCCTCCTCGCGCCGGGTGAGCATGTAGTAGCCGAGCAGCGCCTCGTCCCCGTTGAGCAGGTACAGCTTCACGGGCGGGGTGAGGGGCAGCGCGCGGAACGAGACGCGTACGTCGATGCCGTGGGTGGCGCGCAGGGCGAGGAGGTTGTGCTGGAGCACCCGGGCCTGGGCGTTGCGCATCGCCAGCCAGCGTTCGTGCACCGGGTTGCCGTCGCCGGCGTCCTCGACGGGGACCGGGAAGGCCAGGTTGATGTTGCGAGAAGGCAGGAGGATGCGTACGTCGACCGAGTCGGGGCGGATACGGCCCTCGTGGATGTGCCGGACCGGTTCGCTGAGCGCCAGCATGAGGCTCTCGGAGGTCAGGCACACCGCGTCGATCCGCACGCGGTTCGTCTCGAAGGCGTCCGCCAGGCGCGGCGCCAGGGCCACCATGGTCGGCTGGGGTTCCTCCCGGACGGCCCGGGCGGGAGCCGGGTCGGCGATCCTCGGAGGGCTGCCCTTGCTGACGTTGCTGAGCAGTCCGTCGTCCTGGAGCGCGCGCAGCGCCTGACGGACGGCGCCGCGTTCGACGCCGAACTCCTCGGCCAGCTCGGCCTGGGTGGGCAGCCGGTCGCCCGCCTTGAGTTCGCCGGCCCGGATGCGTTCCCGCAGGATGTCGGCGATCTCCTGCGGCGTGAGCCTGCTGCTGCCGTTCACTGCCACGTTCTCCTGGGTCACGACCAAACGCTACAACTCTGATCCATCTGACGGGAGTTGTTTGAAAGTTGTTTATCAATGGCGACCAAGCGGGGACAACCACACTACAGCTGGTTACCAACTCAGCCAAGTTGGTGTCGCCACAAAGGGGGGAAACACCATGCAGTTCTTCACCCTGGTCGCCGCGGTCCTCGTCATCACCGTCCAGCAGCTCGTCGAGTGGAAGTTCGGGGTGGCCGGCCTGGTCGGGCTGCTGATGCTCACCCTGGGCATCAGGGCCAACCGGCCGGGAATCAGCTCCGCCGGGGCGGTGCTCCTCGCGCTGCTGGTGGCGAGGCCGGCCCTGTGAGAAACCGCTCGGCCCGGATGTGTGCGGGGGACGTCAGCTCGTGAGCACCAGCTCCGAACTGATCGTCTCCCACAGCGCGTTGAACCACAGGTGCGACTGCTCCACGAACGTGGTGTCCCGCAGGCCGGACCCTTGTTCGAAGGCGAAGAGCATGGACCGTATGCCCTGGGCGTCGTACGTCTCCATGCTCTCGTGGTCGATCCGCGCCTCGCTGCGCGCCACCGTGTAGTAGGCGAACAGCGCCTCCACGTTGTTCAGCAGATACAGCTTCACCGGCGGGGTGAAGGGCAGCGCCCGGAACCGCACCCGTACGTCGATGCCGTGCGTCGACCGCAGGGCCTGCAGATTGTGACGGAGCACCTGCCCCTGGGCGTTGCGCATCGACAACCAGCGGGCGTGAAGCGGCCCTTCGGCACCGTCATGTCCCGAGACCGGCACCGGGAAGGCCAGGTCGATGTCCCGGCTGGGCAGCAGGACCCGGACGTCCACCGTGGCCGGTTTCAGTCGCCCCGTGTGGATCTGGCGCAACGGCTCGCCCATGGCGAGGGTGAGGGAGATGGCGGTCAGGCAGACGGCGTCGATCTCGACGTGCTCCGCCTCGAAGGCCGCGGCGATCCTGGGCGCGAGGGCCACCGTGGTGGGCAGCGGCGGTGCCGCGGGGCCGGCCGGAGCCTCGCCCGGACGGCCGGCGACGGTCGCCGGAGCACCCTTGGAGACGTTGGTGAGCAACTGCTCGGACTGCAGAACGCGCAGCGCCCGGCGGATCGCGGGGCGCTCCACGCCGAACTCGGCGGCGAGCCGGGCCTGGGTGGGCATGCGCTCGCCCGGCCGCAGCGCACCGGTCCGGATCCGTGCGCGCAGCTCGTCGGCCACCTCGTGATGGGTCCGCTGTGGCCGCTGCGACTTCTCCCGCCCCTTGACGGAGGCATGTTCCGGCTCCACAGCCAGACCCTACAACTTTTCGCCATCTTCGGGCAGTTCGGCGGAGGGTGGTTATAAGCCTCTTCCAAGTGGAGATAACTAACAGCAAGTTGGTCACCAACTCGCATAACCTGGTCAACCTGTTGAGGGGTTGGCTACCAGGGTGGCGGTTGAGGGCCATGGACAAAGGGGGACCGCAATGCCGCTCGTCGCCATCGCCCTCGCCGCCCTGGCCATCGGATTCGAGCAGCTCGTCCAGTGGAAATACGGGCCGATGGGAATCATCGCCTTCGTCGCCCTCACCGTGGGCGTCAAGGCACGGAACACCATGATCAGCGGCATCGGCGCGGTCATCCTCGTGATGCTGCTCGCCCAGTCCGGCTGAGAGCACCGCACAGACCACTGACCGGGCTCCCTTCCGGAGGGGAGCCGGGAGCCCGTCAGTAGGGCACAACCCGCACCACCGGCACCATCCGCACGACCAGCACCATCAGCACCCTTCGCACAACAACCACAACTGAACAGCTCGCTACGGATGAGTGCTCACCCGTCGTCGGCGGAAGGAGGAGGCAGCAGGGGCGCTCCCAGGGACACAGCGCTCAGAAGATGTCCGGGCACCACGGTCGCCTGGACGTACGCAGCAGGGCGTCGGCCTGACGGGCGGCGCCCGCTCGTTCTTCCCGCACCCGGCCCAGCGCCGCCAGCCGCACCGCCGACTCGTCCCCCAGCCACAGCACGGCCAGCTCCGCGACGTCCAGCGTCAGATCGGCACTCCCGGTGGCCGGCACACAGGACCCGGTCCCGTCCACCGACGCCTCCAGCCGGTACCGCCCCCCGGCGAGCCCGTCGCCGTCGGCCACCTCCAGCACCAGCGACCCCGCCGCCTGGTACGTCCGCGCCTCCAGGGCTCGTACGACATCCAGGATCCGCACCCACAGCCAGTCCGCCTGGGTGGTCACGGCCGCGGCACGCGGGTCCGGCAGGAGGTGCGGGAGCAGATCGTCGGGGGCCCGCCAGCCGCTCCTCACCTTCACCACCCAGTCGATCGAGCAGAGGTAGTGCCAGAGCGCGCGTTCGGCCGCCGGCGTCACCCCGGTCAGCCACTTCACCCGCACGGTGTTCAACGGCTGCTTGGCATCACCCCAGTTGTCGTCCGCCGTGTAGGCCACCATGCCCTCGACCTCGCCGCCGGCCGAGCGGTACACCGCGTAGAACGGCTCGTGGAAACTCGCGTGGAAGCGCACGGCTCCTGTGGTGACCTTCCACCACAGCTCGTCACGGTCCACGGCACCCGGCAGCTCCCGGCGCAGCCGCTCGTGCAGCTCGGGACCCAGCTTGCGGACGTCCTCCCCGTCCACGAGGTCGATCCGCCCGCCGTCCTCCGGGCCGGACCGGCGCGGGTCGAGACCGGCGCGCGGCACGTCGACCGTCCACTCGGTGGCCGAGGTGGCCGGGCCGAAGCCGTAGCGCCCGTAGATCGGGTATTCGGCGGCGATCAGCGTGGCGACGACGTCCCCGCGCTCCTTCGCGGCGGCGAGGTCCCGCGCCATCATCCGGGTGAGCAGGCCACGGCGCCGGTGGGTGGGGGCGACGGTGACGTTGGTGACGGCGTCGGCGGGGACGGCCGCCCCGCCGACCACCGTGAGCTCCTGCGCGAAGGAACGGAACGTCGCCACACACCGCCCCCCGTCGAAGGCCCCCACCGTCCGGCCGGGCGTGAACTGCGCCCGGCGCGCGTCGACGAGTTCCTCGGACAGCGTGGGTTCACGCAGGAAACCGATGTTCATCGCCCGGGTCCAGTCGGCGAACTCGGACTCGGTGATGGGGTGTACGTCGATGCCGTCACGGGAGGTCATGGGCTCACGGTAGGTCGGCCGCGCGGCGGGTGTCGACGAGGTTTCCCGGCCCCGGCCGGACCCCGGCCGGGCCCTCGGAACGGAGCCCGGCATGGCCCTCCCCCGCCCCGTCCCCGCCTCCTGCGGCACTCACACGAGCAGGTCGTCGACCTGGGCCTCCCCGTCCCGGTACCGGCGCGTGATCTCCGCGCCGCACTCGTCCGCCGTGCGCTGCAGCCGCTGCCGCCGCCGGGACACCTGCTGCTCGTACCGCACGAGCCGCCCCATCGCGGTGTTCAGCTCCCCGTCCGTGCGGGCGCCCAGGTCGGACAGCTCCACCTCGGCGAGCATCTCGGCCGCCAGCCGCCGGTACTCCTCGCTCCGCGGCGTCCCCAGCGTCACGTGGCGGGCGGAGGAGCGGTGCCGGACCGGGCCGTCCCGCAGGATCTCCGACAGCCGCTCCACGACGGACGCGTCCCCCGCCGTGACGACCGGGGACACGCCCCTCGGGCCCCGCCGGGCCAGCTCCGCCCGCAGGATGTCGATCCGCCCCTGGAGCAGCCGCCGCACATAGCTCAGGTCGGCCTCGTCCCGCTGCGCGTCACGGCGCACCGCGCGCAGCTCCGGCAGGCCGATCGCGGTCACGTCGGCTGCCCGCCTCTCCTCGGGCAGCACCGGACTGTCGGTGCGTTGTGCGGGCGGCCGGCAGAACTCCCGCTCCCCGGCTCCCACTCGGTCCGACGGAACAGCCGCGGGCGGCTGTCCGACTCCCGGTGTGCTCATGTGCCTCAACCGTCCCCTCGACCGGCGTGTGCCAGCATCGTGCCACCCCAAGCGGCCGCTATGTGAGCGAGTGTCCCCGATCCGCACCAGATGGGCGCTTAGGAGTAAAAATAGCCTGACCGGGGGCCTGCGCGGGCCGGGGTCGGCCGACTGTTCGCCGACCGGCATCATGGTCGTATGCGAGCAGTGGTGCAGAGGGTCGACGGCGGATGCGTCGTGGTGGACGGCGAGACGGTGGGCGCGATCGAGGGCGAGGGACTGTGCGTCCTCGTCGGCGTCACCCATGAGGACACCAAGGAGAAGGCGGCACAGCTCGCCCGCAAGCTCTGGTCGGTGCGGATGCTCCAGGACGAGAAGTCGTGCAGCGACATCGGCGCCCCGCTCCTGGTGATCAGCCAGTTCACCCTTTACGGCGACGCCCGTAAGGGCCGCCGCCCCACCTGGAACGCCGCCGCCCCCGGCGACCTCGCCGAACCGCTGGTCGACGAGGTGGTCGCCCAGCTGCGCGCGCTGGGGGCGACGGTGGCCACGGGCCGCTTCGGCGCGCGGATGCGGGTCTCGCTGACCAACGACGGCCCGTTCACCGTCCTGCTGGAGGTCTGAGCCCGCCCCGCGGCACGGCCGACCTCGCGCAGGGCGCCCCGCGCACGGGCCCTACCGCACGCCGGGGCATGCGCGGGCCGTACGCGGGGACATGCGCGGGCGGTACGCGTCAGGGCTCGACGACGGTCTCCTGCGCGGCCGCCGTGTCCCCCGCGATCAGCCGCGCGTCCACCGGCACGTTCCGCTTCACCAGGGCCAGCGCCACCGGTCCCAGTTCGTGGTGCCGTGCGGACGTCGTGACGAACCCGATCTTCCGTCCGTCCGGGCCGTCGTCCGCCAGCCGGATCTCGGTGCCCGGCACCGGCAGGTGCACCTCGCTGCCGTCCAGGTGGAGGAAGACCAGCCGGCGCGGCGGCTTGCCGAGGTTCTGCACCCGGGCGACCGTCTCCTGCCCCCGGTAGCAGCCCTTCTGCAGATGCACGGCGCCGCCGATCCAGCCCAGCTCGTGCGGGATGGTGCGGTGGTCGGTCTCGAACCCGAGCCGGGGCCGCTGCTGCTCGACCCGCAGGGCCTCGTGCGCGAGCAGCCCGGCGGGCGGTCCCGCCTTCTCCGCGTACGACTCCAGCTCGCCCCGGGGCAGGAACAGCTCACGTCCGTACGGCGTCTCGCGGACGGCGACGCCCTCGGGCACCTCCGTGATGGACCCGGCCGGCAGATGCACCACCGCGATGTCGGGGGTCCGGTCGGCGACCTCCACCCGGTAGAAGAACTTCATCGACTCCAGGTACGCGATCAGCGCTTCCTCGGTTCCGGGCTCGACGTGCGCCCAGACCGTCTCGCCGTCGTCGACCAGATAGAGCGCGTGCTCGATGTGGCCGTTGGCGGAGAGGACCAGGGCCTCGGTGGCCTGGTGCGGCGGCAGGTCGCTGACGTGCTGGGTGAGCAGCAGATGCAGCCAGCCGAGCCGCTCCGGCCCGGTGACGGTGACGACCCCGCGGTGGGACAGGTCGACGAATCCGGTGCCGTCGGCGAGGGCGCGCTGCTCGCGGAACAGGTCGCCGTAGTGGGCGGCCACGCCTTCGTCCACGCCCTCGGCGGGAACGGCGCCGGGCAGGGTCAGCAGGGGACTCTTCATACGCCAAGCCTACGACTCGGCCGCGGATGCCTTCCGGGCGCAGTCCTCGCACCGGCCGAAGATCGCGAAGTGCTTCATGTCGGTGTCGAAACCGAACTGCTCGCGCAGCTTGGCGGTGAAGTCGGCGGCGACCTCCACGTCCGCCTCGATGACGTCGGTGCAGTCCCGGCAGACCAGGTGCAGATGGTGGTGCCGGTCCGCGAGGTGGTAGGTCGGGGCGCCGTGCCCGAGATGGGCGTGGCTGACCAGGCCCAGCTCCTCCAGCAGCTCCAGGGTGCGGTAGACGGTGGAGATGTTGACCCCGGACGCCGTCTTCCGCACTTCCACGAGGATGGCGTCGGGGCTCGCGTGCTCCAGGGTGTCCACGGCTTCGAGCACGAGCTGCCGCTGCGGCGTCAGCCGGTAGCCGCGCTGCCTGAGGTCACTCTTCCAGTCGGTGCTCACCACACCACGAGTCTAGAGGGTGTCCTCCGGATCGGGCCGGACTCCGCGGACCCCGGCACCGCCCGCCCCGGCCGCGGGGCCCCGATCGGGCCGGCCCGATCGGGCCGGCGCCTCCACGGACCTACTTGAAGAAGGCGATCCCGTCGTCCGGCATGTCGTCGGGCAGGGCCTTCGCCCAGCGCTCGACGTCCTCCGGGGAGACGACCTTCTTCAGGTGCGCCGACATGTAGGGGCGCAGCTCCACGTCGGGCGTCTGCTTCTCGCCGACCCACATCAGGTCGCTCTTCACATAGCCGTACAGCCGCTTGCCGCCGTTGTAGGGCCCCGACGCGGCGGTGCGTGCCACCGCGTCCGTGACCAGGTCGATCTGCGGCTTCTGGTCGGCCAGCTCGCCGTACCAGATCTCGATGACACCGTCGTCGCGGGTCATCGTCACCTCGACCTTGCGGCCGGCGTCGATCCGCCAGAAGCCGTGCTCGGACTCCAGCGGGCGGACCTTGTTGCCGTCGCCGTCCAGCACCCAGGTGCGGGAGCTGTACTCCAGGAAGTCCCGGCCGTCGTGGGCGAAGGTGACCTCCTGGCCGAAGTTGCACTTCTCGGCGCCGGGGAAGTCGTGCACACCGGCGCCCACCCAGTCACCGAGCAGGAACGCGAGCGGGACGAGGTCCCTGTGCAGGTCGGACGGGATCTCGATCATGAGTGGAACTTCCTGGCGTCGGTGATCAGCGCTGGCCCTGGTACAGCTTCTTCACGGTCAGCCCGGCGAAGGCGAGAACGCCGACGGCGACCAGGACCAGCAGGGCTTCGAAGAAGATAACCACGGGGTGCTCCTTGAGCGGGGGGTGCGAGGGTGTGCACAGGGCCGGGCCCCAGCTTACGCGGCCGGGGCCGGCCCCCGTCGTGCGAGGTACCGCCTCGCCGCGCCTCAGCCCAGCAGCTGGCTCTGCAGCATCACCGTCTGCTGGAACGGCACCGCGTGCGCGACGTCCTTCCGCGACTGCAGCACGACGGCGAGCACGTCACCGGCGGCGAGGTAGCCCTGCCTGTCGTGTTCGGCGCCGTAGAGCCTGGACTCGTCGTAGCCCGAGCGCCGTACCCCCGGCACCCCCATGCTCCTGTCCGCGAGCGAGTCGTCCGTCTCGACGCCCTCCACACCCCGGATGCGATAGGTAGGGTTGTTGAACTCGAAGTGGGGCAGGAAGATGCCCGACTCCACCACTGCCGCGGTGTCGAAGCGCAGCAGGTAGATCCGGGTGTGGGTACCGTCCTCGGTCGTCCAGCCGCGGGCCGCTATGTGCCGCAGACCATGGTCGGTGAGCTGCTGTCCGAAGGTCTCCCGGTCCTGCTTCTCCGCGAGTTCCTTCAGGAAGTCCGCAGTCGCCAGCCAGCCGTCCGTGCCGCGCAGCGCCCTGTCCTCTTCGGCACCCTTCGGGAGGGGCAGCAGCAAGGCCCGCAGGTCGGCGTGGTGGGTGCCGGCCGGGTTGGACTCCGCCAGGGGGCCCGGACTGCCGGACGGCAGCGGCGGCTTGGTCAGCCCCGGGTAGTCCCACCGCCCGTCGGTCTCCGTCGCGAGGCCGGGGACGTCCGTACGCTCCATCCGGGTGATGCCGTACGCCGTGCCCACGCCGGCCACGGCGAAGACCACGACGGCGGCCGTCCAGCGCAGGACGGCGCGCAGCACCCGGCGGTCCCCCCGCACGGGCGGTTGCGGCCCGGCCGGCCCGAGG
>NZ_NEUB01000245.1 GCF_002910825.1 Streptomyces sp. SM1 | reverse complement strand
GGGACCGCCTGCTGGCCTCCCTGACCGAGGCGTGGGCGAGCGGCGGCGGCCCGGTGGACTGGACGCCCTGGACGGGAACCGCCGACCCGGACGCCGCACCCTTCCTGCTGCCCACCTACCCCTTCCAGCGCGACCGGTACTGGCTGCCCGCCCCCGGCCGGACGGCCGCCGCGGTCCCCCGTACCCAAACGGAGCCCGTCGAGTCCGGCGCGGCCGCCGGCGTCGACGAGGACACCCCCGCCGTCCTCCTGGCCGCCCGGCTGGCCCCGCTGGACCGGCAAGCCCGCCGTCAGGCCGTACTAGACCTGGTCATCCGGCACGCCGCCGCGGTCCTGGGCCATCCCGGCACCGGTCCGGTGCGCGCGGAGCGCTCCTTCTCCGAGGTCGGCTTCGACTCGATGCTCGCGGTGCGATTCCGGAACGTGCTGGTCGAGGCGACCGGGCTGCCCGTGCCGCCGACGGTCGTCTTCGACCACCCGACGCCCGACGCACTCGCCGCACACCTGGACGCGGAGCTGTCCGCCGCACCCGCACCGCCCTCGCCGCTGCTGGCCGAGCTGGACCGGCTGGCCGTGCTTCTCGCGGCCGTGACGCCCGGAACGGCCGGCACCGACGGGGTCGGCGAACGACTGGACGCGCTGCTGCGCGGCTGGGG
>NZ_NEUB01000244.1 GCF_002910825.1 Streptomyces sp. SM1 | reverse complement strand
CCGGCATCCGTCCCGGCGCGAGGAACGCGGCGCCCCCCGCGTCCACCACCGACCGCAGCGCCGGCACGTCCGCCGCCTCGCGCAGCAGCGCGCCCAGACCGGGCTCGCCCCAGGCCCGCAGGCACTCCTGGAGCAGCCACAGCCCCATGATGTTGCGCAGATAGCGGACCGTGCCGTCCAGCCCCAGCTCATTGGTGAAGTTGGCGGCCCGGCTCTCCTCCGTCAGCACCGGGGCGTCCAGTTCGAGCCCGGCCAGCGACCAGGTGCCGGTACAGATGTACGCGAACCGCTCACCGTCCGCCGGTACCGCGGCCACCGCGGACGCGGTGTCGTGCGAGCCGACCGCCGTGACCGGGACCGGCCCGCTCAGCCCGGTCTCCTCCAGCACCTCCGGGCGCAGTACCCCGGCCGGGTCCCCGGGCCGGCGCAGCGGCGCGAACAGGGTGAGATCGATGCCCAGCCGCTCCGCGAGCCCGTACGCCCAGTCCCGGGTGCGCGGGTCGACGAGCTGGGTGGTCGAGGCGTTGGTCAGCTCCGTGCCCTGCTCCCCGGTGAGCCAGTACGCCAGCAGGTCCGGAATCATCAACAGCCGCCCGGCCCGGGCGAACTGCGCCGAATCCCGCGCCGCCGTCAGCTGGTACAGGGTGTTGAACGGGGCGTACTGCAGTCCGGTCGCCGCGTACAGCTCCGCGGCGGGCACGGTCGCCCACACCTTCCCGGCGATCCCGTCGGTACGGCTGTCGCGGTAGTGCACCGGGTTGCCGAGCAGCGCCCCGTCCGCGTCCAGCAGCCCGTAGTCCACGGCCCAGCTGTCGATGCCGACGGAGTCCACCGCGCCGGCCGCCTTCAGTCCGTCCAGCACCCCGGCGTACAACCCCAGGACGTCCCAGCGCAGCCCCTCGGGCACGCGCACCGGCCGGTTGGGGAAGCGGTGCGCCTCGGTCAGCTCCAGGCTGTCGGGGCCGACGCGGCCGACCATGACGCGCCCGCTGGACGCGCCGAGGTCGACCGCGGCGTACGACCCCACGGCGGTGCTCATCGCAGGAACGCGGCGGCGACGCCGGCGTCGACCGGGACGTGCAGTCCGGTGGTGTGGGTGAGATCGCCGCCGGTCAGCGCGAACACGGCGTTCGCCACGTGCTCGGGCAGCACCTCGCGCTTCAGCAGCGTCCGCTGGGCGTAGAACTCGCCCAGCTTCTCCTCCGGCACCCCGTACACGGCGGCGCGCTCGGCGCCCCAGCCGCCGGCGAAGATGCCGGAACCGCGCACCACACCGTCCGGGTTGACGCCGTTGACCCGGATGCCGTGCTCACCCAGCTCGGCGGCGAGCAGCCGCACCTGGTGGGCCTGGTCGGCCTTGGTGGCGGAGTAGGCGATGTTGTTGGGGCCGGCGAACACGGCGTTCTTCGACGCGATGTAGACGATGTCCCCGCCCAGCTCCTGCGCGGTCATCACCCGGGCCGCCTCGCGCGAGACGAGGAAGGAACCGCGGGCCATGATGTCGTGCTGGAGGTCCCAGTCCGCTGCGGACGTCTCGAGGAGCGGCTTGGAGATCGAGATCCCCGCGTTGTTCACCACCAGGTCGACGCCGCCGAAGGCGAGCACGGCGGCCTTGAAGGCACCGGCGATCTGCTCCTCGGAGGTGACGTCGACGGTCACGGCGACGGCCTTGTCGGACCCGCCCAGCTCCTCGGCGACCTCGGCGGCGTTCTCCCCGTTCAGGTCGGCCACGACGACACACGCGCCCTCGGCCGTCAGCCGCTGGGCGATCGCCCTGCCGATCCCGCTGCCGGCGCCGGTGACGAGCGCGACCCGCGTCGCGAGCGGCTTGGGCTTCGGCATCCGCTGGAGCTTGGCCTCCTCCAGCGCCCAGTACTCGATGCGGAACTTCTCCGACTCCTCGATCGGCGCGTACGTGGACACCGCCTCGGCCCCGCGCATCACGTGGATCGCGTTGAGGTAGAACTCGCCGGCCACCCGCGCGGTCTGCTTGTCCCTGCCGAAGCTGAACATGCCCACACCCGGAACCAGCACGATCGCCGGGTCGGCCCCGCGCATCGCGGGGGAGTCGGGCCGAGCATGGCGCTCGTAGTAGGCGGCGTACTCCTCGCGGTAGGCCGCGTGCAGCTCCTTCAGCCGGGCGACCGCCTCGGCCGGCGGGGCGGACGGCGGCAGGTCCAGGACCAGCGGCCGGACCTTGGTGCGCAGGAAGTGGTCCGGGCAGGAGGTGCCCAGCGCGGCCAGCCGCGGGTGCTCGGCGCGGGCCAGGAAGTCCAGTACGGCGTCGGAGTCGTCGAAGTGCCCGACCTGCGGCCGGTCCTGGGAGGCGACGGCCCGGACGTACGGCGCCAGTGCGGCGGCCCGCTCCCGACGCTCCTCCCCGGACAGCGCCTCGTACCCCTCGATCACCGGTCCGAACGGCTCAGGCCGGCCGCGCTCGGCGAGGAACGTCTCGGCCGTGCGGATGATGTGCAGCGAGTTCCGCTCGCACTCCTCGGAGGTGTCACCCCACGCGGTGATGCCGTGTCCGCCGAGCACACAGCCGATGGCCTGGGGGTTGGCCTCCTGCACGGCGGCGATGTCCAGTCCGAGCTGGAAGCCGGGCCGCCGCCACGGCACCCACACCACGGTGTCACCGAAGCACTCGGCGGTCAGTTTCTCCCCGTCGGCCGCGCAGGCGAGCGCGATCCCGGAGTCGGGGTGCAGGTGGTCCACGTGCGCGGCGCCGACGAGCCCGTGCATCGCGGTGTCGATCGACGGCGCCGCACCGCCCTTGCCGTGCAGGCAGTAGTCGAACGCGGCGACCATCTCGTCCTCGCGCTCGACCCCCGGGTAGACCCCGGTGAGCGCCCGCAGCCGGTCCAGCCGCAACACGGCCAGCCCCGCCCCGGTCAGCGTCCCGAGGTCGCCCCCGGACCCCTTGACCCACATCAGTTCGACGTCACCGCCGGTGACGGGGTCGGTCCCGGTGCCTTTGGCGGAGGTGTTGCCCCCGGCGTAGTTGGTGTTGCGGGGATCGGAGCCGAGCCGGTGCGAACGAGCGAGCAGAGCGGCGGCTTCGGGATGGCTGGACATCAACGATCAGTCCTTCGGAAGAGAGGGGGAGTGGAGCGCCCAGGCAGCGGCGCGGGGCTGTTCCGATGTGCGGCTGCCGCCGCGTGGGCGCGACCAGCCACATCCGGCCCGCAGCCCGCGACGAACAGAATCCGGCGGACGCCTACGCCCCCCACCCCGCCTGCTCTCCGCCGACCCGCTCGGCAACGACCTTCTCGCCCCACCCGGACCGCCGGTAGGCAGACATGGGCTCGGGGTCCAGCCCCATCTCCTCCCTCACCTCACGAAGCAGCGGACGCACATCCGTGTTGTACGCGTCCATCAGCACGGCGTTGGCCTCCAGAACATCCCCCGCCCGCTGGGCATCGGCCAGCGCCGCCCGGTCGACCAGCAGCGCCTTCGCCGTCGCTTCCTGCACGTTCATGACGGAACGGATGATCGCCGGGATCTTCGCCTCGATGTTGTGGCACTGGTCCAGCATGAACGCCACCCCGGGCGTGAGCCCGCCGCCGCGGATCACCTCGTACATGATCCGGAACAGCTGGAACGGATCCGCGGCCCCCACCATCAGGTCGTCATCGGCGTAGAACCGCGAGTTGAAGTCGAACCCGCCGAGCTTCCCCTCCCGCAGCAGCGTCGCCACGATGAACTCGATGTTGGTCCCCGGCGCATGGTGCCCGGTGTCGACCACGACCTGTGCCTTCTCGCCGAGCTTCAGGCAGTGCGCGTACGCCGTGCCCCAGTCCGGCACGTCCGTCGTGTAGAACGCCGGCTCGAAGAGCTTGTACTCCAGCAGCATCCGCTGCCCCTCGCCGAGCCGCTCGTACACCTCGGCGAGCCCGTCGGCGAGCCGGTCCTGGCGTGCCCGGATGTCGTCCTGCCCGGGATAGTTCGTCCCGTCGGCGAACCACAGCTTCAGGTCGGCGGAGCCGGTCGCGTCCATGATGTCGACGCACTCCAGCAGATGGTCCACGGCCTTCCTGCGTACCGCCGCCTCCGGGTGGCAGATGCTGCCCAGCCGGTAGTCGTCGTCCTGGAAGGTGTTGGAGTTGATCGTGCCGAGCCGCACCCCCCGGTCCTCGGCGTGCCCGGCCAGTGCCGCATAGTCCCCGACCCTGTCCCACGGGATGTGCAGCGCCACGGTCGGCGCGACTCCGGTGAACTCGTGCACCTTGGCCGCGTCGTCCACCTTCTCCTGCGGAGTACGGGGGACGCCCTGTTGGGCGAACACCTTGAACCGGGTCCCCGAGTTCCCGTACGCCCACGACGGCGTCTCGACTGCCTGGGTCTTGAGAGCGGCCTTCGCCGCGGCGAGCTCGGTCACGTCAGGGCTCCTGTGACATCGGGTCGTAACGACCACAGAGTGAAACGATTCAGAACGGGAAGCTATGGCGCCCCCGGAGGGGTGTCAACCCCTTCGGCAAAGACCGGGCTCCGTGACCACGGTGTGATCCGAAGGTGTCGGAAGTTTTTCGACCGGCACCCATTGACGTGACATGCGTCGCGCGCCTAACGTCCCGGCAATCCAGTTGAAACCTTTCACGACGTGGCGAGGGCCGACCCGCCGACGTCGTCGAGGAGCCCTCATGACCCACCCGTCCGACACGGGTCCGGCCCCGGTTCTCGCGCTCAAGGGCATCTCCAAGTCCTTCGGCGCGGTACGTGCGCTGCGGGACGTCTCCCTGGAGCTGTTCCCCGGGGAGGTGCACGCCCTCGCCGGTGAGAACGGAGCCGGCAAGTCGACCCTCATCAAGACCCTGGCGGGAGTGCACCGGCCGGACGCCGGCCAGGTGCTGCTCGACGGCGCGCCGGTCCTCTTCCACGGCCCCGGCGACGCCCGCGACGCCGGTATCGCCGTGATCTACCAGGAGCCCACGCTCTTCCCCGACCTGTCGATCGCCGAGAACATCTTCATGGGCCGGCAGCCCCGGCGGGCCCTCGGCCGCATCGACCACAAGGCCACGTACCACGCCACCGCGGCCCTGATGGAACGGCTCGGCGTCGAACTCGACCCGGACCGCCCGGCCCGGGGACTGTCCATCGCGGACCAGCAGATCGTCGAGATCGCCAAGGCGCTCTCCTTCGACGCCCGCGTGCTGATCATGGACGAGCCCACCGCCGCCCTCACCGGCAGCGAGGTCGCCCGTCTCTTCGGCGTCGTGCGCACCCTGCGGGACCAGGGCGCCGCCGTGCTGTTCATCTCCCACCGTCTGGAGGAGATCTTCGAGATCTGCCGGCGGGTCACCACCCTGCGCGACGGCGCCTGGATCGCGAGCGAGCCGCTGGACGGCATGACCGAGGACGACCTGGTCCGCCGCATGGTCGGCCGCGACCTCGAGGAGCTCTACCCCAAGCAGGACGTGACCCCGGGCGAGGTCGCCCTGAGCGTGCGCCGGCTGACCCGGGAGGGCGTCTTCACCGACGTCTCCTTCGACGTGCGGCGCGGTGAGATCGTCGGCCTGGCCGGACTCGTCGGCGCCGGCCGGACCGAGGTCGCCCGCGCGGTGTTCGGCGTCGACCGCTGGGACGCCGGCGAGGTGGAGGTCGACGGGCGGGCGCTCACCAACGGCGCCCCGTCCACCGCCATGGCCGCCGGCCTCGCCCTGGTCCCCGAGGACCGGCGCGCCCAGGGCCTGGTGATGGACATGTCCATCGAGCGCAACATCGGCCTCACCGGACTCCGCACGACCGTCAGGGCCGGCCTGGTGGACCGCGGCGCCGAACGCGACCGCTCCCTCGACTGGGCCGTGAAACTCCAGGTCAAGTACGCCCGGATCGCCGACACCGTGAACACCCTCTCCGGCGGCAACCAGCAGAAGGTCGTCCTCGCCAAGTGGCTCGCCACCGGGCCGAAGGTGCTGATCGTCGACGAGCCCACGCGCGGCATCGACGTCGGCACCAAGGCCGAGGTGCACCGGCTGCTGTCCCAGCTCGCCGCCGACGGCGTCGCCGTCCTGATGATCTCCTCCGACCTGCCCGAGATCCTCGGCATGGCCGACCGCGTGCTGGTGATGCACGAAGGCCGGCTCACCGCCGAGATCCCCCGCACCGACGCCACCGAGGAAACCGTGATGGCCGCAGCCACGGGGAGGGCCGCCGCGTGACGGTCGCCGCTCCCGAAGAAGCCCCCGTCGCCGAGGTGCCGAAGGCCGGCGCCACCCGGCTGGCCGACCGCGTCTTCAAGATGCGCGAACTGGCCATCCCGGTGGTCTTCCTGGTGATGATCGGCGTCACCCAGGCCGGCAACAGCGCGTTCCTGTCCGAACAGGGCATCAAGGACCTGCTGCTGAACGCGACCATCCTCGTCCTGGTCGCCACCGGCCAGTCCCTGGTGGTCATCACCCGCAACGTCGACCTGTCCGTCGGCTCCACCCTCGGGATCAGCGCCTTCGCCGCCGGCGTCCATCTCCAGGGCGGCGGAGACCCGGTCGCCGCCATCGCCCTCGCCGTCCTGCTCGGCATCGGCTTCGGCCTGCTCAACGGTCTGCTGGTCAGCCTCGGCCAGGTACCCGCCCTCGTGGTCACCCTCGGTACGCTCTACATCATCCGCGGCATCGACTCCATCTGGGTCGGCTCCCGCCAGATCACCGCCGCCGATCTCCCCGGCTCCTTCGTCGACTTCGGCTCCGGCGGCATCTCGGCGGTGCCGTACCTGGCGCTGATCGCCCTCGCGGTGGTCGTGGCGACGGCGTACCACCTCAAGCACTTCGGCAGCGGGCGCGAGCTGTACGCACTGGGCTCCAACCCGGAGGCGGCCCGGCTCGCCGGCATCCCGGTCCGCAAGCGGATCCTCGCCGCCTACACCTTCTGCGGCGCCCTCGCCGGTCTCGCCGGCGCGCTCTACCTGGCCCGGTTCGGCAACGTCGACTCCGGCACCGGATCCGGTTACGAACTCACCGTCGTCAGCGCGGTCGTGGTCGGCGGCGTCGTCTTCACCGGCGGCTCCGGCAGCGTCTACGGCGCCGCCCTCGGCGCACTGCTGCTGACCTCCATCAACAGCGTGCTGCCCGCCCTCGGCGTCAGCTCCGTGTGGGTGCTCGCCATCAACGGCATCCTGCTCATCCTCGCCATCGCGGTCGACCGGATCGTCGCGCTGCGCGTGGCCACCGCCCTGAAGAAGAGGAACGCCCGCCATGCCTGAGTCCCTCACGCGCGCGAGCCGCTGGTCCGCCTCGTCGAGGTGGGACACAGCCGTCGGCGCCCTGCTCGTCGTGGTCCTGCTGCTGTCGTTCACCACCGTCGACGGCTTCGGCAACGCGCTCAACCTGTCGTTCCTCATCGGCAACACCCTGCCGATCGCGCTGATCGCCCTGCCCATGACCCTGCTCGTGGTCTCCGGCGAGATCGACCTGTCCGTGGCCTCCACCGCCGGACTGTCCGGCGCCGTGATGGGCGCCCTGTGGAACCAGGGCATGACCATCGAGGCGATCATCCCGATCTGCCTCGTGATCGGTGTCGTCTGCGGTCTGGTCAACGGCCTGCTGGTGACCCGCCTCGGACTGCCCTCCCTCGCCGTCACCATCGGCACCCTGGCCGCCTACCGGGGCATCGCACAGATCGTGCTCGGCTCCGACGCGGTCACCGACTTCCCCGCCCCGTACCTGGACTTCGCCGCCGGACGCATCGGCGACACGTTCGTCCCGTACGCCTTCCTGCCCTTCCTCGTGCTGCTCTCCATCGCGGTCGTCGCCCTGCACGCCACCCCGTTCGGGCGGTCCCTGTTCGCGATCGGCGCCAGCGAGGAGGCCGCCCGGTTCGCCGGCGTCCGCGTCAAGCGGCAGAAGCTGATCCTGTTCACCCTGACCGGTCTGATGTCGGCCCTCACCGGCGTCTTCTGGGCGCTGCACTACGCCAGTGCCCGTTACGACAACGCCACCGGGCTCGAACTCTCCGTCGTCGCCGCCGTGCTCCTCGGCGGCATCGACTTCGACGGCGGCAAGGGGACGCTCGGCGGCGCCGTCGCCGGTGTGTTCCTGCTGGGCGCGCTGCAGAACGTGATGAGTCTGCGGGACGTCTCCGCGCAGTCGCAGATCGTCGTGACGGGCGTGCTGCTGGTGCTGTCCGTCCTGGGCCCCCGCGTCGCCCGGCAGATCGCCGTCGCACGCGCCGGACGCCGGGCCGCCACCTCACCACCGGTGTCCAAGACGCCCACCCCGACTCCCTGAAACCTCTTCCGTCCCTAAGGAACCCACCATGCGCAAGGCAACCGTCCGCCGCACCTGCGCGGCCCTCGCCGCCGTCACCTCGCTCGCCCTGGCCGCCACCGCCTGCGGCGGCACCACCAAGGAGGACGTCAAGAACGAGGGCGGCGCCGCGGCCCCGGCCGGCAAGGCCGACCCGAACGCCGAGACCAAGAAGGGCCTGACCGTCGGCTTCCTGCCCAAGCAGGTCAACAACCCCTACTTCACCACCGCCGACAAGGGCGGCGAGAAGGCCGTGAAGGAGCTGGGCTCCACCTACAAGGAGGTCGGCCCCTCCAGCGCCACCGACACCGCCGGCCAGGTCTCCTACGTCAACACCCTCACCCAGCAGCAGGTCGACGCCATGGCCGTCTCCGCGCAGGACCCCGGCGCCCTGTGCACCGCGCTCAAGCAGGCCATGAAGAACGGCATCAAGGTCGTCACCTACGACTCGGACACCACCGCCGACTGCCGCAACGCCTTCATCTCGCAGGCCTCCGCCGAGGACCTGGGCCGCACCGAGGTGCAACTGCTCGCCGAACAGATCGGCCACAGGGGCGAGATCGCGATCCTGTCCGCCGCGCAGACCGCGACCAACCAGAACACCTGGATCGGCTTCATGAAGGAGGAGCTCAAGGATCCCCAGTACAAGGACATCAAGCTGGTCGAGGTCGCCTACGGCAACGACGACGCCCAGCAGTCCTTCCAGCAGACCCAGGGCCTGCTCCAGGAGTACCCGAACCTCAAGGGGATCATCTCCCCGACCACCGTCGGCATCAAGGCGGCCGCCCAGTACCTGTCCGGCTCCAAGTACAAGGGCAAGGTGAAGCTGACCGGCCTCGGCACCCCGAACGACATGCGCAAGTACGTCAAGAACGGCACCGTCGAGGCCTTCGAGCTCTGGGACCCGGCGAAGCTCGGCGAGCTGGCCGGCCGGACCGCGATCGCGCTGGCCTCCGGCCAGATCACCGGCAAGGAGGGCGAGACCTTCACAGCCGGGGCGATGGGCGAGTACACCATCGGCAAGGACGGCGTGATCAACCTCGGCAGGCCCACCGTCTTCAACGCCGAGAACATCGACCGGTTCGACTTCTGATCCCGGCCACCCCGGAGGAGCGGTATCTCATGCAGCGCGTCTGTTTCCTGCTCAGGGTCCGACAGGACCGGATCGCCGAGTACCGCGAACGCCACGCCGCCGTGTGGCCCGAGATGCGCGAGGCGCTCTCGGCCACCGGCTGGCACAACTACTCCCTCTTCCTGCGCGACGACGGCCTCCTCGTCGGCTACCTGGAGACCGAGGACTTCGAGGCGGCCAGGGCCGGCATGGAGGCCACCGAGGTCAACGCCCGCTGGCAGGCCGAGATGTCCCCCTTCTTCGAGTCCCTGGACGCATCCCGGCCCGACGAGGCGATGACACCGCTGACCGAGGTCTTCCACCTCGCCTGACGACGGAGCCCGCGATGAGACGACGCACGCTTCC
>NZ_NEUB01000243.1 GCF_002910825.1 Streptomyces sp. SM1 | reverse complement strand
TAGAAGTCCTCGTCCAGGTCGACCGTTCCCTCCACGGCGACCTGGTACGCGGACGGACGCCGCTCGAAGAAGTTGGTGAGCTCCTGGACCCCCTGCAACTCCATGAAGGAGAAGGGGTTCTCCGAGCCGTACACCGGGGCGAAGCCGAGCCGGGCCAGCCGCTGGTCCGCGACGCACTCCAGGTACTGCCGCATCGAGTCGGTGTTCATGCCCGGCAGCCCGTCCCCGCACAGGTCGCGCGCGAACTGGAGTTCCGCCTCGACCGCCTCGCGCAGCATGTCGGTGACCTGCTGCCCGAGTTCCTCGTCGAACAGGCCCGGCTCCTCCTTGCGCACGGTGTCGACCACGTCGAAGGCGAAGCTCATGTGCATCGTCTCGTCACGGAACACCCAGTTGGTGCCGGTCGCCAGGCCGTGCAGCAGCCCGCGCGAGCGGAACCAGTAGACGTAGGCGAAGGCACCGTAGAAGAACAGGCCCTCGATGCACGCGGCGAAGCAGATCAGGTTCAGCAGGAAGCGCCGGCGGTCCGACCGGGTCTCCAGGCGGTCGATCTTCTCCACCGAGTCCATCCACCGGAAGCAGAACTCGGCCTTCTCCCGGATGGACGGGATGTTCTCCACGGCCGCGAAGGCCGCCGCCCGGTCGTCCGGGCGGGGCAGATAGGTGTCCAGCAGCGTCAGATAGAGCTGGACGTGCACCGCCTCCTCGAACAACTGCCGCGACAGATACAGCCGCGCCTCGGGGGAGTTGATGTGCTTGTAGAGCGTCAGCACCAGGTTGTTCGCCACGATCGAGTCACCCGTGGCGAAGAAGGCGACCAGCCGGCCGATCAGGTGCTGCTCCTCCGGGGTGAGCTTCGCCAGGTCGGCGACGTCCGAGTGGAGGTCCACCTCCTCCACGTGCCAGGTGTTCTTGATGGCGTCCCGGTAGCGTTCGTAGAAGTCGGGGTAGCGCATGGGGCGCAGAGTCAGCTCGAAGCCGGGGTCGAGCAGGTTCTTGGTCATCACAGTCGGCGCGGAGCGCCGTCCTCCAGGGGCGGTGGTCGGGTGACGGGTGGGCATCACTGGCAGGCCTCGCAGGACTCGGGGTTTTCCAGGGAGCAGGCGACGGCCTCGGGGTCTGCCGCCTGCCGGACGGGGACGGTGGCGCGGGCCGCGGCGCGGGCGATCCGGGTCGCCGGGCGGGACCGCAGGTAGTAGGTGGTCTTCAGGCCCTGCTTCCAGGCGTGCGCGTACATCGAGGAGAGCTTGCCGATGGTGGGCGTCTCCAGGAACAGGTTGAGCGACTGCGCCTGGTCCAGGAACGGCGTGCGGGCGGCCGCCATGTCGATCAGACCGCGCTGCGGGATCTCCCACGCCGTGCGGTACAGCCGGCGCACCTCCTCGGGGATCCACGCGAAGTCCTGCACCGATCCGCCCGCCTCGCGCAGCGCCTCACGGGTGCGCGCGTCCCATACGCCCAGCCGCTTGAGGTCGTCCACCAGATACGAGTTGACCTGGAGGAACTCCCCGGACAGCGTCTCGCGCTTGAACAGGTTGGACACCTGCGGCTCGACGCACTCGTACACGCCCGCGATCGACGCGATGGTGGCGGTGGGCGCGATCGCCAGCAGCAGCGAGTTGCGCATCCCGGTGGCCGCGATCCGCGTGCGCAGCGCCGCCCAGCGCTCCGGCCACGTGAGGTCCGTGTCGTAGTGGTCGGGATGCAGGACGCCCCGGGCGGTACGGGTCTTCTCCCAGGCGGGGAACGGGCCGCTCCGCTCGGCGAGTTCCGCGGAGGTCTCGTAGGCGGCGAGCATGATCCGCTCGGCGATCCGGGTGGACAGGGCCTTCGCCCCGGGGGAGTCGAAGGGCAGCCGCAGCCTGAAGAAGACGTCCTGAAGGCCCATGGCGCCGAGACCGACGGGGCGCCACCGGGTGTTGGAGCGGCCCGCCTGCTCGGTCGGGTAGAAGTTGATGTCGACGACCCGGTCGAGGAACGCCACGGCCGTGCGCACCGTCTCGTCGAGGCGTTCCCAGTCGATGTCCCCGTGCTCCACGAAGGCACCGAGGTTGACCGATCCCAGGTTGCAGACCGCCGTCTCCCCGTCGTCGGTGACCTCCAGGATCTCGGTGCAGAGATTCGAGGAGTGGATGACATGGCCCGGCTCGGCGGTCTGGTTGGCGGTGCGGTTGGCGGTGTCCTTGAAGGTCATCCAGCCGTTGCCGGTCTGGGCGAGGGTGCGCATCATCCGGCCGTACAGCTCGCGCGCCGGGAGGGTCTTCTTCGCCAGACCCTTCGCCTCGGCCGCCCGGTACGCCGCGTCGAACTCCTCGCCCCACAGGTCGACCAGCTCCGGCACGTCCGCCGGGGAGAACAGTGACCACGGCCCGTCGGCGTCCACCCGGCGCATGAACTCGTCCGGCACCCAGTGCGCCAGGTTCAGATTGTGGGTCCGGCGGGCGTCCTCACCGGTGTTGTCGCGCAGCTCCAGGAACTCCTCGACGTCCAGGTGCCAGGTCTCCAGGTAGACCGCCGCCGCGCCCTTGCGCCGCCCGCCCTGGTTCACGGCGGCGACCGAGGCGTCCAGCGTCTTCAGGAACGGGACGATGCCGTTGGAGTGCCCGTTGGTGCCGCGGATCAGCGAACCCCGGGCGCGGATGCGGGAGTAGGACAGACCGATGCCGCCGGCGTGCTTCGACAGCCGGGCGACCTGGTGGTAGCGGTCGTAGATCGAGTCCAGCTCGTCCCTGGGGGAGTCGAGGAGGTAGCAGGACGACATCTGGGGGTGCCGGGTGCCGGAGTTGAACAGCGTGGGGGAGGAGGGCAGATAGTCCAGGCGGCTCATCAGCGCGTACAGCGCGGCGACCTCCTCCACCGAGCGGGCGCTGTCGTCCTCGGCGAGACCGGCGGCGACCCGCAGCAGGAAGTGCTGGGGCGTCTCGACCACCTTGCGGGTGACCGGGTGCCGCAGCAGGTAGCGGCTGTGCAGCGTGCGCAGGCCGAAGTAGCCGAACCGGTCGTCGGCACGGCTGTCGACCAGCGCGTCGAGCCGGTCCGCGTGCAGCCGGACGAACGCGGCGGTCCGGTCGGCGATCAGGCCCTCACGGTGCCCGGCCGCGACGGACCCGGTGAACGAGGTGACGCCCTGCGAGGCGGCCTCGGCGCGGATGCCGATGGTCAGCAGCCGGGCGGCGAGCCGGG
>NZ_NEUB01000242.1 GCF_002910825.1 Streptomyces sp. SM1 | reverse complement strand
GGGCTGGCCGCCGTCGCGGGCGCGCTCGCCGGACTGGCGGTGCTCGCCCTCGGCGGCGGGGACGCCACCGTGGACACCTGGGGCGTCCTGCTCGCCCTGCTGTCCGCGGCCGGCTACTCGACGATGACCCTGCTCACCCGCTGGTGGGGACGCGACGGCGCGGTGGACTCCTCCGGTACCACCGTGGGGGCGTTCGCCGTCACCAGCGTGGTGCTGCTGCCGTTCGCCGCGGCCGAGGGACTGGTGCCGCACACCGACGCGCCCGGTGTGCTGCTCTGCCTCCTGCTGTACGTCGCCTCCGTGCCGACGGCGCTCGCGTACGGGCTCTACTTCGCCGGTGCCGCCGTCGTGCGGTCGGCCACCGTGTCCGTGATCATGTTGCTGGAGCCGGTGAGTGCCGCGGTGCTCGCGGTGACCCTGCTCGGCGAGCGGCTGACGTTGGGCACCCTGGCCGGCACCCTGCTGATGCTGGGCTCGGTCGCGGGGCTCGCGGTGGGTGAGGCACGGGGTGCGCGGGCCCCCAGGGGGGAGGCCGCATCCGTGACCGTGTGAGGGCCCGGGGGCCCTCCCGGTGGGAGGGCCCCCGGACCGCGCGGTGCGCCGGGGCCTCGGCCGGACCACGTGCCGGGACTCGGGCGGACGGGCGGCCGGTGTCCCGGGTCAAGGTCCCGGCGAGGAAGTTCGCCGGTGTCCCGGGTCAGCCCGTGCGCCGGCGCAGGATGTGCGCGCGGGCCTCCGGGTCACGGGTGCCGTCCCGCTCCGCAAGCCCCGCCGCGATCCGGTCGCGTACCTCCTCCGAGCGCTTGCCCGCGTACTTGAACTTCGCCCGTACGCCGGTCACCTCGAGCCGCAGCCCACGGATACCCGCCAGCAGCCTGCCGTACGGTTCCTCGCCCGCCGCCCGCGCGGAGCCGCCCTCCGGCTGGAAGTGACCCGTCTGGCGGTTCAGCAGAGCGGCCTTCCGCGCCGGATCGTCCACGACGTGGGCGCGGCACCGCAGCTGGACGGCGGCGTACAGGCTCGTCGGCACCCCGTGCTCCGGCGGGCTGCCCGGCTCGGCCTGCCAGGGGCCCGGCACATAGACGTAGTCGTCGACGACGCTCAGCAGGACGTCCGGGTTCGCCTCGACGGCCGGCCAGAGCGGGTTCGGCCGGGCCAGGTGGGTGACCGCCTCGCCGCGCGCGGTGTCGTAGGCGAAGTGCAACGGCTGGACGTACGGCGGTTCGCCCGGTGGGCCGTTGACCGCGAGCTGGCCGAAGTCGTGCGTGGTCAGCCACCGCTGCCAGTCGTCGTCGCGGGGCGCGTCCCACGGGTGGATCAGCATCACAGGGCCGCGAGGTAGCCGGGCAGGGCGGTACCGGGAGCCAGGCCCGGGTCGGCGAGCGGCGTGCCGTAGCCCTTGCGCAGGGGGACGACACCGGCCCAGTGCGGCAGGCCGAGGTCCTCGGGTTCGTCGTTGACGCCGCCCGTGCGGAGCTTCGCGGAGACCTCGGACAGCTCGAGCCGGAGCACCGCGGTGGCGGCGAGCTCCTTCCTGTCGGCCGGCCGGGAGTCGGCGGCGCGGCCCGGTACGACGTGGTCGACCAGGGCGTCGAGCGCCTGCCGCTTCTCCTCGGGGTCGGTCACGTCGTGCGCGAGGCCGTGCACCACCACCGAGCGGTAGTTGACCGAGTGGTGGAAGGCCGAGCGGGCCAGCACCAGAGCGTCCACATGGGTGACGGTCAGGCAGACCGGGAGGCCGGCGTCGGCCCGGCCGGCCGCACGCAGCGGCCGCGAGGCGGTCGAGCCGTGGACGTAGAGGACCTCACCGATCCGGCCGTACAGCGTCGGCAGCACCACCGGCGCGCCGTCCCGGACGAAACCGAGGTGGCAGACGTAGCCCTCGTCGAGTATCGCGTGCACCAGGTCCTTGTCGTAGGCGGCGCGGTCGGGGGAGCGGGTGGGGACGGTGCGCTCCGTGGGCGGATAGGTGGCGGTGGCGGGCCGCTGCTGCGGTGGCGGGGTCCCCTGCATGACGCTCTCCATTGCACTAGTGCATAATAAGGTTTGTGCTAGGAGAGTATCGGATCAGTGGGCGGCGTGCGGCGGAGATTTCCGCGAGCATCGAGCGCGCGGTAGGTGAGGGGGAGTTGAAGCCGAGTGAACTCCTCCCCCCTATCAGGGGGTTGGCGGAACGACTCGACGTCAACCCGAACACCGTCGCGGCCGCGTACCGGACCCTGCGGGAGCGCGGGGTCATCGAGACGGCCGGGCGGCGGGGCAGCCGGGTGCGGCCCAAGCCGGCCACCACGGCGCGCGACTTCATGCGGGTGGAG
>NZ_NEUB01000241.1 GCF_002910825.1 Streptomyces sp. SM1 | reverse complement strand
TGATCCGCCGCGAGACGGAGTAGTCCGTCACCGCACACGGACGGGCGAGTGCCACCGCCCTGCCGCCCAGACCGTTGCCCGACGTCACCGCGAGTGCGCTCGGCGCGGGTGTCGCGGTGCCGCTCAGCTGGCTGATACGGACGTGCCGGCGCCCCGGTTCCACCAGCCCGCCGAACGCGACCGGCAGCCCGGTCGCGCGCCGCAGCCGGGCCGGCGCCCCGCGGATCTCCACCGCGTCCCCCGACCTCATCGGGTCAGCGTTCACCTGTTCGCCCCTTCACCGCGGCTCCTGTACGGGCGCACACCCCCGTTCGGGGGTAGTGAGACCTCCGTCACGGATTACACGATGGGGGAGTGCCGCCCGGCAATGGTCCGGCAGGAGGAGGAGAAGATGACGACGGCTACGGACGCGTTCCGCAGGGCCCGGGACCTACTGCTGGAACACCGCGAGGACTACGCCACCGCCTACCGGGACTTCGAGTGGCCCCGGCCGGAGCGGTTCAACTGGGCGCTGGACTGGTTCGACGTGATCGCGGACGGCAACGACCGCACCGCGCTGCGTCTCGTCGAGGAGAACGGCGACGAGACCCGGCTGTCCTTCGCCGCGCTCGCCCGCCGCTCCGACCAGGTCGCGAACTGGCTGCGCCGGAAGGGCGTGGCCGCCGAGGACCGGGTGCTGGTGATGCTCGGCAACCAGGCCGAACTGTGGGAGACCGCCCTCGCCGCGATGAAGCTGCGCGCCGTGGTCATCCCGGCCACCCCGCTGCTCGGCCCCGCCGATCTGCGCGACCGCGTCGACCGCGGCCGTGTCCGCCATGTGATCGTGCGCGCCGCGGACACCCCGAAGTTCGACGAGGTGCCCGGCGACTACACCCGGATCGCCGTGGGGGAGGGCGCCGCCGCGGGCTGGCTGCCGTACGAGGACGCGTACGCTGCCGCCGAGCACTTCGCGCCCGACGGGCCCACCCTCTCCGACGACCCCCTGATGCTGTACTTCACCTCGGGCACCACCGCCCGGCCCAAGCTGGTCGAGCACACCCACACCTCCTACCCCGTCGGGCATCTGGCGACCATGTACTGGATCGGCCTGCAACCCGGCGACGTGCACCTCAACATCTCCTCGCCCGGCTGGGCCAAGCACGCCTGGTCCAACCTCTTCGCCCCGTGGAACGCCGAGGCCACCG
This sequence comes from Streptomyces sp. SM1, assembly GCF_002910825.1. Lineage (GTDB taxonomy): Bacteria > Actinomycetota > Actinomycetes > Streptomycetales > Streptomycetaceae > Streptomyces > Streptomyces okerensis. Next base: position 7,073 of record NZ_NEUB01000241.1, on the reverse strand, counting down.
TCTTCCTGCACAACTACACCCGCTTCGACGCGCTCCGCCTGCTGACGGAGATGGACCGGGCCGGCGTCACCACCTTCTGCGCCCCGCCGACCGTGTGGCGCATGCTCATCCAGTCCGACCTGGGCCGGCTGCGCACCCCGCCGAGCGAGGTCGTCGCCGCGGGTGAACCGCTCAACCCCGAGGTGATCGAGCAGGTCAGGCGCGCCTGGGGCGTCACCGTCCGGGACGGTTTCGGGCAGACCGAGACAGCCGTGCAGGTCTCCAACAGTCCCGGGCAGGTCCTCAGGACCGGTTCCATGGGCCGCCCCAGCCCCGGCTACCGCGTCGAACTCCTCGACCCGGTCTCCGGCGCGCCCGGCGCCGCCGAGGGAGAGATCGCGCTCGACCTCTCCGTCCGCCCGGTGGGCCTGATGACCGGCTACCACGGCGACCCGGACCGTACGGCGGAGGCGATGGCCGGGGGCTACTACCGGACGGGGGACATCGGCGCGTGGGACGAGGACGGATACCTGACGTACGTCGGGCGGAGCGACGACGTCTTCAAGGCGAGTGACTACAAGATCAGCCCGTTCGAGCTGGAGAGCGCCCTGCTGGAGCACGAGGCGGTCGCCGAAGCCGCGGTCGTCCCCGCACCGGACGAGCTGCGGCTGGCCGTGCCCAAGGCGTACGTCGTGCTGGCGGAGGGCTGGGAGCCCGGCCCCGACACCGCGAAGGTGATCTTCGAGCACTCCCGCGAGGCACTCGCCCCCTACAAGCGGGTCCGCCGGCTGGAGTTCGGCGAGCTGCCCAAGACCGTCTCCGGCAAGATCCGCCGCATCGAACTGCGCGAGGCGACGGCGGCCGGCTCCGCCGGCGAATACCGCGAGGAGGACTTCAGGTGACCGCGCTCTCCTACACGCACGGGACCAGCGGGACCCCGCTGCTCGGCGACACCATCGGCGCCGACCTGGTCCGGACGGTCGCCGCGTGGCCCGACCGCGAGGCCCTGGTCGACGTGGGCTCCGGACGCCGCTGGACCTACGCCGAGTTCGGCGCGGCCGTCGACGAGGTGGCGCGCGGACTGCTGGCCAAGGGCATCGAGACCGGCGACCGGGTCGGCATCTGGGCGGTCAACTGCCCCGAGTGGGTGCTGGTGCAGTACGCCACCGCCCGCATCGGCGCCGTCATGGTGAACATCAACCCCGCCTACCGCGCCCACGAGCTGCAGTACGTGCTGCGCCAGTCCGGGATCGCACTGCTGGTCGCCTCGCTCGCCCACAAGGGCAGCGACTACCGGGCGCTGGTGGACCAGGTGCGCGGCTCCTGCCCCGACCCGCTCACCCTGGAGGAACTGCGCGCCTACTGCGACGGCCGCCTGGCCCACTACAAGGTCCCCAGCCGGCTCCAGCTCCTGGACACCTTCCCGATGACGGTGTCCGGGAAGGCGCGCAAGGTGGAACTGCGGGAGCGGTACGCGGCGGGCTGACCCGCGCGGTCAGGCGACCGCCCGCCGGAAGACCTGACGGGAGCCGCCCTCCGGACCCGGGGCGGCGGCCTCGGCGGGGACGAACCCGAGCCGCTCGTAGAAGGCGCGGGCCCCGCTGTCGACGGCACCGGGGTGGTCGGGCCCGAAGGTGACCACCTCGATCTCCCCGGGTCCGCGCACCCACCGGCGTACCGCCTCCGTCATCAGCGCACGGCCGACGCCGGTGCCCCGGGCCCGCCGCGAGACGACGAGCCAGTGCACGTGGTAGACCGGCGGAGCGGAGGCGAACAGCAGTCCGCCGAGGAGATCCGGCCCGGAGGACGGAGCGACGAGGGCCGTGGAGCCGGCGATGTCCTCACGCACCGCGGCGTGGAAACCGGCCTCCTCGACCATCGGGCCGAACCACTGCTCGACCTGGGCCGCCAGGCCGAGGAGACCCGGTACGTCGCGCTCGCGTGCCGGTCTGATCGTCACCGGAACGGCCCCCGGGGCGACGGTCTCCCCACTCGTCCCGCCCGTGCGGGGGATGTCGAGGCGCATGCACACGCGGGGCCACCGGGCGAGTCCGTGGCCGGCCTCCTCGGCCCGGATCCGGCGGAGCCCGGGGGTGAGTCCGGGCCCGGCCAGGGTGCGGAAACCGAGGCGCGCGTAGTAGGGGGCGTTCCACGGGACGCCGGCGAACGTGGTCAGCGTCAGGGCGGCCAGCCCCTCCTCGCGGGCGTGACGGGCGGCATGGGAGAGCAGGGCACGGCCCACGCCCCGGCGGGCCGCGCCCGGGTGGACGGAGACCTGCTCGACATGGAGGGCGCCGTCCACCGGTTCGGCGATCAGATAGCCGAGGAGCCGGTCGCCGCCCTCGCCCCCGCCCTCGCCCCCGCCGCCGTCGTCGCCGACGGCATCGGCATCGGCCTCGTCGGCCGCGACCCAGCAGCGGCCCGCCCGCCGGTAGCGCTCCAGCAGGTCCAGGGCGGGTGGTTCGTCCTCGGCGATGTCCGGCATGCCGACGTCGCGGAACGGGGCGCCGGCCGCCCGTTCGAGGTCCTGGAGAGCGGGGAGTTCGCCGGGAGCGGCGGGACGGATGCGCATCCGTCGAGTATCGGGCGCCCGTTGCGGGCGCGTCGCCGGATTTTCAGGCCCCGTCGCCGTGCAGCGCGTCGGCGGGGCCGTTCACGGGCCGCGGGGCGCCGGTCGGGTCCAGCAGGAACAGCGGGATCCCCAGGGCGTCGGCGCGGGCCCGGGCCTCCTCCGCGTACCCGGTGAGGGAGAAGTACAGGCACGCCGACGACTCCGTCATCGCCGTCAGCCACAGGCACTCCACGTCCCGCGAGGTCGCCGGCCGGGCCGACGGGTCGACCTGGGCCAGGACGCCCCGGCCGGCCAGGCCGATGCCGGACGGGGGCCGCTGGTCCGCGCGCCGGATGTCCTCGTGACCGAGCCGGCGCAGATACAGCACGGCGGCCGTGACGGCGTCCCGCGCGGTGCGGATCGGCACCGGACGGAAGGCGGGGCCCCCGGGCCGGCCGGCCGGGACGGACGCCTCGGGGCCCGCCACCGGGATCCGCAGCACCGTGCCGCACGGGCAGCCCAGTTCAGGGCGCGGCCACTCGCCGCGCAGACCGCAGCATCCGCAGCGCAGGGTGATCCATTCCTCCCGCCAGGAGCGGTGGTCGACGGTGCCGGGCACCCCGTCGAGGTCCAGCGGCGGGCTGACGGGCGCGCCGCATCCGCAGGGGTACGACGGCGCCGTGTAGCGGTGCGAGCGCCGACAGGCGGGGCAGTGCACCGGCACGCTCTCGGGCATGACCCTCTCCCGTGGTCCGCGAGACGGTGCCCATCGTCCTCCTCCCGGGCGCCCGTGTCCGGCACTTGCCGGTCTCTTGACGCACTCCGGCCACCGACCTACCTTCGTATTCCAGATAGCAGAAGTATGATTCCACTCTACGGAAAAAACTCATCGCGGGGCGCGACGGGAGTGCGGATCCGACAGCCGAATCAGGAGAACTCGATGGCCCGAATGACCGCTGCCCGCGCGGCAGTTGAGATCCTCAAGCGGGAGGGCGTCACCGACGCGTTCGGCGTCCCCGGCGCGGCGATCAACCCCTTCTACACCTCCCTCAAGGCATCGGGCGGCATCACCCACACCCTCGCCCGCCACGTCGAGGGCGCCTCGCACATGGCCGAGGGCTACACCCGCGCCCGTCCCGGCGCCATCGGTGTCTGTATCGGCACGTCCGGACCGGCCGGCACCGACATGATCACCGGCCTGTACTCCGCCGTCGGAGACTCCGTCCCGATCCTGTGCGTCACCGGCCAGGCGCCGACCGCGGTGCTCCACAAGGAGGACTTCCAGGCGGTCGACATCGCCTCCATCGCCCGGCCGGTCACCAAGATGGCGGTGACCGTGCTGGAGGCCGCCCAGGTTCCCGGAGTCTTCCAGCAGGCCTTCCACCTCATGCGCTCCGGGCGGCCCGGCCCGGTCCTGGTCGACCTGCCGATCGATGTGCAGATGACGGAGATCGAGTTCGACCCGGACACGTACGAGCCGCTTCCGGTCCACAGGCCGGCCGCCTCCCGCGCGCAGATCGAGAAGGCGCTCGGCATGCTCAACGCCGCGAGGCGTCCGCTGATCGTCGCCGGCGGGGGTGTCATCAACGCGGACGCGGCCGGACTCCTCCGCCGGTTCGCCGAGTTGACCGGTACCCCGGTCGTCCCGACCCTCATGGGCTGGGGCGTCCTCCCCGACGACCACGCGCTCAACGCCGGGATGGTCGGCCTGCAGACCTCGCACCGCTACGGCAACGCGACCTTCCTGGAGTCCGACTTCGTCCTCGGTATCGGCAACCGCTGGGCCAACCGCCACACCGGGAGGCTCGACGTCTACACGGCCGGCCGCACCTTCGTCCACGTCGACGTCGAACCCACCCAGATCGGCAGGATCTTCCCCCCCCTGACTACGGCATCGCCTCCGACGCGCGCGCCGCGCTGGAGCTGTTCGTCGACATGGCCGAGGAGCTGGAGGCCCGGGGGGAGCTGCCCGACCGTTCCGCGTGGGCGGCCGCCGCCCAGGAGAAGCGGGCGACACTCCAGCGCCGTACGCACTTCGACGGCATCCCCATCAAACCGCAGCGGGTCTACCAGGAGATGAACAGGGCCTTCGGCCCCGGGACCCGGTACGTCTGGGGGAGCCCATGACGCCGAGGCCGATCCAGGAAATCCTGGGAAGACTGCTCATGAGGGTGCCTCTCGGTTCGCGTGAGGGGAGGGTCGGCGGCCCTCGCGGGGCAGCCAGTCGAAGGCCTCGGCGCTCGGGCGGCCGCCGGGCCTGTACTCCAGGCCCACCCAGCCGTCGTAACCGGCCGTGCGCAGCCGGCCCAGCAGCCGGCCCAGCAGTTCCTCCAGCGGGAGCGAGCCGGTGCCGGGGGCGCCGCGGCCGGGGCTGTCGGCGATCTGCACATGACCGGTCCGCTCCGCGTACCGGTCGATCACCGACGGCAGGTCCTCGCCGTTCACCGCCAGGTGGTACAGGTCCATCAGGAACCGCGCGTTGTCCAGGCCGGTGGCCGCGTTGACCTTGTCCACGACGCCCATGGCGGCCGGCGCCGACACCAGCGGATACCGCGGCGACTCGGGCCTGTTCAGCGCCTCGACCAGCAGGGTCGCGCCGATCCGGTCGGCGGCCCGGGCCTCGAGGGCGAGGTTCTCCAGCGCGAGGGCGTCCTGATCGGCCGGGTCCACGCCGTCGACCCGGTTGCCGTAGAGCGCGTTGAGGGCCGTGCAGCCGAGGGACGCGGCGAAGTCGGCGGCCACGTCGACGTTGGCGCGGAACCGCTCCGACTCCTCACCGGGGACGGACAGGGCGCCGCGGTCGGGGCCGGGCAGCCGTCCGGCGTAGAAGTTCAGGCCCGTGAGCCGTACGCCCGCGTCCCGGAGAGCCTTCCGCGACGCGTCCGTCTCGGACCGCCCGGGGGTGGGGAGCCGGCCCAGGGCCACCACAGTTCGACCGCGGTGAAGCCGGCCGCGGCGGCGGCCGCGGGGCGCTCCAGGAGCGGGAGTTCCGCGAAGAGGATCGACAGGTTGACGGTGAAGCGCTGCTCCGTGAATCCCATCGGGTCGCGCTCCTTCCTGGTGAGCTTTCGCGTCGACATCCCGACATTTTCCGTATAGCGGAAAATTACTTCTGTTTACCGGAAAGGCTGCCCGCGGTGGGGTGGAGCTGTCAAGGGGGCGGCGACCTCACGTCATCTATGACGTGTTTGACATCACAGTTCTGGGAAGGCGAACGCCCAGGCTGGTCACGAGAGTTGGGGGACGATGATGATCAGATCCAGGGCGGTGCCCACGAACGGGCTCTCACCGGTCTACGACGAGACAGGTGCCGCGTCCGCGCGGTTCCTGCTGTGGCTTCGCGAGGAGACCGGGGGAGTCGAGGGGCGCCGCGTGGCCGGCTCCGCCTACGCCCACCACGAACGCTGCACCCTGGAGCTGGTGGAGGGCGTCGTGGAACGCCTCTCCGCGCTCGGCTGGATAGCCGTCCACAACGACTCCGGCGCCGTGCCGCCCCTGGTCAGCCCCACCCCCACGGGGCTCGCCGAGGCCCGCGTCTGGGACGAGGCGTACGCCGACCGTGAAACCCGGCGCCGCTACGCCAAGGCGGCCCTGTTCGCCTGGTGGGACCGGTCCGGGAAGTACCACGACGGCGGGCCCGGTGCGGAGGACTTCCTCTGGTCGCGCGAGGCCTACTACTGCGGACGGCAACTCCCCCTGGAGGACCTGGAGTACGCCAAGGATCACCTGGACCTGCCCGCTCCCGTGCACGTCGGCGTCATGGAACACGGCGCCGGGGTGTTCCTCTCCTTCGAACAACTGGCCAGGCTGGTACAGGCGTCCCGCCCCGACCTGTCGGAGAGCGACAGCGAGGTGCGGCAGGTGCGCGAACTCGCCGCGGCGCTGACCGAGGCCTCGCACGGCGGCGCCCCGCCCGACGCGAGCACCGTGGAGCGCTTCCTGCGGCACAGCCGGGACCTCGCACAGGCCGGCTCCAGGTCCGTGGGCTCCATGAGCCGGGACATGGCCTCCGGCATCGTCTCGGACATCGTCAGCTCCCTGCTGAGGCTCGGATGACCGGTCCCTCCGGCCCCGCCCCGGCGGCGGACAACCAGATCCCGGAGGTGTACGCGCGCCAGCCCGTGCTGCGCCGGCTGGTGCCGCGACTGGTCGGCCTCAGCCGCGACCACCACCGCAGGGCCCCGCACCACGAGTTCGCCGACGACCTGCCCGTGGTGCTGCTCAGCGGACGGCACGGCACCGGCAAGAGCGCCATGCTCGACGACCTCCAGCAGGCCTACGCGCCCGACACCGGCCCCTGGCCCGGCCCACGCGTGCCGTTCGCCCGGATCAACTGCGCGGAGCTCCAGGAGCGGGCCGGCGTCGGACCGGAGACGTCCAACAACTCCCACGCGGTGGAGATGCTCGTCGAACTCGTCGCCCAGCTCTCCCGCCCCGTCGCCGGGTTCGGGCGGCTCCGCTTCCCCCGCACCACCGCCGGACTGCTCGCCGTGGTGTCCGCCCGGCGCCCCGGCAACGACGGCGAACGGCGGGTGGCCGACCG
>NZ_NEUB01000240.1 GCF_002910825.1 Streptomyces sp. SM1 | reverse complement strand
CGAGACGCATCCCGAACTGGACGAGGCCCCGACCCGGCTGCACGTCGTCGCCGGTCCCGACGCGGGCGGCGTGCACCTGCTGCACGGCGGCGAGATCCGTATAGGCCGCTCCGCCGACGCCGACGTCCCGCTCGACGACCCGGACGTCTCCCGGCTGCACTGCGCGGTCACGGTCGCCGCCGACGGCCGCGTCTCGGTCGCCGACCTCGGCTCCACCAACGGCACGACCCTGGACGGCCGCCGCGTGGGCCCCCGTCCGGTCCGCCTGACCCCGGGCGCGCTGCTGCGCATCGGCGAGTCGGCGCTCCGCCTGACACCGGCGGCGGGACCGCACGCGCGGGCGGCGACGACACCGGACGGGGAGGGACACGTCCGGGTACCGGGGCCGCGTGCGGGCGAGGAGACCGGGGGCGGAACCTCCGGACGGCCCGGGGCGTCCGGGGACACCGGGGCCTCCGGCGGTGTCGCGGCCTCCGGCACCACAGGGTCCACCGACGGTCACGGGGCCACCCGCGGTACCGGGACCTCCGGGAACACCGGCTTCTCCCACGGTCCGGGGAACGCAGAGCCCACCGACGGTCGCCGGTGCCCGGGCGGCACCGGAACCTCCGGGAACACCGGCTTCCCCGGCGGCCCCGGGAACCCGGGAGCCTCCGACGGCCGCGGGCCTTCCCGCGGCACCGGGACCTCCGGGACCACCGGGGCCTCCGGAAGCGCCGGTTTCTCCGGCGGCACCGGGTCCTCGCGCGGCACCGGGTCCTCGCGCGGCACCGGGTCCTCGCGCGGCACCGGGGCACCCGAGAACACCGGAGCGCCCCGGGACCCCGGGGCCTCCGGAAGTGGCGGCATCGCCGAGGACGCCGGGGCAGCCGGAGCCTCCGG
>NZ_NEUB01000239.1 GCF_002910825.1 Streptomyces sp. SM1 | reverse complement strand
CCCGCCGTCCTCGCCGCCGCGCTCGCCGATGTCACGGCCCGGCACCAGCCGCTGCGCACCGCCTTCGCCCGCCACGGCGACACGGTGCGTCCGCGGGAGGTCGTGCCGCCCGCCCCGGCCTTCGAGGAGTGCGCCGACCTCGACCGGCGCGTCGCCGAACTGGCGGGTGAGCACACGGACCTCACGCGTGAGGCACCCCTGAGGGTCCGGCTGCTGACGGCTCCGGACGGCCGACAGGCCCTCCTGCTGACGGCGCACTACCTCGCCGTCGACGAGTGGTCGGTCGTCCCCCTGCTGCGTGACCTCGGCACCGCGTACGCGGCCCGGGCGGAGGGCCGGGAGCCCGGATGGGCCCCACTGCCGCTGACCTACGCCGACTACACGCGCCGGGCCCACCGCGCCCTCGGCGACCTCGCCGACCCGGACAGCCGGGGCGGGCGCCAACTGGCCCACTGGCGGCGCACACTGAAGGACGTACCGCGCACGCTCACCCTGCCGGCGGGCCGGCCGCGGCACGCGGACGGCTCCCACCACACGGCCGCCCCGGCCTTCTTCGTGCTGGACGAGCGGCTGCACGCCGATGTGGACCGGCTGGCCCGGTCCACCCGCACCAGCCTCTTCATGGTGCTGCACGCGGCCCTGGCGGCACTCCTCACCGCGCACGGCGCGGGAACCGACCTGCCCATCGGCACCATGGTCCCCGGCCGGACCGACGAGCGGCTCACCGATCTCGTCGGCTGCTTCCTCAACACGGTCGTGCTGCGCACCGACACGGCGGGTGATCCCGCCTTCTCCGGCCTGCTGGCCCGGGTGCGGGAGACCACACTCGCCGCCCTGGACCGGCAGGACGTCCCGTACGACGAGGTGGCGCGCGCGACCGGACTGCCTCCCGGGGGACCCCAGATCATGGTGGTCCACCACGAACAGGCCGACCCGGCAGGGCTCGAGGGCGGCCTCGGATCGCTCGGGACCGCCCCCACCGGACCGGCACGAGCGGAGCTGACCCTCGGCTTCCACGAACCGCGCGGCGCCGGCCCGGTGCACTGCGCGCTCCTCCCTACGACCGGAGGGCGCGCCGCCGCCACGGCCCGGCGGCTCGCCGAGGAACTGCCCGCCCTGCTGCGCGAGGCGGCGGCGCACCCGGAGCGACCTCTCTCCGAGCTGATCACCACACCGTCCACAAGGAGTGACCACGCATGACGACCAACCCCTTCGAAGACCCGCAGGGCAGCTTCCTGGTACTGGTCAACGACGAGAACCAGCACTCCCTGTGGCCCTCCTTCGCCGAGGTGCCTGCCGGCTGGCGCGCCGTGTTCGGCGAGGACACCCGGGAAGCCTGTCTCGCGTACGTGGAAACCCACTGGACCGACCTGCGCCCGGCAAGCCTGGCCGCACGCGACCGCTGAACCGCCTCCCGGGCCGGGAGCTTCCCGGCCCGGCACCCTCCGCGCCCTTGGTCGGGGGTGAGCGGTTGCGGTGCCGTCGGCGGGCGGGCTGGTGTGTTTCGTGCCGTCCGCACGGCTGTTCGCGGTGCCGTGCGGGCCGACTCGGCCGACGGGTCGGTGCGGGCGCCGCCGGCATCTTGCTCGTCGTCGGCAGACGGGCGGGCGGGCGCGGTGCGGTCCGCCCGGTGGTGCCGATGTCCCTGCCCGGGGTGCCCCGGTGCTCCCGGGGCCGCGGCGCCGGGGCCGCACTTCGGTACGACGGGCCTACGCCTCCTCGCCCTCCGCCGGTGTGCTCGTACCGGGGCGGCTGTCGGACCAGGCCGCCCAGAGCTCGGCGTAGCGGCCGCCCGCCGCGACCAGCTCTTCGTGGGTGCCGGTCTCGACGACCCGGCCCTCGTCGAGGACGATGATCCGGTCGGCGGTCGCCGCCTGGGGCAGCCGGTGGGCCACCAGGAGACCCGTACGCCCCTCGAGGGCCTTCAGCGCGGCCGCCTCCAGGACGCGCGCTCCGGCGCTGCCCGCGTCGGCGGTCGCCTCGTCCAGGATGGCGATCGGCGGGTCGGCCAGGACCAGCCGGGCCAGCGCCAGATGCTGGGCCTGGGTCACCGTGAGCCGGTGCCCGCCCTCACCGACCACCGTGTCCAGACCGTCGGGCAGTGCCTCGGCCCACCGCAGGGCGCCCACCCGGTCCAGGGCCGCCCGCACCTCGTCGTCGCCGGCCTCCGGCCGGGCCAGTCGCAGGTCCTCGGCCAGCGGGCCGGCGAAGACATGGACCTCCTGGCTGATGAGCGCCACCGCCCGGCGGACCCCCGAGGGCCCCAGCTCACGCGTGTCCGCCCCGCCCAGCGTCACCGACCCGCCCGACGGCCGGTGCACGCCCGCGATCAGCTTGGCCAGCGTCGTCTTGCCCGCTCCGCTCGAACCGACCAGCGCCACCCGCTCGCCGTTGTTCACCTCCAGGGAGACGTCCCGCAGCACGGGACGACCGGGCACGTACGCGTGGTGGAGCGAGAAGACCTTGACGGAGCCGTCCACCGGCACCGCCGCGCCGTCCGGCTCCGCCGTGACGGCCAGGCCGGACACCCCGACGAGGCGGGCGAGACTCGCACCCGCCGACTGCACGTCGTCGAGGAGGAACAGCGCGGCGTTGACCGGGTTGAACAGGCTGTGGAAGTACAGCGCGGCCGCGGTCGCCGTACCGATGCTCACCGATCCGTTGTCGACCAGCACGAAGCCGGTGACCAGGACCGAGGCCATGCCGATGTACTCGGCGAGGTTGAGCCGGGAGAAGAAGCCGGTCACGACGTGGATGCCGCGCAGCGCCAGAACGAGGGCCGCCGACGACCGCCGCTCCATGAGGTCCAGATGTGTCCCGCTCAGCCGGAACGCGCGGACGGTGCGGACCCCGCCCATGCTGTCCAGCAGCTGGTGCTGGAGCGCGCCGGTGGCCACCCGGTGCTCCGCGTACACGGGGGCGGCCCGGCGCAGGTACCAGCGCACGGCCAGGACCTGCACGGGCACCGCCCACAGCGCGGCGATCAGGAAACGCCAGTCCAGCACGGCGAGTCCGGCCAGGGTCAGCACGATGGTGAAGGCGGAGCGGGAGAACTCCGGCAGGGCCTGCCGTACCGACTTGGCGATCATGGTGACGTCGCCGGTCACCCGGGAGACGAGGTCGCCCGAGCCGGCCTCCTCGACGCGTTCGAGGGGCAGTCCCAGCGCCCGTTCGACGAACCGCTCGCGCAGAGCGGCCAGTACGGTCTCGCCCAGCCGGGCGACGAGTGCGCTGCCGATCGCGGTGGCGCCGCCGCGCGCCACCGCGACCGCGACGAGCAGGACCATCGGCATGATCAGCGCGTCCGTGCCCCGCCTCTCCACGACCAGATCGACGACGTGCCCGAGCAGGGGTGCCGTCAGCAGGCCGATGGCCGTCCCGGCGATCAGTACGCCGACGGCGGTCACCGTGAGGGGGCGGTGACCGCGCAGCAGCGCGCGCAGGGCGGCCAGCGTCTCGGCGCCGGTCGCGGTCGGCAGCAGGGCGCGGTCCGTGGGGCCGGTGCGGCTCATCGTCTCCTCGGGCGGTGTGTCGTCGGCCGGCT
>NZ_NEUB01000238.1 GCF_002910825.1 Streptomyces sp. SM1 | reverse complement strand
GGTGGGCCGGCTCGCTCCGGAGTGCAGCGGCGACGAGGGGCCGCACCACGCACGAGCGTCCGCGTACCGTGGCGGGGGCCCGGCCGGATCAGGGGCGGAGCAGGCCGCTGATCTCCGCGCCGGTGAGGGCACGGTCGAAGGCCATGACGTCCTTGATGTCGCCCGGGAAGTGATCGACCGGCCTCCCGCCGTAACGGGCGCGGCCGATGACGAAGCAGCGGACGGCGCGGGGTCCCGTGCGGTCCGCGCCGGGTCCGGGCCCCGGCGCCGTCGTCGGTAGCCGCTGACCTCGTCGGGGCGTCGACACAACACCCTTGGCTC
>NZ_NEUB01000237.1 GCF_002910825.1 Streptomyces sp. SM1 | reverse complement strand
GTGCCCCGACAGGGCGAGGGTGAGGTCGAGTTCCGCGAGCAGACAGCGGATGACGTGCTCCACTCCCGCCTGGCCGTCGAGGCCGAGTCCGTAGACGTACGGGCGTCCCACCAGGACCGCCCGCGCGCCGAGGGCGAGCGCCTTGAAGACGTCGTCGCCGGTGCGGACCCCGCTGTCGAACAGCACGCTGAGCCGGTCGCCGACGGCCGCCACCACCCCGGGCAGCGCGTCCGCCGCCCCGACGGCTCCGGCCACCTGACGGCCGCCGTGGTTGGACACCACCACACCGTCCATCCCGGCGTCGGCGGCGAGCCGGGCGTCGTCGGGGTGGAGCACACCCTTGAGGACGATCGGGCCGTCCCAGTTCTCCCGCAGGAACGCCAGGTCCGGCCAGGTCTTGGCGGGGTCGGCGAACATGCTCACGAAGTGCATCACCGCCGCGTCGGGATCCTCGTGCACCGGCTTGGCCAGACCCGCCCGGAACGCCGGGTCCGAGAAGTAGTTGGCGGTGCCCACCCCGCGCAGGAACGGCAGATACGCCTGGTCCAGATCGCGGGGGCGCCAGGACAGCAGGGGAGTGTCCAGGGTGACGACGAGCGCCGTGAACCCGGCGGCCTTCGCCCGGTTCAGGAAGCTCCGGGCCACCTCCACGTCCTTCGGCCAGTACAGCTGGAACCAGCGCTCCGCCTCGCCCATCGCCTCCGCGACCTGCTCCATCGGGGTGCTGGACGCGGAGGACAGGACGAACGGCACTCCTTGCGCGGCGGCCGCCCGGGCGGCCCCCGACTCCGCGTCCGGATGCATGATCGACAGCACTCCGACCGGCGCCAGCGCCAGCGGCGCCGGCAGCGCGCGGCCCAGCACCTCCACCGACAGATCGCGCTCGTGGACGTCCCGCAGCATGCGCGGCACGATCCGGTGGCGGTCCAGCGCCGCCCGGTTGGCGCGGGCGGTGCTCCCGTCCCCGGCGCTGCCGGCGACGTACCCGACCGGACCCGGGCCGAGCCGCTGCTCGGTCAGCGCCTCCAGCCGGGTCAGATCGGTCGGCAGCCGGGGCACGGCACCCGTCATCCCGTTCAGGTAGATCTCGTACTGGAAATCGCCCCAGCGCTTCGCCATCCGTCCCGCCCGTCTCCTCGACCCGTGTCGTCCCGACGCATACTGGCCGGTATGGGCGGGGTGCGTCCAGCACGGGGGCGACCGGGGTTCGGCGGTCGGTGTCCGCCCGGTGCGGGACCCGGTCCGGCTCGCGGGGCCGGGGGAGCACCGGCCGTCCGGCAGGCACTCGACGCACGCCGCCGGCAGCCCGTCCGGCTGATGACCGATCGCCGCACCTTCCATGAACACAAGAGGACGCGGAACGGTCTGCCGACGGCTGAATCGGAATGTTTCAGGCCGATTAAGGAGCACCGGGTATTCGGCCAACCGGCCACTTCGCATATGCGACGGCCGCCCGGTTACCGGGCCGAGCCGCCCGCACGTTGTCACTTCACGCCACTGATTCAACACGCAATGTTACCTGAATCTGCACATGCGATGTGAGTTTCCGGCGCGGACTCGGCAGACTCCGGCACGCCGGTCCGGCACCACCGAGCTCGGGCCGGCGACCCGACGAAACGAAGCGGAAGGATGCACACAATGCGGAACACCGCGCGCTGGGCCACCGTCCTCGGCCTTACGGCCGCAGCCGTCTGCGCACCCCTGGCCGGGGCCGCGCTGGCGGCTCCCGGAGATGCCCCGTCCGCGCTCTACGCCCCCTCGGCCCTGGTCCTCACCGTGGGTCACGGCGACAACGCGGCGACCGTCACACCGGAACGCGCGGTCACCCTGACCTGCGCTCCCGGCCCCTCGGGCACCCACCCGGCCGCCGCCTCCGCCTGCGCGGACCTGGCCGGCGTCAGGGGCGACTTCGACGCGCTGACGATGAGGGAAGGCGTCTCCTGCACCAAGCAGTACGACCCGGTGCTCGTCACCGTCGACGGGGTGTGGCAGGGACAGCGCGTCTCCTATGAGCGGATCTTCTCCAACGCGTGCGTGATGAACGCTCACGGTTCGAGCGTCTTCGCGTTCTGAGACCGGGATCGCACGGTTCCCGTGACCGCGTGGCGGCCCGCAGATCTGGGGAGTGCGAAGCCCCCACGCGGAACGTGCGATCCCGCGCAAGGAGGCCGGCGGGCGGAGTGGGGCCGCCCGCCGGCCTCCGGGCATCGCACGGGCCGGCGAGAGGGCTCACGCCCGGTCGCGGTGGCTGGTGTCGCACCAGGGGTAGCGGCGGCTGCGGCGACAGGTGCACAGCGCCACCCGGAAGCGGTCGGAGGACACGACCGTGCCGTCCTCCAGCTCCACCTCCACCGGACCCTCCAGCAGCAGCGGCCCCTTGCGTTGCACGGTGACGCGTCGGGGGGTGTCAGACGGGCTGTTCGGCACGGACCACCACCAGCTCCTCCTCGTTCTCGGCGGGGGGCAGCAGCCCCCGCTCCCGCAGCCAGTGCGCCCTGTCCTGCAGCACCGGACCGAAGGCGATGCGCCGGCGCCGTGTCACCGCGGCCTTCAGCCCGGCGGTCCGCAGCCGGCCGAGCGTCAGCTCGGGGCCGCTGAGTTCCGACTGCACCAGCAGCAGCACGCCGCCGGGCCGCAGCAGCTCCGGAACCTCCCGGCAGATCCGGTCCAGGACGAGCCGCCCGTCGGCGCCCGCGTCCCAGGCCCTGGCCGCCCCGCGCGGCAGCCCCCGGCCGCCGGGTGCCGGAACGTAGGGGGGATTGGCCAGGATCAGGTCGAACGACCTCCCCCGCACCGGAGCGAACAGGTTCCCGTGCCGGATCCGGACCGGCACACCGGCCCGGAAGGCGTTCATCCGTGTGGCGCACAGAGCCCGCCACGACACGTCGACCGCGGTCACCCGGCTGCCGCGCCGCGCGGCGGCCACCGCCAGCGCGCCGGACCCGGTTCCCACGTCGAGAACGTCGGCACCTGGCTGGACGGGCTCCTCGGACAGGGCGCCGGCCAGCAGTTCGGTGTCCTCTTGAGGGGCGTACACGCCCGGGGGTACGAGTGATTTCACGGACCGCCGAGTACCCCCGTGCTCAGGAGGTATGGGTCAATTCCTGTGGCAGGGGAGTGCGCAGGCACGAGCGCCCCGCGCGCCAGTCGGAGAGCAGCCGGTCGCCGAGCAGGTCCTCGGTGAACACCGTGGCGTCCACACCGAAGGCGATGTCCCGCGCGAGATGCGGCTCGTCCTCCAGCAGACCGCCGATGACGTCGTGGCGCACCACCTGCTCGTGCACCGCGTCCGCCTCCACGTGTTCGTCGTAGAAGTGCTCGGCGGCGGGGCCCGCGCCCGTCCGGCGCATCGCGTCCGCGAGCCGCCGGGAGCCCGGCGAGGAGGTGATCTCCACCGTGGCGAAGTGGCCCACCAGAGCGCCCCTGAGGGAGCGGTGCAGGCCGAAGAGGGACATGAGGTTCACCGTGACGAGGAGCTCGGCGCGGGCGGCGTCCAGATAGCGGCCGTACGTCGTGTCCAGGCCCAGGTCGTCCATCAGGCCGGCGAACAGGCGGGCGTGCACACGGTCGGCCCGGCCACCGCCGTACTCGTCGAACTCCACCGCCGCCATCGCCGCCTTGGCCCGGCCCCGCAGCCGGGGCAGTACCCAGGCGTGCGGATCGGCCTCCTTGAGGTGGTACAGCGACCGCAGGGCGGCGTACTCGCGCAGCTGCCACAGCTCGCCCTTGTCGCGCAGGAAGTGACTGACACCCGTGCCGTCCACCGGTTCCACCAGGATCCCGGCCAGCGCGTCCTCGACGGTGTCGTGCCGCCGGGCGTCCGCGCGGAGCGCGGTGAGGAAGCGCCGCTCCAGGGCGGCCCGCGTGCGCAGCAGCCCTGGGTCCCACTCGAGGTCCGGGTCCACCTCGGCGAACCCGCGGTAGTGCAGCTCGTAGCAGAGGTACAGGGTGAGCTGGAGATCGTCTCCGTACACGGGGGCCGCCGCGATGTCCTCATCGGGGGGCAGCGGGCCGGTGCCGCGCAGATGATCCAGCACGGCGCTGCTCACAGGGCCGCGGGACGCGGGCAGCCGGGGTTCGTCATGGGGGTGTTCCATGGGCCCCGGGTACCCCGGGCGGAGCACACGAACTCCTTCCCGTGGGACAGGGGAGGCCCGGCACCCTCACCGAGCGGCCGGGGAGGAAGGGCGTGCCCGCCGGGCGCGGCGGGTCCGGCGGACGGTCACTGTTCGCCCTGGGCCTCCTCCTGGGCCTC
>NZ_NEUB01000236.1 GCF_002910825.1 Streptomyces sp. SM1 | reverse complement strand
ACGGCCAGCCGCAGGCCCCGCAGGCTCCCGCCCCGCCGCCCGGTTACGGCCGGCCCACACCCCCTCCGGGCTACGGGCAGCAGCCCCCGCCCGGACAGGTCCCGCACCAGCAGGCCCCGTACGGCGCTCCGCAGGGCGTTCCCCAGAGCGCACCGCAGACCCCCGGAGTCCTCGGCGCGCTCCAGAAGTTCAAGGAGACGCCCACCGGACAGCGCTGGACCCAGCAGAACAAGAAGCTGGTCCGCGCCGACCTCGGCATCGGCGGACAGCCCGTGCTGGCCCGGCAGGGCAGCATGGTGCTCTACCAGGGCAAGGTCGACTTCAGCTACAAGGGCGCCGGCTTCTCCGGCCGCATCGTGGGCAACGCCACCGGCCAGGAGATGCAGCTGATGCGCTGCACCGGCCAGGGACAGGTGTTCTTCGCCGAGGACTCCACGATGCTGCACCCGATCGAGCTCCAGGGCGACGCCGTGTGCGTCTCCGCCGAGAACGTCCTCGCCTTCGACGAGACGCTCCAGTACGAGGTCCGCCGCATCGAGGGCCACGGCATCCCTGGCGGCGCGCTGTTCACGATGCAGTTCCAGGGCACCGGCACGATCGTCGTGAAGACCCACGGCACGCCCGTGGTGCTGCCGGTCACCCCCACCACCTTCGCCGACTGCAACGCGGTGGTCGCCTGGTCGGCCGCCTCCCAGGTGGTCGTCTCCAGCCAGGTGCGGATGCGGCGCAACTCCTACCCGGGGGACACCGGGGAGAGCGTCAACCTCCAGTTCCGGGGCGCCCCCGGCAACTTCATCGTCGTCCAGCCGTACGAGATCTGAGGGAGCCCGTCATGAACCAGCCACTCGCGGGCTACGCCCCCGCCCCCGTCACCGCCCGCATGGAGAACCACGGCAACCACATGCTGAAGGTCGCCATGCAGACGGGTAACGACCTTCTCGCGCGCGTGGGCTCGATGGTCGCCTACGAAGGGTTCGTCCAGTACGAGCCCAACCCGCCCGCCGTCCGCCAGATCGCCAAGGACTGGATGACCGGCGAGGGCGCGCCCCTGATGAAGTGCTCCGGAGACGGCCTGCTGTGCCTCGCCGACTACGGCGCCAACGTCGTGGTGATCAATCTCAACGGTGACGGCATCTCCGTCAACGCCACCAACCTGCTCGCCTTCGACGCCCATCTCACATGGGGCGTGGAGCGGGTCAAGGGCCTGGCGAAGTTCGCCGGACAGGGCCTGTGGAACACCAAGATCTCCGGGCAGGGCTGGGTCGCGCTGACCTCGCGCGGCAAGCCCATAGTCGTCGACTGCGGTGGCGGCGACGACGAGACGTACGTCGACCCGGACGCGCTGGTCGCCTGGTCCCCGAACCTCAAGGTGAAGGGCAAGCGGAGCTTCCGCGCCCAGTCGCTGATCGGCCGCGGCAGCGGCGAGGCCTACCAGATGGCCTTCTCCGGTCAGGGCATCGTCGTCGTCCAGCCCAGTGAGGACAGCACCGACCGTCTCCGGGTCCGGGGCTGAGGGGGAGCAACCACATCATGCAGAGCCCGCTTTTCGCCTTCAACGACCAGCAGACCCAGGAGCGCTGGAGCCTGCAGAACCAGCAGATGCTCCGCATCGCCCTGGAGGGCCACGACGACATCCTCGCCCGCAAGGGCAGCATGGTCGCCTACCAGGGACTCATGGAGTTCGACGCCGAGTACCAGGGCAACAGCGCGTCACGCGCGCGTGCGCGCACCGGTGAGGGCCTCGACCTGATGCGCTGCCACGGGCAGGGCACGGTCTTCCTCGCCAACCTCGCCCAGCGCATCCACATCATGGAGGTGGAGGGGGACGGGCTGACCGTCGACAGCAGCTATGTGCTCGCGATGGACTCCTCGCTGCACCACGAGGTCATCGCCGTCGACAGCCTGTACGGCATCTCCGGCTCCGGGAAGTACCAGCTCAACATCACCGGCACCGGCAAGGTCGCCCTGATGACCTCCGGCATGCCGCTGCTGATGCAGGTCACCCCGGACAAGTACGTCAACTGCGACGCCGACGCCATCGTCGCCTGGTCCACCTCGCTGCGCGTGCAGATGCAGGCCCAGACCCACTCCTCGGGGGTGTGGCGCCGGCGTGGCAGCACGGGTGAGGGCTGGGAGCTCAGCTTCATGGGCAGCGGCTTCGCGCTCGTCCAGCCCAGCGAGTTGCTGCCGCCGCAGAACGCCCAGATCGGCTCCGGGCTCGCCGCGCAGTACGGCATGGGGCAGCAGGGCGTCCGCGGCCAGAACCAGGGCAACGCCTGGAGCTGACCGGCGCGCGGACACAGGTAAGGGGCGACCACAAGGGTGTTCGCCCCTTACGCACAGGCCCGTGACGCGCACGCTTCTCGCGCCGCCCCGGCCCGCGCCGCCCCGCGTGCGTGGTCAGACGCCCAGCCTCGCCCGGGTCGCCTCGGTCAGCCGGAGAACCGACGCGTCGGCCACGTCGGCGATCTCGTCGTAGGAGAACCAGCGCAGGTCGAGGGACTCGTCGCTGATCGCGTGCGCCGCTCCGGGCGCGGCCACCGCGGCGTACTGGACGTCGAAGTGCCAGTGGCAGGGCGACGGGATCGGATGCCGGTCCAGCCGCACGGGCCCGCCCGCCAGAAGCGCCAGGTCCGGGATGCCGGACTCCTCCGTCGCCTCCCGCAGCGCCGCCGCGGCGAGCGAGGCGTCCCCCGGCTCGCAGTGGCCGCCCATCTGGAGCCACATCCGCAGTTTCCTGTGCAGGGTGAGCAGGACCCGGCCGCGCTCGGGGTCGATCACCAGGGCGCTCGCGGTGACGTGGCCGGCTTCGCAGGCCTTCCACATGCCGCCCGGATGCGCGGCGAGGTGCTCCAGATAGGCCTGTCGCAGCTCTTGCTGGTCCTCGTACCCCTTGAGTACGAGGACCGCGTCGTCGTGCAGGTTCACTCGCTGCCGTCGCCCTTGTTCTCGTCCTCGCCCTCGTTCTTCTCCTTCTTGAGGCCGGGTTTGTCGGCGGCCTCGCCGAGCATCTTGTCCAGCTCGGAGAAGTCGATCTGCTCACGGTGTACGAAACCGTCCGGATCGTCCAGATCCGTGGCCGTCGGCAGCATGTCCGGGTGCGCCCACAGGGCGTCCCTGCCGTCGACTCCGCGGGCGTCGGTGAGCGAGGCCCACAGCCGCGAGGCGTCGCGCAGCCGGCGCGGACGCAGCTCCAGACCGATCAGCGTGGCGAACGTCTGCTCGGCCGGGCCACCCGAGGCCCGGCGGCGGCGCAGCGTCTCACGCAGCGCGTCGGCCGACGACAGCCGCGGCTTGGCGGCCGCGTGGACGACCGCGTCGACCCAGCCCTCGACCAGCGCCAGCGCCGTCTCCAGACGGGCCAGGGCCGCCTTCTGCTCCGGCGTGTCCTCCGGCTGGAACATGCCCTGCTGGAGGGCCTCCTGCAGCTGCTCGGGATTCTGCGGGTCGAACTGGCCGACCACGTCCTCCAGCTTGCCGGTGTCGACCTTGATCCCGCGCGCATAGCCGTCGACCGCGCCGAACAGGTGCGAGCGCAGCCAGGGGACATGCGCGAACAGGCGCTGGTGGGCGGCCTCGCGCAGGGCAAGATACAGCCGCACCTCCTCCTGGGGGACGCCCAGGTCCTTGCCGAAGGTCTCGATGTTCAGCGGCAGCAGCGCGGCGCGGCGGGCGGGTCCCAGCGGCAGGCCGATGTCGGACGAACCGACGACCTCGCCGGCGAGCACGCCGACGGCCTGCCCGATCTGCGTGCCGAACATGGCGCCGCCCATGGAGCGCATCATGCCGATCAGCGGGCCGGCCATGGCCTGCATCTCCTCCGGCAGGACGTCGCCCATCGCGTTGCCGACGCGCTCGGCGACCGGGTCGACCAGCTCGCGCCAGGCCGGCAGGGTGGCCTCGACCCACTCCGCGCGGCTCCAGGCCACGGCCGAGTTGGCGCCCGACGGCAGAGAGGTGGCGTCGTCCAGCCACAGATCGGCCAGACGGACCGCTTCCTCGACGGCCTTGCGGTCCGCGGGGCCGACGCTCGCGTCCTTCGAGCCCTCCGCGGTCCCCTGGGAGACCGTCTGCCGGGCGATCTGCTTGGCCATGTCCCAGTTCACCGGCCCGCCCTCGTAGGACAGCATCTGGCCGAGCTGCTGGAACGCGGCGCCCAGGTCGTTGGGGTTCAGCGACCCGAACATCGCGGCGAACGGATTGTCCGCGCCCGGGCCGCCAAAGCCTCCGGCTCCGGGCACACCGAAACCGAACGGCCCGGCCGGGCCCTGACCACCGCCGCTCTGCGGGTCCTTCTTCTTGCCCTCGTCGCCGTCGTCCGGCTCCTCCGGCGGAAGGCCGAATCCGAATGGGGTGTCACTCACGGGTTTCCTCGGCTGGTAGGGCCACCGGTTCTTTCCGGCGGCACGGTTGCCCGACAACACCACCCAGCGTAGACACCTGAAGCGGATCGGGCCTCGGTGCTTCGCCGACAGAACGCCTGCGGCAGGATGGATGCCACCTGGTACGTACGCGTCGCTTGCGCCCGTACTGAAGACAACCGCTGGAGACGCCCGGTGAGTTCCCCAGATCCGCAGGTTCGCGCAGCGCGAAACGAGTCAACCCACCCGTCACCCGACCACCACCCCTCGACGCGGGAGCAGCGCGCCGACAGGACGGCCGCGCCACGCGGGCCCGTCGTCGCGGTCACCGGAGCCGCGTCCGGCGTCGGTGCGCTGCTCACCGCGCGGCTCGCCGCATCGGAGGAGATCAAGCAGGTCATCGGTATCGACGAGCGGCGCGGCGAATGCGCCGAGGCGCTCTGGCACATCCTGGACGTACGCGATCCCGCCATCGCGGACAAGCTGCGCGGGGCCGACGTCGTGGTCCACCTGGCGCTCGACCTCGATCTGGAGACCGACGCCGCCGCGCGGACGGCCTACAACGTACGGGGCACCCAGACCGTGCTGACGGCCGCGGCGGCCGCCGGGGTGCACCGGGTGGTGCTGTGCACCTCGACGATGGTCTACGGGGCGCTGCCTGACAACGAGCTGCCGCTGTCCGAGGACGCGGAGTTGCGTGCCACGGCGGAGGCCACGGGTGTCGGCGACCTTCTGGAGATCGAGCGGCTGGCCCGCCGGGGACCGCGCGCGCACCCCGGCCTCAATGTCACCGTCGTCCGCCCCGCCGTACTGGTGGGCAACAGCGACACCGCTCTGACCAGGTATTTCGAGTCGCCTCGGCTGCTCGTGGTGGCCGGATCACGGCCCGCGTGGCAGTTCTGCCACGTCGAGGACCTGTGCAGTGCCCTGGAATACGCCGTGCTGGAGAAGGCCGAGGGCGAACTGGCCGTCGGCTGCGACGGCTGGCTGGAGCAGGAGGAGGTCGAGGAGCTCAGCGGGATCCGCCGGATGGAGCTGCCGTCGGCGGTCGCGCTCGGCGCGGCGGCCCGGCTGCACCGGATCGGGCTCACCCCGTCCCCGGCCGGCGACCTGGCCTACACGATGTACCCCTGGGTGGTCAGCGGGAGCCGGCTGCACGCAGCCGGATGGCGGCCCGCGCACACCAACGAGGAGGTGCTCGCGGAACTGCTGGAGGAGGTGTCCGGCCGGCACAC
>NZ_NEUB01000235.1 GCF_002910825.1 Streptomyces sp. SM1 | reverse complement strand
TCGCGCATCCGGCTGATCTCGCTCGTCTGCTGGGCCACCACGTCGTCCGCCATCTCCTCGATCCAGATGTTGTTGCCCTGTGCCTTCACCTCGGTGGACATGGTGATCGCCCCCTGGTGATGGGTCATCATCAGGGTGAGGAAGAGCTGGTCGAAGGCCTTGCCGTCAGCCGTGCGCAGCTGCTTCAGCTGGGCCGTCGTGGCCATCCCCGGCATCGTCGCGTGGTCGTGCCCGTGCCCGTCGTCCCGCTCCGGCTTGCCGTGGCTCTTCAGCCAGCCCCTCATCGCCTCGATCTCCGGCCCCTGGGCGGCGGCGATGCGCTCGGCCAGTCCGACGATCTTCGGCGACTCGGCGCGGTCCGGCACCAGCCCGGTCATCTCCAGGGCCTGCGCGTGATGCCCGATCATCATCCGCGCGTACGACACGTCGGCGGAGTTGGGGGAGTCGTCCTCCGCGCGCTGCCGCGACGCCTCCTCGGCCGACAGCGTGCGGTTCTCCTCACCGGGCGCTCCGGGTGCGAGGACCGAAGGTCCGCTCGCCGCCGAGGACTTGGTGTCGTCCGTGCCGGAGTCGCAGCCCACGAGCCCGAGTACGGCCAGGGCGGTCAGCCCGGCGGCGACGACGGACAGGGGCGGCACGCGGCGGTAGTGCACAAGGACCTCCTGTGGCAGGGGGGTTGCGGGACACCTCGTGAGTGTCGACGACCGTCCTAGCACGCTTCCGCGCAACGTTGATCAAAAAACTTCGTTGCGATGGCGTTGCCCTCTGTTGGTATGTGCATGCCCAAGACGATACTGCCGGAGCGAAAACCGTTCCGACGCGAACGGAACCAGGGAGGAAAACAGTGATCCTGTTGAGAGGTTCCCGAACCCGGCGCAGACGGCTGGGAGTCGCCACGGCGGCCGGTGGTCTGCTGGCCGCCCTGCTCACCGCCTCGCCGGCCGCGGCGATCCCCGACCCCGGGGACTCGCCCACCGAGGGGAAGGAGGTCTCGCGCAGCGACCAGGCCGAGGCCCGCAAGGCCATCGAGAGCGGCGAGATACCCGGCCAGGACGAGATCGTCCACTCCGACAACATCCGGCACGTGGCCAACATCCCCAAGGACGTGCTGTCCGGCACCAACTCGGACCTGGCGTTCCAGGGCCGGTACGCCTTCGCCGGCAACTACGACGGCTTCCGCATCTTCGACATCAGGAACCCCAGGGCGCCCAGAACGGTGGCCCAGGTTCTGTGCCCCGGCTCGCAGAACGACATCTCCGTCTCCGGCGACCTGCTGTTCCTGTCCACCGACTCCTCGCGCAGCGACAGCAGCTGCAACAGCACCACCCAGCCGGCGACCGAGAAGTCCTCGTGGGAGGGCATGAAGGTCTTCGACATCAGCGACAAGCGGAACCCGCGCTACGTCGCCGCCGTCGAGACCGCCTGCGGCTCGCACACCCACACGCTGGTGCCCGAGCGCAGGAACGTCTACGTCTACGTCTCCTCGTACTCGCCGAACGCGGCGTACCCCGACTGCCGGCCGCCGCACGACGGCATCTCCGTGATCAAGGTGCCGCGCAAGGCGCCGCACAAGGCGGCGGTCGTCGGCTTCCCGGTGCTGTTCCCGGGTGAGGGGCCGGACGGCGGCGGCAACCCGGGCGCCCCCACCAACCCGGGTGTCTCCAAGACCACCGGCTGCCACGACATCACCGTGCTGCCCTCGAAGGACCTGGCCGCCGGTGCCTGCATGGGCGACGGCATCCTGTTCTCCATCGAGAACCCGGAGCGTCCCCGGGTGATCGACCGCGTGCAGGACAACGTCAACTTCGCGTTCTGGCACTCGGCGACCTTCAACCAGACGGCCCGCAAGGTCGTCTTCACCGACGAGCTGGGCGGCGGCGGCGCGGCCACCTGCAACGCGGAGATCGGCCCCGACCGCGGCGCGGACGGCATCTACGACATCGTCGGCAAGGGCGAGCGGAGCAAGCTGGTCTTCCGCAGCTACTTCAAGATCCCGCGCCACCAGGCGGACACCGAGAACTGCGTGGCCCACAACGGCTCGCTGATCCCGGTCCGGGGCCGGGACCTGATGGTCCAGGCCTGGTACCAGGGCGGCGTCTCCGTCTGGGACTTCACCAACTCCTCGAAGCCCAGGGAGATCGCGTACTTCGAGCGCGGTCCGCTGTCCACGGAGCGGATCGCCACCGGCGGTTCCTGGTCGGCGTACTACTACAACGGCTACATCTACTCCAACGACATCGCCAAGGGCTTCGACGTCCTGAGGATCGACGACCGGCGCACGGACCCGGCCCGCTGGGTCCACATGCGTGAGCTCAACGTACAGACGCAGCCGGACTACTTCGACTGACCGTCCGGCTCCGTCGCGAAGAACCGGGCCATGTCCGTCCGGTCCTTCCCACACGTCCCGCCGGGTGCTCCGGTGTCCGGCGGGACACCCATCTCCCAGTCGAGCCGGTAGCGCTTGAACAACTCCGCGCGCAGTGCGGGCACGGACAGCGGCGCGCCCGGCATCACGGCCGCGTACACGGCGCCCATCAGCAGGGCGCGCAGCATGGGGTAGTCGGCCCCGACGTCCTCGGAGCCGTGCCGGGCGACGGTGTCGCTCAGCAGTTCGGCCAGACGCCGTTGTTCGGGGCAGGGAAGGAAACCCTCGGCCTGCAGCAGTCCGGCCATGTGCTGGCGCATCAGTACCGGCCTTTCCCGTGCCAGGCCGAGGATCGCGTCGATGGCCCGCGCCATCCGCTCCCGGCCGTCCTCCGCGCGCGGCTCCCGCTCCAGGGCCTCCTCCAGTGTGCGGTGCATCAGCCGGTGCACGGCGGACTGCACGAGCTGGCGTTTTCCCGGGAAGTAGTACGAAACGAGGCCCCGCGCGGAACCGGCCCGGTCGGCGATGTCGCCGAGCGTCGTCGCCTCGTATCCGTGCTCGTCGACCAGCTCCACGGCGGCGTGCAGGAGCCGTTCCTTCGAACGCCTCCGCAACTCTTCATTGACCAGGGCGCTGCGCGGGGACATGCTGGACTCCTGCGTTGACTGGCTGCCAGCCAACTATATTCAACGCGTCCGGCGGGCCCTTGGGCCCGTTCCGGGTTGTCGGCCTCCTTGGGCGACGCGGGGGATCGTCCAAGGAGGCCGGCGCCGGCCGGAGGAGCCCCCCACCTCTCTTTTGTGGCCTCCGGGTGGCAGGTAAGGTTAGGTTGGCC